>CALYBN010000049.1 GCA_944414825.1 uncultured Rikenellaceae bacterium
ATATGCAGCACCGCGGAGCCGAGGGAGCCGACAACAAGACCGGTGACGGAGCCGGCATAACCGTGCAGATTCCCCATGAGTTTATCCTGTTGCAGGGGATTCCGCTTCCTGAACGGGGGCGTTACGGCACTGGAATGATCTTTCTGCCGCGCGAGGCACCGGCACAGGACCGATGCCTCGGATTGCTGGGCGAGGAGCTGACAGCAATGGGCCTCGAACTTACCCATGTGCGAGATGTCCCGGTCAATAGCGAGATTCTGGGGGAGGCGGCGCGAGCTACCGAACCCGTGATCAAACAGCTGGTGGTGACGGGGCCTTTTGCCGGCGACGCACTGGAACGCAAACTCTATGTAGCCCGGAAATACTATGAACGGAAGATCGCCGCAATCTTTCCCGCACACCCCAATACGGGGTATATCCCGAGCCTTTCGACCCGGACGATCGTCTATAAAGGGATGCTTACCTCCTGCCAGTTGCGGGAGTACTACCTCGACCTGTCGCATCCCTATTTCACCAGTGCGATTACGCTGGTACACTCGCGCTTCAGTACCAATACCTTCCCGACGTGGGATCTGGCACAGCCCTTCCGCCTGATCGGACACAATGGCGAGATCAATACCATCCGAGGCAACCGTGCCTGGATGGGAGCGCATGAGTGCGTTCTTCATCCCGACAAGCTGGGTCCGATGTCAGCCTTGAGTCCCATTCTGCAACCGGAGATGAGCGATAGCGCGTCGCTTGATAATGCGCTGGAGTTTTTCGTGATGAGCGGCCTTAGCCTGCCGCATGCGCTGGCGATGATGGTGCCGGAGAGCTGGAACGAAAAGAACCCGATCTCTTCGCGGCTCAAAAGTTTCTATGAGTATCATAGCATCTGGATGGACCCGTGGGATGGTCCGGCGACCCTGCTCTTTACCGATGGCCGCTATGCGGGCGGCATGCTCGACCGTAACGGCCTTCGACCGGCCCGCTACCTGATCACGAAGGACAATCTGATGGTTGTCGCCTCCGAGACGGGTGTTGTGGATATACCGGCCTCCGAGATTCGGGAGAAGGGACGCCTGCGCCCGGGCAAGATCCTGCTTGTTGATACGCAACAAGGGCACGTCTATTATGATGCCGAGGTCAAGGAACAACTTGCCTCGGCCTACCCCTACCGTGATTGGCTCGACCAGAACCGGATCATGCTCGATCGGATCAGTTCCGGGCGTAAGGCTGATTGCCGGGTGGTGCACTATGGACGCCTGCTCCGCGCCTTTGGCTATACGAAGGAGGATGTCGAGAAGGTGATCCTGCCGATGGGCTCTGCATCTGCCGAACCACTCTCTTCGATGGGGAATGACACACCGCTGGCGGTTCTCTCGCGTAAACCGCAACGACTGTTCAGTTATTTCCGCCAACAATTCGCCCAGGTGACCAATCCTCCGATCGACCCGGTCCGCGAGGAACTGGTGATGTCGCTTTCGAGCTATATCGGGGCTGTAGACGGTGATGTGCTTGATCCTTCGCCGGAGCTGTGCAAGGTCGTGAAACTCACCAGCCCGGTCCTTACCAACGAGGATGTCGATAAACTGCGCCACCTGAAATACAAAGGTTTCGAATCGCGTACGGTGGATATGGTCTACGATGTGGCAAAAGGAGCTGCCGGGATCGAAGAGGCGCTTGCCCGGATGTGTCGCGAGGCGGAGCAGGCTGTTGATGACAAGTGTAACTACCTTTTCCTCAGTGATCGTGCTGTGAACGCCAAGATGGCGCCTATTCCGTCGCTGCTGGGGCTTTCGGCGGTACATAATTATTTGATGAAGAAGCAAAAGCGCGTTCAGATTGCCCTGATCGTGGAGACGGGCGAAGCGCGCGAGGTGATGCACGTTGCCCTGCTGATCGGCTACGGAGCGAGTGCCGTGAACCCCTATATGGCTTTTGCCGTGCTGAAAAGCCTTGTAGATAAGAAAGAGTTGCAACTGGACTACCCGACAGCGGAGAAGCACTACCTGAAGGCCATTAATAAGGGTATGTTGAAGGTGATGTCGAAAATGGGTATCTCGACGATCCGCAGCTACCGTGGGGCTCGGATTTTTGAATCGGTGGGTTTGTCCCAGCCGCTACTCGACCGCTATTTTAGCGGTACGCACTCCAAAATCGGCGGGGCAGATCTCCGCGATATCGCTTCGGAGACGGCTGCGGCCCATCGCGAGGGCTTTGGACTGGACGAGGAGCCTTCGGATGAGGAACATATGCTCGAGAATCGCGGTATGTATTCCTATCGCAAGACGGGTGAGCAACATGCCTGGAGTCCCGATGTGATCGCGGCTCTGCAACTCTCCACACGCCTGGGCAGCTACAAGAAGTTCAAAGAATATACCCGATTGGTGGACCAGAAGTCATCTCCGATATTTTTGCGAGACCTTATGCGGTTCAAAGAGGGACGAGAAGCGCTCCCGCTGGAGGAGGTTGAGCCGGCGTCGGAGATCACCAAGAGGTTTGTCTCGGGAGCCATGTCGTTTGGTTCGCTCAGCCGTGAGGCGCATGAAGCTATCGCGATCGCGATGAATCAGATCGGAGGTAAAAGCAATACCGGTGAGGGAGGCGAAGACCCGGCCCGTTTCCAGCCGCGTGAAGATGGAACCTCGGCACGCAGCGCCATCAAACAGGTGGCTTCGGGACGCTTCGGTGTCACGGCCGAATACTTGGTTAATGCCGATGAGATCCAGATCAAGGTTGCCCAGGGAGCCAAACCCGGCGAGGGCGGCCAACTTCCCGGCTATAAGGTGGACGAGATGATCGCCAAAACCCGTCACTCGATTCCGGGTATTTCGCTCATCTCGCCGCCGCCCCACCATGACATCTATTCCATCGAAGACCTGGCACAATTGATCTTCGACCTGAAGAACGTCAACCCCCGGGCGCGTATCAGCGTGAAACTGGTCTCGGAGACGGGCGTTGGGACCATTGCTGCCGGTGTCGCCAAAGCCAAGGCGGATATGATCCTGATCAGTGGCGCCGAGGGCGGTACGGGAGCCAGCCCGCTGAGTTCGATCCGACATGCCGGGCTGCCGGTTGAACTGGGCCTTTCCGAGGCTCAGCAGACACTGGTCATGAACAACCTTCGGGGACATGTCGTACTTCAGGCCGACGGACAGTTCAAGACCGGGCGAGATATCGTGATCGCCGCCATGCTCGGGGCCGAGGAGTTTGGCTTTGCCACCAGTGTGCTGATCGTACTCGGATGCGTGATGATGCGCAGGTGTCATCTCAATACCTGCCCCCGGGGTGTTGCCACGCAGGATGAGGAGTTGCGCAAACATTTTATAGGCCGTTCCGAATACCTGGTCAATTTCTTCCACTTTCTGGCCGAAGAGGTCCGCGAATACCTGGCGGCGCTTGGCTTTACGAAACTCAACGATATTGTGGGCCGTGTGGACCTTCTGGAGCAACTCCCGGCCGACTCCCGGGCGAACGATGCCGCCAGCCAGAGGATCGCGAAGGTGGATCTTTCGAGCCTGCTCGCGCAACCGGCGGGTTGTGCACAACATGCCATCCGTCATATCGAGGGTTACGTCCAGGGCTTTGAAAACGACAAGGGGAAGATGCTGGTCGATATGGCCCTGCCGGCTATCGAGAAGGGAGTCCCGGTAGCCATTACGTTGCCGATCCAGAATACCGACCGTGCGATGGGGGCGATGCTTTCCGGCGCCGTGACTGAGAAGTACGGCAGCGCCGGATTACCCTCCGATACGGTTCGCTTCACCTTCCGCGGCTCTGCCGGTCAGAGCTTCGGGGCATTTCTCTGCCCGGGCGTGACCTTTTCCCTGGAGGGCGATGCCAACGACTATCTGGGTAAAGGACTCTCTGGCGGCAAGATCATCGTTACGCCTCCGACCGATGCGACTTTTGCTCCCGAGGAGAACGTCATCGCGGGCAATACACTCCTCTACGGGGCTACCTCCGGTGAGGTTTATATCAACGGACGTGTGGGCGAGAGGTTCTGTGTGCGGAATAGCGGTGTGACGGCCGTGGTTGAGGGTGTTGGCGACCATTGTTGTGAATATATGACGGGAGGTATCGCTGTGGTGCTGGGGCCTGTCGGGCGCAACTTTGCAGCCGGTATGAGCGGCGGAGTAGCCTATGTACTCAACGTGGATGGCAATTTTGACTATTTCTGTAATATGGAGATGGTGGAGCTTTCGCTCATTGAGGATCACTATGATGATCGCGAGCTGCATGCCCTGCTGACCAAACACTATATCTATACGGGCAGTCCGCAGGCTCGTTGTCTTCTCGACGACTGGGAGCACGCAGTCGATCGTTTCATCAAAGTCACCCCGATCGAATATAAGAAGATCCTTCACATGCGCCAGCTAGCCGAGTTGGAACAGAAAATTGCAAACGTAGAAAGAGACTATTGATATGGGCGACCTCACCCCCCCCCAATCGCAGATAGGCCGGTAGTAGTCCTTTCTCGGAACAAGTACACAATTTTGCCGATTAACTTTTTGTTCCTTCATCTGAACTTTCGTCCTGCTCATGAAGATATTCGCTGGGCAGACGACCATATTTGCGTTTGAAAGCCTGTCGGAAATATTTCGGATTGTTGAATCCCACCATGAAGGCAACCTCACTCACGGTCAGTTTCCCCTGTTTCAACAGATCGGCGGCGCGCAGCAGACGGTAGTCCCGAATAAAGTCGCTGGGCGACTGCCCGATCATCAGTTTCAGCTTGCGATAGAGCTGCATACGACTTACGCTCAGGTCGCGACATAGCTGCTCGACGTCATATTCGCTGTTAGAGATGTTGGCTTCGATACACGAGACGACCTTCTCCAACAGTTTGTCGTTGTCCGATTTTATGATCATGGATTTTGGTGAGGCGAGCAGTTCGACCCGAAGTTTTTCTCGGATAGCAGCCCTGTTGTTTAATATGACGGCTACCTGTGCCTTGAGATAGGCCTCTGAGAAGGGTTTGACCAGATAGGCGTCAGCCCCGCAGGCCAATCCCTCCACCCGGGTTTCGTCCGACGAACGGGCCGAAACCAGGATAATGGGGATATTGTTCGTGTCATGATTCTTTTTCAGTCGCGAGCACATTTCGATTCCGCTGATTCCGGGCATCATCACGTCGCACACGATCAGGTCGGGGATAAGCCTGAGAGCCATTTCCAATCCCTGCTCACCACTGGCTGCCAATCGTACATCGTAGTCAGTCCCCAATACTTCTTCCAGATAGTAACGGACATCTTCGTTGTCGTCCACCACCAGAATCTGGGGTTTGTCGTTGTGTTCCTCCAGAGATTCCTCCTCGTTGAGTCCGCCTCTTTCGGCAATGGGAAGCCGTAGGATGAACGTTGAGCCGGACCTCGGAGTACTTTCTACCCCCAGGATGCCATGCTGCAGCCGGGCCAACTCGGCAGCCAGATTCAGCCCGATGCCCGATCCCGTATGCTGCTGCCGATTGGATTCACATTGGTAGAATCGTTCGAATATCCGAGCCTGGTCCGCCTCAGAGATACCCTCTCCATTGTCCGATACGGAGATCACCACCCACGATTGCCCGGTTCCGTACTCGACCGATAGCGTCACGGAGATATTGTCCCGGGTGAACTTCGTAGCATTGGAAAGGAGGTTGTAGATGATCCGTTCGGTTTTCCCCGGATCGAACTCCATGTTGAGCATATCCACATCGCTATGGAAATTCATCACGATGTTTCGGCTTTCACAGAACTGCTCGAAATAGGTGCAGATCGTCTGCGTGAACTGCACGATGTCCTGAACTTGATTCTCTACCGAGACATTTCCGGTTTCGATTCTCCGCAGATCGAGCAGCTCGTTGATCAGGTGCATCAGGACGTCAGCATTCCGTTTGAGAACCCTGATATATTTGTTTACGGGGCCATTCTCTCCTCGGAGAACATCCATGATCTTGTCCGTCAGTCCGGTAACCAGCATTAACGGGGTTCTCAATTCGTGGGAGATGTTGATGTAGAACTGCATCTTGGCATTGTAAATCTCCTGCTGACTCTCTTCGCGGAGTTTTTCCTGGAAGATCATTCGTTTGTTCTGTAAATGTCGTTGATATCGCCGAATGAAAAAACAAGCGCCTCCAGAGAAGAGTACGGCATAAAGTATATAAGCATAGGATGTTGCCCAGAGCGGGGGTTCAACCACGATTTCGATCTTCAGCGGATCGGGTTGCCATTTTCCTCGTGGAGTTGAACCGTTGACCACAAGCGTATATTTTCCGGGCGAAAGATTGGAATACGAGATGGAGGTCTGACCGTAACTTTGTGTCCAATCCGTGTCAAATCCCTCCAACTTGTATATGAAACGGTTGCGCTGCGGAGAGATGAAACTGAACGAAGATACGCCAAACGAGAACTGGGTCACTCCGTATGGGATGACGATCTTGTCTGTTTCTCTGACCGAACGGTTGAGTATGACGCGCCCGTTGACCTTCTGACCGACCTTCACCTCTCGGTTGTAGATGAACATTCCGGTTAAGGCGAGTTTGAGAGGAGAGTCCTCCTTCCGAATGTCCTCCGGCCGGAAATAGGTCAATCCGCCGATTCCGCCGAACATCAGCATGTCCGAAGGGGTTTGGTAGTAGGCTCCTACGCAGAATTCATTACTTTGTACGCCATCATCATACGTGTAGACTATGAAATTCTCCGTCCGTGGAACGAAACATGAGAGTCCATTGTAGGTACTGATCCAGAGTCGACCTAGACGATCCTCGCAGATTCCGAATATTACGTTGTCACTGAGTCCATTGCGTTCCGTATAATGCGTAAAAGTCATCTCTGCCGGATCATCCAGCCGATTCAGCCCTCCGCCCCATGTCCCGATCCAGAGCCGCCCCAGAGAATCCTCACAGATCGCAGATATATCGTTCGAACTGAGACTGCGAGAATCTTTCGGGTCATGCATGTATTCGGTAACCTGAGAATTGTCATTTTCTCCGATAACCCGAATCAGTCCCCGATCTCGCGAGCCGATCCATAAGGTTCCCGATCGATCGCGGAATATAACGCGGATATTGCTGCGACGTAAAGTCGAATCGGTCTTGTAGTAAAGTCTTTGTACCTTTCCGTTTGCAATCCGGAAGACTCCATTCCCTGTGGCGCATAATAGAGAGCTGTCTCGGTCAATATATAGATTACTGATATGGGTGTTATTCAAAGAGTCTCCTCCATTGAATTGCACGAAAGAACCTTTTTCCTTGTCAAAAAACATTAGACCCAGACTCGTTCCGACCCATAGCTTCTCCTCCCCGCAAGGGGCAAGAGCACTGATCAGTGCCGGATTTTTCGTTTTTTGAGTGTATCGATAGCAACGATCTGTTGCTCTATCCCATAAGTTGAGATAACCCTCTTTGGTGCCGAGCCAAATTTTGTTGTCGTTTTCAGCATAGATTGCCCGAATAATATTATCACTCAGGCCATCTTTTGTCGAGGAATTTTTTGTCAGATTCTGGAAGGGCTGGGATATTAGACTAAATGCATTAACTCCCCCAGTAGAGGTCCCCACCCACATGACACCGTGGCGGTCCTCATATAGTGAAATAATATCATTACTGGTGATTGAATTACGATCATTCTCCGTGTATACGATATGGGAAAGGAGTTTGTTGTCATGACTCAATAGATAGAGTCCATCTCCGCGAGTGCCGACCCATAACAGCCCTTGAGAGTCTCGCAAAATCGAAGAAATCGTTTCTCGAAGGGGAAATATGTTCCCGAGAACATTTCCATATCGATCAATAGCGAATATTCCGTGTTTGGTTCCGGCCAGAAATTGGAAGTTAGAATCATCGCGGTACAGGCAAGAACTTTTCATGGCCATTAATTTCTGACACATTTCCTGTTGAGGGTCATACAGAAATATCCCTTTGTCGGAAGCGATCATTAAATTACCGGAAAAATCCTCTCTCAAATCATTAATGCTACTGAATGATTCAAAATAGATTAAGTCATTTTGCCCACAAACCTTAAACTGATTCTTTTCACGATCAAACTTGCAAAGATTACCACTCACCCCAATCCATAGATCGCCCTCCTGAGTAAGGGTTATGGCCCGGGCTCGAAGTAATGGGATTTTGGCTCCTGATTCGAGGATTACCTCTTGGTAGGATTGGAACTGTTCGGTTACAGGATTATAACAATCAATTCCGTATCGCGACCCGATCCAAAGATGGCCCTCTAAATCTTCAGCCATGCAAAAAATGACGTTACTGGAGACAGACCCCGAACTATTAGGGGCATTTTTATAGGTAACAATCCGGTAGCCGTCGTAACGGTTCAGACCGTTGTTGGTAGCGAACCACATGAAGCCGGTGCGATCCTGATAGATATATGTGATGTCACTTTGCGAAAGCCCGTTTTCGATTGACAATACTTCACTTCGTATAAGTTGAGCTTGTAAGAGACCAGGGAGTAAAAGCAACGTCACCACGATAAAAAGTCGGTTCATCGAAGCAGAAGATTTGATATGAGTGAGCCAAGATTAGTATAAACAAATATAATTTTTTTATTTGTTTAAACCATAATTCATGTTACCTGCCGGGCCCCAGATTGTTACATAATGTATCCTTCGATACGCCGTTAAAATTATTCCTTTGTATACTTAAAGCTACTTCAACTTAAAACTCTAAAATATATGATGAAATTCAACCTCATTTTACGATGGCTGATTTTACTGTTTTGTTTTTTCGTATTTGTCCCGCAAAGTTATGGACAGACGCTGAAAATAACAGGGACAGTCATGACGCTGACAGATCGGACGCCTGTGGTCGGAGCTACCGTTGTTATTCAGGGGAAGAGTAAGGGAACGGTTACCAACGCAAAGGGTACTTTTACGCTCGAGGTCCCCAAAGGGGCCAAACTGGTCATCTCTTCGATGGGATACAAATCGGTCGAACAAATCATTAACAACTCCAAACCGCTTGAGATTTTTTTGGAAGAGGATGCCATCATGATGGAAGAGGTCGTGGCGATCGGATACGGTCATGCCCGACGTAGCGATGTGACAGGAGCTGTAGCTTCGCTTGGAACTGAAGATATCGAGGGCCGGGTAGCCACGAGCATCGACGACCTGTTGCGCGGCCGTATTGCCGGTGTGAAAATCACCTCGTCGGATGGAGCTCCGGGAGCAGGTATCAGTGTCCGGATCAGAGGAGGGACGTCCATCAACGCCTCCTCAGAGCCGCTTTATGTGATCGACGGTTTTCCTATCATGAATAATACGTCGGATGTTTCCATGGGAAGCATGGGAGGTATTGGCGGAACGACCAATCCCTTGGCCGAACTCAACCCCGAAGACATCGAGAGCATCAATATCCTTAAAGATGCCTCGGCTACGGCTATTTACGGTTCCCGTGGAGCCAATGGCGTGGTGCTCATTACCACCAAGCAGGCCGATAAGGGCAAAACACGCGTCTCCTATTCGGGCTACTATTCTGTTTCGTTGCGTCCTCAGGAGTTGCCGGTGTTAAGTAATAAGGAATTGCAGCTTTTCAAGAATGAGAAATCGCGGTACGCGAGCAGTCCTACCGGTAATAATATTTTTGATAATAACCGCTGGATGAAATATGTGACAACGCTGGACAGCCTCTCCCAGGTTGACTGGAGTGCACAGAACAATACCAATTGGCAAAGGGCTATTTTCCGTTTGGGACATACGACCAAGCATCAGATTTCGGTCACGGGAGGCAGTGAGTCTACCAGTTACATCGTCACGGGAGACTATATGAACGTGGCCGGTGTGGTTAAAAATACGGATCTGGAGCGATTCAATGGACGATTCAACGTACAGCACAAGATTCGCAAATGGCTCACCTTCGGCACGAACAATACATTCTCCTGGATGAAACACAACGGCATCACACAAGCCAACGGATCTGCCGAGACGAATGGTACAGGAATTTTTGTACGAGCTGCCCGATACAGTCCAGACGTAGGGCTTGAAGAGATTAAGTTTTTCGATGATGAAGAGGGAGGTGAAGACGATGAAACGATCCCTTCAGCCAATCCTTACGTATTGTTGCGGGATGCTGTTCTGGAGAAGCTCTCCCGCTCCTTTATTACGAATAATACCCTGACATTTAACATTGCTCGGGGGTTGTCTTTTAAATCTTCACTTGGAGCCCGAATCAATGCAGTCAAACAGAGCCAGTACTTCGGCAGTACTACGGGGATTGGCAAGAATGTCAACGGCAAGGCTCGAATCGGCAGTATCGACATGGTGGAATTTCTCAATGAGAATATCCTGACATACAATAGAACATTCCGCAAAAAACACTCTATCAACGTTATGGCCGGAATGACGCTCCAGTCTAACCGCAAGGAGACCTATCAGGCCAATGCCCAAAATTTCCCTTATGAGGGTTTGGGACTGAATGATATCAGTATAGGGACGGAGTTCGTACAGCCGAAATCTAATGTCGGGGAATGGAGTTTGATGTCGTTTCTGGGACGCGTGAATTATGGATATAAAGATCGCTATCTCTTCACAGCCAGCCTTCGTGCCGACGGTTCTTCGCGTTTCGCACCAGGGCACCAATGGGGTTATTTTCCCTCGGCAGCGTTTGCATGGCGAATCTCGGAAGAGAAGTTCTTGAAGAACAGTCGCGTAATTAGTAATTTGAAACTTCGCACCAGTTACGGCCAAACCGGTAACCAGGAGATTGGTCTTAACCGTTCTAAAGCGATCTATTCCCTCTCTACGCTGGCCTTTAATGATGCAATCACTCCGGCCTTCTACCTGAACAACGTGGCTAACGACAATCTTACCTGGGAAACAACGAATCAGTTCGATGCAGGTTTGGAAGCCGGATTTTTTAATAACCGCCTGTCGCTTAGTGTGGATTATTACTATAAAGTTACTCATGACTTGTTGCTGAGCGTGCCGACCGCCATCTCCTCCGGTTTTTCGTCGACGCTGATGAATATCGGGAAAGTTCTCAATCGAGGAGTTGAGGTTACGTTGAACGCACAGATTCTTGCTGCGAGCCGTACGGAGAATAAGTTGGGATGGGATTTCGATCTCAACTTTGCGACTAATAAGAATATGGTACTTTCGCTCGGGTCAACCAACTATTTTTATAAATCACTTGGTATTTATAATACGGCCAAAGATCACATCATTGTCAAAACTGGCGAACCTCTGGGAAGTTGGTTCGGCTATCAGACTGACGGTATCTTCCAATACGGCGATCCCGATCTGGAGAAGTTTACTACCGTGCAAGGAACTACGCCTGCGGCAGGAGATTGGAAATTCGTAGATCAAGACCACAACAACGTGATCAATGAAGACGACCGAGTAGTATTGGGCAATTCGCAACCCAAATTCTACGGAGGTTTCTCGACCGGTTTCACTTTCCGTAACTTCGATCTTCGCTTCATGTTCGAATACAGCTACGGAGCCAAGCTCTTTAACGGAACACGTAGTGTGTTGGAAGATATGGCCTCTAATGAGAACCGTTCAACCACGATTTCTGCTCGCTGGGTTGGTCCCGACTGGGAGACCAATCCTGACGGAACGGTCAAACTGGTGGATGGCCAACCTGTTGCCATACCGGGTACCGGTAATCCCTCCAACACCATGCCGCGAGCCGGTTATACCAGTACCTACCAAATGCAGGACTCCTGGCTCGAGGATGGTTCCTATTTGCGTCTGAGCAATGTGAAATTAACTTACTCTCTGCCTCGGAAGTTCAATGATAAGATCGGCATCCGTTCAGCATCGGTTTACGTTTCGGCTTCGAATCTCTGGTTGTGGACACGCTATTCGGGCTCAGATCCTGAAGTCAATATTGACCCGGATGGCTATGGCAGTATGATTGCCGGATACGACTACGATGCTTATCCCCGCTGCAAAATGATTACATTCGGGTTCAATTTCAGTTTTTAATCCAAATGCAAACAATGATATGAAAATCAGATATATTCTTCCAGTATTTTTGCTTGTTTTGAGTTCCTGTTCAAGTTTTCTTGAAGAAAACGTATATTCGTCGGTCGCTGGCGACGATATGTATAAAACTTTCGAACAGGCAGATTTAGCCGTAATGGGATGCTATAACAGTCTCTCAGCCAAAGAGGGATTCAGAAACAAGTGGCAGGGATTGATGGTCTATGGTACGGATGAAGCACGCTGCTACTTTAGTGGCAAGATCAATAACAATTTCTTCCGTGTGAGTAATTTTTCGCATACGGCTGGCGATACCCATATTTCCGGCTTGTATTCCAATCTTTATAATGGAGTGATCCGTTGTAATGATGTTATCTACAACATTAGTCGAATGCAGCTTGACTCCGCTACCCGCAATTCTTTTCTGGCCGAAGCCTCTTTTTTGCGAGCTTACTATTACTTTACGTTGGTACAGTTGTGGGGAGACGTTCGCCTGAGTACCGATCCCCCGTCGTTTGCTTCAGTCACGGAGCGGAACTTGACCCGCAGTTCCGTAGCCGATGTCTATAAGCAGGTTGTTGCGGATATTGAATTTGCAAAGAAATATCTCCCGCCCAAGGAATCTATTTCTAAGAAAGGACGAGCATCCAAGTATGCGGCTTTCGGTATGGCTGCCCGAATCTATCTGACCATGGCCTCCGGATCGCATTGGGGTGTGGCCGGCTATGAGTCTTTTGACGATCGGACCTACTATCAACTGGCCAAAGAAAATGCCCAGGAGGTTATTAAGTATGGAAACTATGATTTATTGGACGACTACACGGCTGTTTTCGATTGGCATAACAAGTATAACGCGGAGATTATCTTCGACGTCAATTTCTCGATCGGAGGACCAGGTAATGGATGGGTTAAGATGGGCGGTCCGTCCGGAGGGAATGGTATGGGTTATGGAACGAACGGATGGGCCGGACGTAACTATTGCCGTCCTTCAGCCTATCTTGCTCTCTGTGTATTTGGCCATACCGCCCTTAGTGTGGATGAGAGTAAAGGGACTATCAAATCATTTCAGACAGAGGATATTAGATTCGGAACTAGTATTGCCACATTTGATCTGAAAACCAAAGAAGGAGAGGACGGCAGTCCGAATAACAATCTTAAAGGCGATGTCTCAAATTGGTCTTGTTTTAAATTTAATCTGCGTCAATCTGATATGCCGGGATTTACGTGGCAAAACACTCCGATGAATCATCCGATCATGCGCTACTCGGAGATTTATCTGATTCTGGCGGAGGCCGCAGCGATGCTCAACCTGAATGATTCCGAGGCTTATGATGCCTGGAACAAGGTTCGTGAGCGGGCACGCGGTACGGCAAATCCCGAATATTTGCGGGACCTCAAACCTGGCGATTTTGCTACGCAGGATGAGATGATGGATGAGATGATGGATGAACGGCTTCGGGAATTCTGCTTTGAAGGGATGCGACGCACTGATTTGCTTCGAACCTCTCGGTTGCTCTATGCCATCGACCAAATGAAGACCCGTTTGACGGAACTCGGCAATGCGCTTGGAAATGAAACGTTCAAAGAGCATATTCTTGCCACGGATATCTATGATACCCGATACGACGTTAACGTTCAGCCTTACCATATCCTGTTCCCCATTCCGCAAGCGGAGATGAACGTTGTGTCGAATCCGGATTACCGGCAGAATCCGGGCTGGAAACCCGCTGAAATAGAGGAAGATCTAGGAGACGAATAGTAATGCGAATCGAAGTATCATAAAAGCTATGCGCAAGTTGATCTTAACCTTATGTGGGAGCGTGGTTTTGACGCTCGCAACTACGGTCCGACAGGTGCTGATTCCGATTGAATGCGAACAGACGGGGTATTATTTGGTTGTGGACAACGACGGGACGGTCTTCCAGAAATATTTCGGGAGCCGGCTCTCCACTCCCGCATCCCTGCTCCCAAACGACCCCCAGAAAACGAATAAAAATACCGATGCCGAAGCCTATTCAGCTTTTGGGAACGGCAATACCAACGAAACAGCCTTGCGGCTTATCCACTCGGACGGGAATATGACAACCCTTCTGCTCTATGATTCCCATCGTGTGCTTCCGTCGCAGGATGCGAACATCGTAGTTACGGAGGTGGTGCTCAAAGACCCGGCCTATCCCCTGCAGGTCACTCTGTTTTATACGGCCTACCAGAAGGAGAATATCCTGACCTGCCGATCTGTGATCCGCAATGACGAGACGGGATCGGTACGACTCGACGGTCTGGCTTCGGGCTATCTGGTATTGCCTCCCGGAGAGTTCTTCCTGACCCACTTCTATGGGGCCTGGTCGGCCGAGATGCAGATGAAGGAGGACAAACTTTCGCAGGGAATCAAGGTAATCGATTCCAAGAAAGGTGTCCGGACCACTCAGAGCGAAAATCCCTCGTTCATCATCTCCGTCAGCCACCCGGCCGAGGAGAATTGCGGAGAGGCGATCATCGGGACTGTAGCCTGGAGCGGCAATTATAAACTTTCGTTTGAGGTTGACAATCTGAATCGATTGCATATTTTGGGCGGCCGGAACGACTTTTTGTCGGACTATCCGCTCGATCCGGGAGCGACGTTCTCCTCCCCGGAGCTGATTCTTGCCTACAGCGATTGCGGGACGGGTGAGGCTAGCCGCAACCTGCACCGCTGGGCCCGTAAATATGGAATACAAGATGGTACGATGCCACGTCCCGTGGTGCTGAACAGTTGGGAAGGGGCCTACTTCTCGTTCGATGAGCAGACCATCCTTAAAATGATCGACGATGCCGCCTCGATGGGCGTGGAGCTTTTCGTGCTCGATGATGGCTGGTTCGGGGAAAAATATCCGCGCAACAACGACAAGGCCGGTCTGGGCGACTGGCAGGTCAACCGCAAGAAACTCCCGGGCGGCCTGAAGACGCTGATCGATCATGCCCATGCCCGGGGTCTGGGGTTTGGCCTCTGGGTGGAGCCGGAGATGGTCAACCCCAAGAGCGAACTGGCCGAAAAACACCCCGATTGGATCGTGGGCACACCCAATCGCGAGCCGATTCTGATGCGCAACCAACTGCTTCTGGATTTAAGCAATCCGGCTGTGCAGGAGTTTGTTTACAATACGGTTTCCGGAGTGCTTCGCGAAAATCCGGGCATTGCCTACATCAAGTGGGATGCAAACCGCCATGTCGAGAATTTCGGCTCGGCCTACCTGCCTGCCGATCGACAGAGCCACTTCTGGATCGACTACATCCGCGGTCTGTATGGCGTTTATGAACGACTCAGCGAGGAGTTCCCGGACGTCATCTTCCAGGCCTGCTCCTCGGGCGGCGGCCGTGCGGATTACGGTGCACTGAAATACCACCACGAATTCTGGGGCAGCGACAATACGGATGCCTACTCGCGGATCTTCATCAACTGGGGCTTCAGCCAGATCTTCCCGTCCATGGCTATTGGTTCCCATGTCTCCTTCTCGCCGAACCACCAGACGAAGAACGTCTCTTCGATCAAGTTCCGGTTCGACGTGGCCATGTCGCAACGTCTGGGAGTCGAGCTTCAACCCAAACTGCTCACGCCCGAAGAACTGGAGTGGACACGACGCGGCATTGAGACCTATAAACGGATCCGGGATGTGGTCCAGTTGGGCGACCTCTATCGGTTGATTTCGCCCTACGATGATACGGATCGGGCTTCGATGATGTACGTCTCGGAGGATCAGTCCAAAGCTGTACTGTTTGCTTACAGCCTGCGGTATCACTACCGGGAGGACTATCCGCATGTTCGTCTCCAGGGACTCGATCCGGATAAACAATATCGGGTCACGGAACTGATGCCTGCCCCCAAACCGGGGAAGACGGATAGTACGCGTCCTGCGATCCAATGCGAAGGGGAGACCTTCTCCGGAGATTTCCTGATGAAATACGGAATCAAGATTCTGATCCGCAATGCCGGCGAAAGCGCAGTTCTGGAGTTAACTGAAATCTAAAATTTCTCGATCAATGAACCGAGTGATCTGTCTGTTTACCTGCCTTCTGATCGCCATGGCCACATCGTGCCGCGGCGAGGGCTGGCGTGTGTCGTTCGATCCGGGACAAAACAGGGCTCAACTGCACTATGACGGCCAGCTGGTCTTCCGGGATGTGGTACTTCTTCCGGGCAGTGAGGTGACCGTGGAGGAGAACTCTTCGGAACGGTTTGTCGTTTCCCGCCAAGACGCATCCACAATCTTGCGCCGGGTGTTTGAGTTCTCAGACGACGATCCCTGCTTTCTGACCTGGACGGAACTCTGCTCCCGGACCACGGAACCGGTCCGTCGACGCAGTATCGAGGTGTTCGAGGGGACACTGTCGCCGGAGTTCCTCGGAGGAGACAACGTCCGCAAACTTGTCGTTCCGTTCGACAACGACAAGTGGATCCGCTACCGGGTGCTCAGTAGCGACAGCACCGGAACCGGATGCGAAGTCGGGGCCATCTATGATAATCACACCCGCCGGGGTGTAGTTGCCGGCTCGATCGACCACGACACCTGGAAAACCGGGGTCAGCTATCTCGCGGACAACCGCCTTCGCATTACGAGTGGCGTAACCTCTTTGACTACCCGCGATACGCTCCCCCATGGCGAGGTATCGGGATCGTGCATCCGGTCAGCACGGGTGATGGTCGGCTGTTACGATGACTGGCGCTCCGGCATGGAACACTACGGCGACCTCAATGCCGCGACGGCCGGCCGTAGATCCTGGAATCGCGGCAAACCTGTGGGATGGAACAGCTGGGGAAAACTGAAATTCGACGTCACGCCAGAGAAACTCTGCCAGGTGTCGGATTTTGTCCACAGCGAACTTCCCGGTGTACGGAGCGAGGACGGGGTCTTTTATACGGATGTCGATTCGGGGTGGAACCGTTTCTCGGATGACGAGCTGCGGGCCTTTGTCCAAAAGTGTAAAGAGAATGGACAGATCCCCGGAGCCTACCTTTCGCCATGGGGTTATTTCAGCCAGAACTGCGATCGGCCCATCCCGGAGATGCCGGAGTACACCTATGCCGACGCTGTGCTGCGAGCCCACGGCGTGATCCAGCGCCCCATCGCCAAAGCCGCCTGCCTCGACCCATCGCATCCGGCCGTCATTGCCCGCCGGAAGCGCGCCGTGGAGCGGATCAAGTCGCTCGGATTCGAGTATCTCAAGATCGACTTCCTCACCACGGCATCCGTGGAGGCGGACAATTACTACGACAAGAGCATCCAGACAGGTATGCAGGCCTACAACTACGCGATGAAGCAACTCCGCGAGCTGATCGGAGACGATCTCTACGTGACGGCAGCCATTTCGCCGCTGCTGCCCGGATGTTACGTCCACTCGCGCCGGATCGCCTGTGATGCATGGCACAAGATCAAACAGACCGAATATACGCTCAACGCTACGACCTACGGCTGGTGGCTCTCACATGTCTACTGCTACAATGATCCGGACCATCTGGTGCTGGAAGGGGTCTCCGAAGGGGAGAACCGGGCACGACTTACTTCGGGCATCGTGACGGGACTTTTCCTGCTGGGTGATGATTTTTCACAGGGTGGAGATCCGCGTACCAAGGAGCGTGCCCGCCGGATGCTGGGCAACCCGGCGATCTGTACCCTGGCAGCCTCCCGGAGCAACTTCCGCCCGGTGGAACACGGTTCGGATAAAGCCTCCAATGCCTTCATCTGGCTGTGCGACGACGGCAGCAGCTACCTGGCTCTGTTTAATTACGACAAAACGGCCTACGACTATACCTTTGACTTGGAACGGCTGGGGCTCTCTCCCGGAACATCATACCGAGCCACCGAACTCTGGAGTGGACGCACGCTGACGATCGCCGACCGCACGGTCCAAACGATCGGAGCTAAAGACAGCCAGCTTTTCCGACTTGAACCCTTTACTGAATAATGATCGAAAAACCTTAAAAACTTTCCCATGAAACGCACATACACTTCCTTAGTTGGTATTTTGACACTTTGTGTGTTCCTGTTGCACTCCTGCGCTGAGGAGGAATATTTCTTCCAACCTCAGGTGGAATCAGGTGCACCCGAATTCATTGTGTACGATGATAACGGCGAGCCCCTTTCCGAATTGCAGATTCCGCGGGATGCCGCCCAAACCTCTTTTAAAGTGACCTCCAACTCGGACTGGACGGCAAAAGCAGCAGACTCCTGGTTGACGGTTAATCCGGTCTCGGATTACGGCGATGGTCGTATTCTGCTCAAGGCCGAATATAACTCTGGAGTTAACGACCGTTCGACCACCATCGAGATCAACCTCAATGGTGAAATCAAGAGTATCCCAGTACACCAGGATGGTGCTCCACTGCTTTCTTCCTCCAAAGCCGAAGCCGGAATGTTCCGGACAGAATATTCACTGGAGGTTGCCGCCTTGGGCGACTGGAGTGCCGCGGTCGCCGGGAGCGAAGGCAGTTGGTGCCATCTCTCACAGACCTCCGGCACGGAGGGCATCACGACGCTGACCGTAACCCTCGACCGGAATACGACCGGTGTGCTCCGCAATGCTGTGGTAGAGTTCCAACATCAAGGTGAGACCGAGACGTTTGAAATTGCCCAACGCGGCACGATCGAGCCTTTCACCCCGGTATTGGCCGAGGTAGAGGATACACTGCGCCTCAACTGGAACGGCATCTTCGGCGTCAGAGGTTATAAGATCACGGTGCTGAGCGACAACGATGATACGGTGCTGGCTGAGAGTGATCCGATCATTGACACGGCCAGCCGGGAATACACATTCCTGCCTGATAAATCCAACAACCTGTTTGCCGGACTGGGCGTCCGCAACGTGCGCGTCAAGATCGAAGCCGTGACCGACGATCCGGACTATCCCCTGGAGAGCGAACCGATGGTTACCAATACGATGTTCGACGTGACAAGCGGTGACGGCTCTTCGGCGTCCTCGCCTTATGTCATAACAACTCGTCGCCACCTGCATAATGTTCGGCAGGCTCCGGATAAATACTTCCTGCAGGGAGCCGACATCGACCTGGCCGGATTCAATGATGATGGAGTGGCCGAAAACGGTAACTTCACCTCCATTACCGGTACTTTCAGCGGTACTTATGATGGTAACGATAAATCGATCGACAATCTTACGATGATCTACAGCACGGATAGCTACGGTGGTATGTTTAGCGAAGTCTCCGGCACAATCACCAAAGTCCATCTGAAGAATCCTCTGGTGAATATTGCGGGGACCGGTTCTGTAGGTTCGGCTGCCTTGATCGGCGCCTTGAGCGGTACAGCCTCTTATTGTACTGTCGAAGGCGGTAGCGTGACCCGTACAGAAAATAACCGCCATGGAGGTCTGATTGGCGAAACCACCAACAGTAATGCCCTCATCACCTATTGTGATAATATCGGCACCAAGGTCGATGCAACGGGTCTTTCGAACATAGGTGGGGTTTGTGGCTATTTGAACAAAGGCAGCATGAGCTACTGTACGAATTCAGGAACGGTCATTGCCGGACAGCAAGTTGGTGGTATTACAGGAGGAATCGGAGAGAAATCGATCACCTATTGCTCCAATTCGGGAGAGGTCATCGGAGAGAAAAACGTTGCTGGGATCTCCGGGCGTACCTTCAATAACGCGAAAGCCTATATCCAATATTGCTATAATACAGGTACCATTACCGCCAATGGGGAATCTGCCGCAGGTATTACGCATATGACAACTGGTACGGGTTACGTTATGGATTGTTACAATACAGGCAAGATCTCTTCTCAAACTTTTGCGGGAGGTATTGTCGGCCAGATAAGTAATGCTTCAAAAGCAGACATGGTTACCCGTTGCTACAACATTGGAGAAATAGTTTCGGCTACGGTGAATGCCATTGTAGGTGTTATTCAGAAAGACTCTTCTCCTGCCATTTCGGGATGTTATTACCTGAATACGCTTCAGGTCGGCACACAAGATGGAGCTACCGCACGGAGTGCCGAGGAGATGCAGAATATGTCGAACTATCTGGATTGGGATCCGGCCGAGTGGCAAATTTCTGCCGAAAGTTCGTATCTTTATCCTCAGTTTGTAAAATTCCCTCATAAATAAGATTCTGTAATATATGAAAACCATTTCATTACTTGCATGGGCTGGTATTGCAGGAAGCGGGGTTCTCCCGCTTCATGCAGCCTGGCAAACGGCTCAAACCCCGAAACAACCCAACATTCTGTTACTGTTCGTCGACGATATGGGCTTTAAGGATACGGGGTTCACGGGGAGTGATTTTTACGAGACCCCAACGCTGGATTCATTGTCGCGTCTGTCGGTGCGTTTCTCCAATGCCTATGCTTCGGCAGGCAACAGCGCTCCCAGCCGGGCCTGCATGATCACGGGACAGTACACACCGCGCCATGGGGTTTTCGCTGTTTTCGATACACATCGCGGTCCTCAAGAGCAGATGCGACTGAAGCCCTATCCCAATACCAACAGCCTGCCGCTGGATGAGGTTACCATCGCCGATGCCATGCGTGGAGCGGGTTATACGACGGCGATCTCCGGCAAGTGGCACCTCGGGTCAACGGGAGACTACGTCCCCGGGAAACGGGGGTTTGACATCGATGGGGAGGATAAGGCTCCCTCCAAAGAGATGTTTGCCGAGACCAACGACCCGAAAAATATCTTCAAGGAGATCGGTGTCATAGAGGATTTCATTACCTCTTCGGCTCAGTCCGACAAGCCGTTCTTTGCTTACATGGCCTTCCATGCCGTGCACGAGCAGTGGCAGGCCCGCCAGGAATATATCGATTACTTCTCCCGCAAACAACCCGGTGCGCAGCATCACGAGGTGGTCTATGCCGCCATGATCAAACATGTGGACGATGCCGTGAAACAACTACTCGGGACGCTCCGCGAGGCGGGTGTGGCAGACAATACCCTGATCGTCTTCACATCGGACAACGGCGGTGTCCCGAAAACCTCTCAGGCCCCGCTGCGTGGCTTCAAAGGATGCCTGTACGAGGGCGGGATCCGGGTCCCGATGTTCATCTACGACCCAAGCGGTCAACGGAATGTGGAATATGACATTCCGGTGATGAATATCGATTTCTATCCGACATTTCTGGATTACGCCGGGGCCAAAGCGCCCAAAGGCAAGATTCTCGACGGGGTTTCGCTCAAGGGACTGGTTTCCGGAGCGGAAAAAGGGTTGAAACGCGAATCGCTCTTCTGGTACTTCCCCGGCTATCTTGACAAACCCTGCCCCGGAGGTCGCGATCAGATTTTCCGTCAACGCCCCTCGGCCGTGATCCGCAAGGGGGATTGGAAGTTGACGCTCTTCTTCGAGGAGTGGATGCTGGACGGCGGTCGCAAGCAGATCGATACGAACCATTGCGTGGAACTTTACAATTTGAAGGACGACCCGTCCGAGCAACATGACCTGGCAACGACCAATAAGGCCGTCCGGGATGAACTGCTGGATGACCTGCTGGTTTGGATCGACAAGACTCAGGCTCCGCTGCCAACGATCAAAACTCCGGAAGAGATGGCAATGGATCTGGAGAAGGCGAAAAAAGAACAGGGCTCAAAGAAAAACAAGTCTGGGAAAAATAAAAAATAGAAAGGAAATATGAACCAGCCATTATCTTACGGTCTACCCTTGCTGCTGTTGGGTTCCTGTATGACTCCTTGTGCTTCGGCAAATGCTTCAGCTTCGGATACCCCCAACATCATCGTCATCCTAATCGACGACATGGGCTACACGGATATTGCGTGTGACGGTAGCCTCTACCACCGTACGCCCAATATCGATTCGCTTGCACGGGCAGGGATGCACTTTACGAGTGCATATTCAGCCTGTACGGTCAGCTCTCCGACCCGGGCAGCGATGATGACCGGGAAGTATCCGGCCCGGCTTCACCTGACGGACTGGATCCCAGGCCAGAACTTTAAGTATGCCCCGATGTCGCCGCCCGACTGGACGAAATACCTTCCACTGGAGGAGACTACCGTGGCTGAAGTACTCCGCGAGGCGGGCTACACTACCTGGCATGTCGGCAAGTGGCACCTGGACGGCAAAAGTGGTTTCGGCCCTGACAAACAAGGTTTCGACCGGGTAATAGGCGTAGGAGGTAAGGATGATCCCGGAGACCGGGGCGAGAAGGTCGAATGCGGGAAGTATTTCCCGCCCTATTGTCTGCGCAACCTGCCGGATGGCCCTGAGAACGAATACCTTACCGACCGTCTCACGGCAGAGGCCGTTTCGCTCATCGAGCAGAAACCCTCTAAACCGTTCTTCCTCTACTTGGCCCACTATGCAGTCCATACGCCGCTGATGGCCAAGCAGGACAAGATCGAGATGTACACCGAACGTCTTCGTACAGACTATTTCCAGCAGAACCCGACCTATGCAGCTATGGTCGAAAGTGTCGACGAAAGTGTCGGAGCCATCATGGCCGCTCTGCGACGTTCAGAGCAGCTGGATAATACGCTGGTGATCTTTGTTTCGGACAATGGCGCCTTGTGCCGCGTGATCCGCAACAATCCCTTCCGCGAGGGGAAAGGTAGTGCCTACGAGGGCGGCGTGCGAGTACCGATGATTGCCTTCTGGCAGGGCCATATCGCTCCCGGTACGACCTGCGACCAGCCGGTCATTACGATGGACATTCCTGCTACATGTATGGATATCGTACATTCCGAGCAACTGTCTAAAATCGATGGCGTTTCGCTGCTCCCGCTGTTTGAGGGAGAGAAACTGGAGGAGCGCCCGCTCTTCTGGCACTATCCGCATAACCACAACGGTGGTTCGCGTACCTACTCGGCCGTGCGGCTGGGTCCCTGGAAACTGATCGAACAACTGTCTGACAACTCTCTCGAGTTGTATAACCTGAAGGAAGACATCGGCGAAAGCCAGAACCTGGCTTCTACGGAAAAGAAACGTACCGAGCAGATGTACAAAATGCTCAAAAGGTGGCGCACGGAGGTCGGAGCCCAGATGCCGGTTCCGAATCCCAAGGCCGACCCCAGCAAAGACAAATCCAAATGGGAGGTGGCAGACGAAAAATAATTCCAAGACTATGAATCGATTGATTTTGTGTGGAGTCCTGTTGACTCCCGTGGGTGCCTGTCAGGCCGAGGACTCTCAAATTTCCAAAGCGACCCCGGCCTCCCAAAAGCCTAATATCGTTTATATCCTGGCCGATGATTTGGGAATCGGCGACCTGGGGTGCTATGGACAGCAGGTGATCAAAACGCCCAATATCGACCAACTCGCCCGGGATGGGATGCGTTTTCTGAATCATTATGCTGGGTCTACGGTGAGTGCACCTTCTCGCTGCGCGTTGCTTACGGGCAAGGATATGGGTCATGCCTATATCCGGGGAAATCGCGGCAGCAAGGAGGGGGACGTCCCCGGGTATGATTACCCGCTGGCTGCCGGAGAGACCACCGTGGCCGATATCCTCAAGACGCAGCATTATGCCACAGGGTGCGTCGGCAAGTGGGGGCTGGGCGGTCCCGGTAGTGAGGGAGCTCCCGATCGCCACGGGTTCGACTACTTTTTCGGCTACCTCGGCCAGGGGAAGGCCCATAAGTATTATCCTCCGTTTCTATGGGAGAATGGCCAGAAGGTTAATCTTGGCGGCAAGGTCTATTCTCACGACCTGATTGTGGAGAAGGCACTCGATTTTATTGATCGCAGTGCTTCGGGACCGTTTTTTCTCTATTTCACTCCGACCATTCCGCACGCCGAACTGATCGTCCCCGAAGGGGAACTGGGTGAATACGACGGTATGTTCGAAGAGAAGCCCTATGTGAATAAAAAGGGGAAAGGCTACGGTTCGCAACCCAAACCTCGCGCCACCTATGCAGCCATGGTCACCCGGCTGGATAAGGCCGTGGGGCTGATCGTGGACAAATTACGTGAAAAGGGAGTCCTCGAGAATAC
>CALYBN010000050.1 GCA_944414825.1 uncultured Rikenellaceae bacterium
AACAAACCCTCCGACATCAAAGCCCTCTACATCCGCAGCGACGAGGGAGAGATGATCCAATTGGACAACCTGGTGGATGTAATCGAAAGCACAGCCCCCCCCCAGCTTTACCACTACAATCGGTTCCTGTCGGCCACGGTCTCGGCCGGTCTGGCTAAAGGGAAAACCATCGGGCAGGGCCTGGCCGAAATGGACCGCATTGCCGAAGAAACACTAGACGACACGTTCCGCACGGCCCTGAGCGGTGACTCGAAAGACTTCCGGGAGAGTGCCTCCAGTCTGCTCTTCGCCTTCATTCTGGCCATCGTGCTGATCTACCTGATCCTGGCCGCACAGTTCGAAAGTTTCAAAGACCCGCTGGTGATCATGCTCACGGTACCACTGGCCGTGGCCGGGGCCCTTATATTCATGTACACAACCGGGCAGACAATGAACATCTTCAGTCAGATCGGCATCATCATGCTGATCGGTCTGGTAGCTAAGAACGGTATCCTGATCGTCGAATTCGCCAATCAGAAGCAGGAGGCCGGGCTGAACAAGATGATCGCCATCAAGGAGGCTGCTCTGCAGCGGCTGCGCCCCATTCTGATGACCAGCGCCTCGACCATTCTGGGTTTGCTCCCGCTGACTGTAGCCACGGGCGAGGGCGCCAATGGCCGTATCGCCATGGGTATCGCCGTAGTGGGAGGGATGGTGATCTCTACGCTGCTGACACTGTACATCGTACCGGCCATTTACAGTTATGTATCCACGAATCGTTCAAAGCAAAAAGCATGAAAAAATATCTCCTGACATTTCTCGCTTCCTGTGCAGTCCTGGCCGGATCGGCTCAACCGGTCTACACGCTCCGGTCATGTCTCGAAACAGGATTGGAGCAGAACTACTCGATCCGAATCATCCGCAATGAACAGGCTATCAGCGACAACAATACCACTTTGGCCAATGCCGGCTATCTCCCCACACTCGAACTGACAGCCGGTTATGACGGGGCACTGAACAACGAGCGGACCGTGCCACGGGAAGGTTCCGTAACAACCGAGCATGGAATTTACAACCAGACGCTGAGTGCCGGGCTGGATCTGGGGTGGACTGTTTTCGACGGGTTCCGCATCCGTACCAATTACGAAAAGCTCAAAGAATTGCAGGAGTTGGGACGGCTCAATACGCGGATCACGATCGAAAATTTCGTGGCAGCCCTGACGGCCGAATATTACAACTTCGTGCAGCAGACCATCCGGCTCAACAACTTCCGCTATGCCGTACAATTGTCCAAGGAGCGTCTGCGTATCGTGGAGGCTCGTTACAAGATCGGCAACTTCTCCCGGCTGGATATGCTGCAGGCCAAGGTTGACTTCAATGCCGACAGTTCACAGTACATGAAACAGCAGGAACTGGTCTTCGCTTCGCGGATCAAGTTGAACGAGCTGATGGCCAAGGAGAACGTAGACGAACGTTTCTCGGTGCTCGACACGATCATCCAGGTCAACGACCGCCTGAATTGGGCCGTACTCGAGGATCAGACCCTGCGCGCCAACACCTCGCTGCTCACGGCAGCACGCAATCAGACCATCGCAGAACTAGACCTGAAAACGTTGCAGGCACGCAATTACCCCTATCTGAATCTGAGCGCCGGCTACGGCTACACCCGCAACATGTACAGCAGCGGAGCAAATCGCAACCGCGGAACCTTAGGGCTCGATGCCGGATTGAGACTAGGCTTTACCATCTTTGACGGCAATCGGAAGCGCGAGCAGACCAATGCCCGCATCCAGATCGACAACGCGCGTTTAGCCCAGCAGCAATTGGAACAAGAGTTGCGATCAGACCTCTCCAATTTCTGGCAATCGTACCTCAATAATCTGGAGATCATAAAACTAGAGAAGGAGAATCTCATTGCAGCCGAGGAGAACTACAATATCGCATTGGAACGTTACAAGTTGGGAGATTTGTCCGGTATCGAGATGCGGGAGGCCCAAAAGAGCCTGCTCGACGCCGAGGAACGCATTCTCACAGCCGAGTATGATACAAAGCTATGCGAGATCTCATTGCTGCAAATCAGCGGTAATATTCTCTCCTATCTGGAAGAACAAGCCCTCTAAAGGGTGAACCTCTCCAAAAGCGGGGAAGGCAGGAAGAAGAGCATTGTACGAGAAGCCTTCCTGCGGATTGTCTGCACACTAAAACTTAAGGTCAACGCCAAAATTGACGGCAAAGTTCTGAATATCCTCTCCGGATTCCTTTTGCCGATGGGTCAGGCGCCAGATGGCATCGACCCGGAAAAGGCGGAATATATTCTCGATCCCGACTCCGGTTTCCAGGTAGGGCGTGGAAACGGATGACATCCCGCGCGGAAAGAGCAGTATGGCTTCCGTAGCCGGCAGGCTGCCGTTATTCTTGCGGGAAAGAGTGCCGTAGACCCCCTTAAAGGTGAATACCTCTCGCCATTTCAGGCGTTTCATCAGCGGAATCTTGCCCAGAAAGAACCCTTTGAAGTGGTGTTCGTAGAACCATGCCACCCAGGCATCCGAGGCAAATTCATAGTAATTCATGCAGGAGAAAGCATACGGATCGTAGAAATAGGTGCCATTCCCCTCCTGCAGTTTCAGAAGCGGGTAAGGCACACGGCCGAAGATCTTGCCGCCGCTCACCACGATTTGGGAGGTCCCAATCGGCGGCAGATCCAGATTATAGCGAATTGAACCATCCAGTCGATAATACTCAAAATCATTCCGAAAAACGCCCTTAATCCCCGCCGTAAAATTCAACGTAATGATCGGATAGACCGATCCCAACGGATATTTGTCAAAGTATTGCCGGACCATCATCTCATCCTTTGACAGGCGTACGCCCACGCGCAGGGACATGGACGCCACAGACCCTACATGCGAGCTGTCCGGGCGCAACATCGGCACATAACGATTTGCAAACACCTTCTGCATCTGTATGCCATAGAGATTCGAAAAGCCCTCACGCCATTCATGCTCATAGAAAAGATCCCCCTGGTTCACCATACTCAACCGCTCATTACCGCCGCGAGAAAGGATCGAGCTCAGGATATTTCCCTCGGTCAGTGCATTGATCCCTGCGCCCAGTTGCAGGGCATCGTGTTTATAGAACAGGCTGAGTTTCCGGGTCGGTTGCCGGCCGAAGGAGAGTTCGACACCCCCACCCCCTTTCAGGGCTTCATCCTTGGTACCATAGGCCAGGTAGCCCGAGAGCCGGACCCGTTTACTGAAATCTGACGTGGTCCGGACGCCCAACTGGAAACGCATCCCCTCCAATCGGTTGAAACTAAACAGCTTGTAATACGGCCCCAGGCCCACGTATTTCGTATTGTAATAGCCTCCAAATATGGCCGAAACAATCGTATAGATATTCTGATAGAGCGGAACAGATTTAATCGAATCGACCATCGTGTAGATCTCCTTCTCCTTATCACTCAGAGCATAAGGCCGCACCTTCTCCCAAAAGTGTTCATCGTTGTTGAGCACCTCGTCATGGATCACCACGTTATTATCCAGTCGCAGCACCTCGGCCGGGATCTCCGCACCCAGCACAACGTTGGAATAGTCGATCTGACGATGGCCCAGAAACGAGACGATTTTCGCAGAGTCAGACATCACAACCGAAAAATCAGCCAGCAGGCGATCCTGTTTCTTGAACCACACCGAATCATTCACCAACCGGCTCTCCGTCTCCAGTACCAGATGCCTCACCCAGTTCACATTCACACCCTTAGCCATCTTCACCTGCGCCGAACGGAGGGCATAGGTGGCCGAATCGATATCGACCTCTCCGTCCAGCACGGGTGTGGAAAGGCCTTTGGGATGGAAGCGGATTTTATAGGTCTTACGGCCGTCTATATAGGTACTGTCCACCAGGAAATATTTATAAAATACGGTTCCGGATTCCGACAACGGGCTGGCGAACCGCACATTGAAAATATCGATATAATTGTCATAGAAATTCACATTACCGTGCATGTGACCGGTAAACTGTGCCAGCGAGTACTCCTCCTCGATGCCCGAAATGCGGCTGGCCCGGATAATCTCGCGCGAGAAGGAGGGCGACTTGCGATGGTAGTATTCGGCCGACGCTTCAGAGATCATAACGGGCAGGTAGGGTTTGCCGGTAACGGCCGACGTATCGAGATATTCGAACACAAACCCGAAATTCCGCTGTAATTTCTTATTCTTGAACGACGAGCCGATATTCGCCAGATCGAGTTCCATCTTGGTATAGGTCTCACATCGATACTGGGCGATTTGATCGGGATTGTTCCGAGGTTTGTTCCGGATCACATTGCGCAGGATCGGCAGAGCCGGGTTGGGGCCCGGCGTCACCACAATCTCGTCTACGCTGAACTCCACCGGTTCCAGGCGTACGTCTACGGCATTAAAGGCATGGGGAGTAATCGGCACCGTCTGCATCTGATACCCCATGAAAGCCACTTGCAGGGCACTCACCGTATCGCGTGTCTCCAGAAAATAGAGGCCCTCGAAGTCGGTCGTTACGCCAATCGGAAGTCCTCGGAAAACAACACTGGCCAATGGAATCGGCTCTCCGGTCCGGGCATCGGTCACCCGCCCCCTGACGCGGGTACTCTGGGCCGCAACCCCTTCGCAGAGAAACTGAACAGGCAGCAAAAGCAGCAATATATACCATATCAATCTTGACATCGGGCAAATAAAAAATCATTTCCGTTCCACTGGCAGCATGCTCTCAAATCCCCGGATTGCTGGCAAATGTACAAAAATAACATAAAGAGCACTCATCAAAACCGCTGAATTTATATTCTAAAAAGCCGGCACCATTCCCTTCGAGAAGATCGCCGGGCAAATCACGGGCCAGACACCGGGAAACAGGGTCACATCTCTCGGCTCACGGCTTTGAATAGATTCCGATTTTTCGTAATATTGTAAGAGAAAACGGCCCCAATGCCGATCGACAGGTTGGACGACGATGTTCCCGTTCGAAGCAACGCGTACGGAGCGGTTTTTGCAGATGCAGAACGATCTGGATTTTTTCCGGAAACGACTCAATGCCCTCTAAATGGTAAAACGAATAGCCAAATATCTGCTCCGGACGTTGCTGGTCTTACTGGCCTTAGTTATCCTACTGCCTGGATTGCTCTACGTCCCGGGGATTCAAAACTTGTTGTGCCGAAAAGCGGAACGCTACGTGGCGGAGCAGACCGACATGCAGCTTTCGATCGGCCGCCTCCGGCTGGCATTCCCCCTCAGACTCGGAATCGAAGATTTATTAATCACACAAAATACCCAGGACACGCTACTGGCCTGCCGCAGGTTCGATCTGTCGATTGCCCTCGGCCCTTTGCTGCACAAGAAAGTCGACATCCGGCAACTGTTGTTATCCG
>CALYBN010000051.1 GCA_944414825.1 uncultured Rikenellaceae bacterium
CACCATCCAACATCCACTCCTCGTAGTAGAGCGTCAGCTTCCAGTCGCCTTTGCGCAGCACGGTCGAGGGACGCTGCCGGAAATAGGGATCGCGCGAACCGGGGCATGGTTTATCCAAGTAACCCGGGAAGTGCCAATAGAGAGGCGTACGCTTGCTCTGTTTGCCCTCGCCGGTCAACAACGGCTTGAGGCTCACTCCGTCGAGAATCTTGCCCTTGGGAGCCTTGGCCCCGGCAAAATCGAGACAGGTCGGGAAGAAATCCACATTGGCTACCGGATAGTCGCTTTCGCCCGGTTCGATCAGTTCCGCATTATGGATAAACAGCGGGACCCGGATACCGCCCTCATACAGGCAACCCTTGAAACCACGGAGCGGTGTCTGTGGCGTTTGGGGCACACCGCCATTGTCAGACGTAAAGATGATGATCGTATTCTTGTCGACACCCAGCTCCTTGAGTTTGTTGTTCAGGATGCCCACAGCGTCGTCCACATGTTTGATCATCGCCGCATACAACGATTTGGTATGCAACGTCCCCACCGGCTTTTGCTCGAAATAGTCGATATACTCCTGACGGGCTTGCCAGGCCTGGTGCACGGCATGGAATGGCAGGTAGGCAAAAAACGGAGTCTTCGATTTCACCGACTGCTCCATAAAGTCGCACATGAGATCCACCTCTTTGAAAATATTCTTCGGGTCGTTCGTACGCAGGAACTCGGTCTTGTCCGGAATCTTATCCTCATATCCCAATTGGAATCCCTGGTCAACCGGTTTATGCTCGGCATCACCCAGGTGCCATTTGCCGACCATGCCTGTGGCATAGCCTGCATCACGCATTGCCTCGGCAATCGTATAGCACTCCAGCGGCAGGTTCGAGGTATTGGGATAGGGCTCGAGCCGCATCTTGTCTACCGGGCCGCGTTTGGTGTGGTAGACGGCGTAGACACCGTGGCGCGGTGTAAACTGTCCCGAAATCAGGCAGGCACGGCTCGGTGCACTATTCCCGGCACAGGAGTAGGCATAATTAAAGCGCATGGAAAGGTTTGCCAGCGAATCTATAATCGGAGTTTCGTAATAGTCGCTCCCTGTGAATCCGGTGTCTTTGAAGCCCATATCGTCGATCAGGATCAACAATATATTGGGACGTTCCGGAGTCGGGTGTTTGGCCGCAAGGACCTCCTCCACGGCACAACCGCCCCATGCCAGCGAACCGGCCAACGTAATGAAGGCAGATGTTTTCAATTTCATGATTTGTATAGTATTTTTAGGTATTGACTACATGCAAAATTAAAAAACCTCTCTCGCGAAACGGTACACAAACGGGTCAAATATATTGTATTTTTATTCCATGGTGACTATTCCGATCGTTTTTTTCCGTTCTGTTGGCTGATATACTGGCGAGGCGTGATGCCGAACTCTTTCTTGAAACTCAAACTGAAATATTTCGCATCGCCAAACCCTACCATAAACGCTACCTCCGAAATATTGCTACTCTTCTCCAGCAACAATTTGCAGGCAACCTTAAACCGAATGTTACGGATAAACTCCTTGGGAGACATGCCCGTAATCCCCTTGATCTTACGATACAGCGTCGAATTGGACATGTTCATCGCCTGATTGAAGGCATTGATATCGAAATCGGGATCGGACAGGTGCTCCTCCACCAACTGCACCGCCCGGTCAATAAACTGTTTGTCGAGCCCCGTGTTGATCAGTCCATCCACCGCAATCTCCGGCTCCTTGCGGAAACGCTCCGCCAGGCGGTTCCGGTTGGCGATCATCCCCTCGACCTGCGCTACGAGCAGTTTAATCTCAAAGGGTTTCGAAACATAGGCATCCACCCCTGATTCGAATGATGTCAGTTTGCTCTCCACGGCTGAACGGGCACTCAACATGATGACCGGCAGATGTGACAACGAGATGTCCATCCGGATTCTGCGGCAAAGTTCCGCCCCGTCCATCTCCGGCATGACGTAATCGGTAATGACCAGATCGATATTCTCCTTTCCCAACACGGCCAACGCTTCCACCCCGTTTCGGGCTGTAAAAATGGCATAGCGGGGCTGCAGAATATTCTGCATGACCATCAGCAGTTCTTCATTATCCTCCACCAGCAGCAACGAATAACGGTTCTCCGAATCACCGGAAGATGGCGGCGATTCCAAAACTAACGGAGAAGCCGGCTCGCCCGGCAGCAGGATCTCCGAATCGATCTGTTCCGGCGCATAGGCCTCCCGATCGATGGGAAGCTGTACGGTAAAGGTCGTACCTTCGTTCACACGGCTCGCCACGGTGATCGTTCCCCGATGGAGGTCGACCAGATCTTTCGTCAGCGAAAGCCCGATCCCGGTCCCTTTGGTATGGAACTTCCGGTAGTCGCCCTCATAGAAACGTTTGAACAAATGCGGCAAGTGCTGTGGCTCGATTCCCAGCCCCGTATCCCGTACGCTCAGTACCACGCTCCGCCCCTGCGCGGAGTGTTGCTGTCCGACATGTACGAATACCTTCCCATCCTGTCGGTTGTATTTGAAAGCATTGGAGAGCAGATTGTACAGGATCTTGTCCAACTTGTCCGGATCGACATACCCATCAAGATGATCCTCCTCGGAGGTAAAGATCAGTTTCACGTTCTTGTCGCTCCCCAGCGGAGCAAAATTCTCATCGCACATCCGCTTCACGAATACCACGATATCGGTCTGGGAGACTTTCAGTTTCAGATTGGCAGAATCCGCCTTCCGGAACTCCAGAATCTGTTGCAGCAGTCGCATCAGACGATTCAGGTTCGAGCGAATGATCCGATGCAGCGACGGATCGCCCTGCTCCGATTCGAAAAGCTTCTCCAGCGAACAAGACATAACCGTAATCGGGGTGAACAACTCATGGGAAACGTTCGTAAAGAAGGTCAACTTGGTATTGTTCACCTCCTCCGACTTCAGACGCTCCATCTGTTCGATCTCCAGCGCCCGCCGCAGTCGGATTCGATTGCGGACAATCCGGAAAGCCATATATCCCAACAGGCAAAGGATCAAAAAATAGCCTACAAAAGCAGCCGTCGTCATCCAGGGTGCCGGCAACACCGTGATATATAACCGGGTAGGTTCCGTCGTCCAGTTTCCTCGATCGTTGCTGGCCATGACATTGAAGACATAATTGCCTGGCTTCAGACTCGTGTAAGTAACGATCCGCTGAGCCGCCGTCACGTAGTTCCACTCCTTGTCAATCCCCTCCAGTTTATAGGCATACTTATTCAGCATGCTGTTCTCATAGCAGGGAGAGGCGAAACGAAGGCTAACGCTATAATCCCGATGGGTTAAGACAATCCGCTCCGTATAAGGTGGCATAGCGGATGTAATACGATCCCGCTTATCGGAGGGCAACACATTCAACGATTCATTGAACAGTTGTATATCCACAATCGAAGGCGCCGTGACTGTTTTCTCGGTCAGCAAAGCTGTCGGATTGAATATACTCAGACCATCATATCCTCCGAATATAAGATCCTCTCCATTGTAAGCCACAGCATTCTTAATGAAAGAAAGGTTCCTCAACTCGCTGCCTACACCATAATTCTTAATATTTCCCTGTGACGAATCGGGATTATAGCAAGTGATCCCGTTACCCGTCGCCAGCCACAGATTCCCCAGACTGTCCTCGGCAATGGACGATATGACATCGGAGGAGAAAAACTGCATATTCTGTATTACCCGGAAACAATCCGCTTGTGAATCATACACGCTCAGACCGCCTCCATAGGTTCCGACCCAAAGACGCCCTTTGGTATCCTGAAAAACGGTCTGGATCTTATTGTCGTTGATATTCCCCCGATCAACACAATAACGGTTGAATTCCGAAACTGTCTCCGCTTGGACATCATACCGCAGACGGAACAGACCCGATTCAGCACTGCCGACCCAAAGCCGATTGTCTCGATCGACAAAAATACTCCCGATAACGTAATTGAACAATGAAACGTTCACCGCTTCAGGTTCCACTATCGTATGTGACTGGGTCGTCGGATCATAGCGCAATAAAGAGAGGCCGCATTTAGTCCCAACCCAGATATTATTCTGCTGATCTCGGGCAATCGCATTAGTAAAAATATTCCGGGCAGGCAACTTCTTGGTGTCATAATGCTGAATCCCCACAATCTGTCCATCCCGTGTTTTCACTTCATATACGCCATAATAACGCATCGCCATGAATAGCTGTCCGTTTTCCGGGATCTCGGCAAAGCCCATCACAGCATTGCTCTCCGCATCGATCCGACGCAGATAAGGATCTTCCGGAAGCACGCGTTTTTGGGCAAGGTCGTAACGAACCAGGCCACATCCCTGGACTCCCAACCACAGCACATTCTCCGGATCTCGATGTATGGCCGTAACAGCACTGAAATTCAGCCCCTTCTTCCGCAGATCTATTTCCTGTATCTCCGAATGATACGGCTGCGAGATATAAACCCCGTTCCCAAAATCGGAAAGCCACACCGCTCCGTCCCGATCTTTGAAAATAGCTTGTACTTCATGCAGAGTCTGGTTATCCAGATCAGACACAGAACGATATTCCTGGGCAACCAGTTGGTCGCCCTGCCACGACACTATTCGAAGACCTTTCGGACTACCGATCCAGATCCGCCGCTGAGCATCAATTGTCATGTCATAGATAATATTCCAATCTAAATGATGCACATCCGAACGATTACGAACCAAGGTCCGAACGCGCATCTGCTCAGAATCAAGCGGATGCTCCATACAGATCAAGCCATCGCCCCAAGTCCCCAAATAGAGATTCCCTACCTCATCCTCCGCAAAAGAATTGACAGTCAGATATCTAGGCAAATCAACATGTTTCAATGTCTCAATTTCATCACCCCCTTTACGGATAACGGCACATCCGCGATCCCAGGCTCCGATCCAGATATTTCCACTTCGGTCCTCATAAATAGCCCGAATATGTTTCAATTCCGACCGATCACCCTGATACGGATAAGAACACTGAAAGAGAGAATCCTTTTCCGGATCATAAACAAACAGGCCCGGCACAGCGCCTATCATCACTCGGCCATTCCGTAGAACACACAAGGTATTAATCTTTTGCCCGTTCAACCGATCATCGTCGAGCTTCCACACAGAGTGATCCCGCGGATTGAATACATTGATGGCATTGGGCGTCACCAACCAAAGACGCCCCTCATGATCCTCACAGATCTTCAATATCGTATTGCTCGAAAAATAATCCGGAATCTTATAGGTCGAACGGAAATTCATAAATTCATATCCATCGAACCGTGAGAGACCATTACTCGTCCCGAACCATATAAAACCGCGACGGTCCTGATAAATGGAATTAATCTCATTGGAGGATAAGCCATCCTGAATATTATAGTTCCTAAACCGAATCGTCATATTTTCCTCTTCGGGCCATGGAGAAGCATAGATATCAGCCGCCGAGGCCAGACACAAAAGCAGAATCCATAAAGATTTCAAAAAATTCATACGGTTCAGGCAGTTTTAGGTAGTCAAATATACACTTAAATTATGGAGCATCCAACCCCCTGAAAGTTCCTCGCGGGGATTGTGATCTAAAAACGCTACATTTTTGAACCAAAAGAAAGATTTTTTATTCAAGGCGAATTGTATTTTTGTATAATAAACCAGAAGAAATTTTTCTAACTAACCTAAAAACGTAATTCTCGACATGATCTGGAAACAGACTCTCAGACTCAACGGGTATAGGACCCTGCAACTGTTTACCTGCTTATTGGTAATCTTTCCATTATTCTGTCAATGTCGGGCCTCCGGTGCTCGCAACGACGCCAATGCAGATTCCACAAGGCAAGTCGCCTATAAAATAAAATTAAATCCCGAGCAACGCGGAGCAAAAGTCGATCCCCGTTATTGGGGAACGAACTTCCTGTTTTGGATCGAAGACGACCAGGCCATTGCCGACGGGCAGATCGCCGCAGCGCTGGAAAAGATCCCCTGCAAGGTGCTGCGTTATCCGGGCGGAACCGTAGCCGACAACTTTCACTGGGAAACCAACATGCTCGACAACCATTGCATGTTCCCCTATGAAGAGGGTGAGACGGAGAGTGACTTCGACGAATTCATGAGTTTCTGTAATAAAATAGGGGCCGAACCCATTCTGGTGGTCAATACCCAGTCGTGGTTTCTCCAGCACAAAATCGAGGAAGGCGCCCAGGAAGCCGCCGATTGGGTCCGCTACTGCAAAGAGAAAGGCTATCGAATAAAATACTGGGAGATCGGCAACGAAACCTATTGGCATCCGGTGATGACCGCCAAGGAGTACGGCGCCCTGGTAAACGTCTACGCCAAGGCGATGAAAGCGGTCGATCCCGATATTCTGGTAAGTGCCAACGGACACTGGGATCCCGAAATGGTGGGAACAAAGGAGCGCATGGATTCGACGCAATGGGAGAATATCCGTCAGATGTATCTGCAAATTAAGAGCACGGAAGATTACAAGGCCGTCTCGGATTACAAGGAGAAAAACCAGCGCAAACCGAACACCTCCGGTCCCAACAAATGGTGGACCGATGTATTGAGCGTCTGCGGCGACAACATCGACATGGTATCGGTACATTGGTACTATCACGACAATCAGGTGGACAAGATCGACAAACGGATTATCCAGCTGAAAAAACACTTGAAAAAGCTCAAACCCGAGAAGGATTATCTGCTCTGCCTGACGGAATACAACTGCAACTCTGACGGGTTGGCCTATCGGATCACCGGTCTGGCCGAGGGTATCGGACGTTTTCTGACAGCAGGTATCGATTTAGCCTGCTTCTGGCCCCTGCGGATCGGAGGAGCGTCCAGCGCCGAAAAGAATCGCAACATGCTCGGCATGGATGATAAACAGGAACAATACCCGCAGCAGATCTACACGCTGTTTGCCCACAACCTGAAAGGCGAAATGATCGCATGCGATACACCGGAGGAGGTACACACTTTCGCAGCCGCCTCATCCGACGGGATTACTGCCGTTGTCTCCGGCCGGAAGCTGAAAAAAGCTGCCGAAATCACGCTCGACCCGGGTTGCTCCTTAAAGAAAGCCCAGGTAACTGTCACCACGTACGGTGCTCCGACCGATGCTCAACGCGCTGTCCTGGAAACCATCCCAACCACCTGGGAAAATAAAAACGGCAAGATCAAATTCACGCTGCCGCCACTCTCCTTTACGATGATAACCATTAACCAACAATAATCATGGACAACACCTACAGAATACTGGCATTCAGTGCTCTCGGACTGGTCTCTATTGCCGGAGCATCGGGGCAGAACACCGACCGGCCCAATATTATCTGGGTCATGGCCGAAGACATGGGACAAGATTTGGAATGTTACGGCATGCCGGCCGTACGGACCCCCGTACTGAACCGCATGGCACAGGAGGGTGTGCGTTACGACAACGCCTGCTGCTCCTGCCCGATCAGTTCGCCGAGCCGTTCGGCCATGATGACCGGTATCCACCAGACGCTGATCAACTCCCACAACCATCGCAGCAATCGCGACATGATCCTGCCCGAGGACGTGAAACCGATCACCTACTACCTGCGGCAGGCCGGCTACACTTGCATTCTGGGCAACAGCAACGTCATGAACAAAGGCCGCAAGACCGACTGTAACTTCAAACATACGCCTGTAGGCGAATGGAACGGTGTCGACCAGTTCGGACTGTTCGACAAATTCGACGAGTTCACGCCCGAGGACCAGCCTTTCTTCGCGCAGATCCAGCTCAACGTCACCCATCGTGGCGACTGGTGGAAACAGGTCTCGGCCGAATCGCCCCACCGGGTCAATCCCGATGATGTAGTGTTGCCGCCCTATCTGGCTGACCATCCCAAAATCCGCGAAGAGTGGGCCTCCTACCTCGACCAGGTTGAACACATGGACATGGAGATGGGCATGATACTGGACGAACTCCGCAAGAAGGGTATGTATAAGAATACGGTGATCTTCTTTATCGGCGACAACGGCCGTTGCGAAATCAAGGGGAAAGGCTATCTGTACGATCCGGGCACCAAGATCCCGATGATCGCCTGGGGTAAGGGTATCCCCCATACGGTAGTAGATGACATTGTCAGCACGCTCGACATCTCGGCCACGATCCTCGATATGGCAGGCGCCGAAATGCCGGACAACCTCTCGGGCAAACCCCTGTTCAAGGACGGCCAGCCGACCAAAGGCAGCGAATATTTCTACGCCGCACGCGACAACTGGGATGAAGTGGTGGACTGCATGCGCTCGATCTCGACCAAAGATTACACCTACATCCGCAACTATTTGCCGGAGGAGGGTTGGGATCGCCATCAGCTCTATCTGGAGTTCCACCGCCCGGCCGTGCACGTGATGCGGACGCTAAAAGCTGAAGGCAAACTCAACGAGGCTCAGCTGCAATTCTTCGCCGATCACAAACCGGCAGAAGAGCTCTATGACATTCATAAAGACCCCCATCAGTTGCACAATCTGGTCGACGACCCGGCCTACGGCGCCGTACTCCAGCAGATGAGAGGCTACATGGAGGATTGGCAAAGCAAGCATCGGGATACCGGACTGGAGGATCGCAACCAACGCAATCCGGGTAAGGCCGGCAAACTCCGCGAGTGGGTACAACAGAACTACCCCGAAGAGTGGAAGAAACTCACCGAAGGTGAAATCTGCGACAGCTACCAGAAATGGAGCAATGAAATGACCGGCAAAAAGAAAAAAGAGAAAAAAGTAAATTAAAAAACTTCTAAAGAAATGAACACAAAACTATATACACTGTCCGTGTTGGGGCTTTCGGCCGTGAGCATGGCCTCGGCTTCCGGGAAGAAAGAGGCCAAGGCCTCGGGAGATCGCACGCTACCCAACATCGTCTTCATCCTGGCCGACGATATGGGAATCGGCGACGTCGGGTGTTACGGGCAAAAGCAGATCCAAACCCCCAACATCGACCAGTTGGCCAAGGACGGAATGCTCTTCACGCATCACTATGCCGGATCGACCGTCAGTGCACCCTCACGCTGTGCGCTGCTCACGGGACGGGATACGGGGCACGGTTACATCCGCGGCAACAAAGGTACAGAAGCAGGTTTCGATTCAGCCCTGCCGGCCGACGAGACGACAGTGGCCGAACTGCTTAAAACCAAAGGCTATGCCACGGCTTGCGTCGGGAAATGGGGCCTGGGCGGTCCGAAAACCAGCGGCAGCCCCAACAACAAGGGCTTCGACTACTTCTTCGGCTACCTGAGCCAAGGTGCCGCTCACCGCTACTATCCGGAGTATCTCTACGAGAATGACGACAAGGTCTATCTGAACGGAAAGGTATACAGCCACTTCATGATCATGGACAAAGGCGTGGAGTTCATGCGTCAGCATGCCGACCAGCCCTTCTTTGTCTACTTCGCCATCACGCCTCCGCATGCCGACCTGGATTATCCGGACATCAGCCAGTATGACGGCAAATTCGAGGAGACCCCCTATGTCAATAATTCGAAAAACGGCGGAGGCTATCTCAGCCAGCCCAAACCACGGGCCACGTATGCCTCGATGGTCTCGGAGATAGACCGTAACGTAGGCCGGGTATTGGATGAGCTGAAGGCACTGGGCGTTTTGGACAACACGATCGTGATCTTCTCCTCCGACAACGGCGTTCACTGTGTGGGCGGCCATGACCCCGACTACTTCGACAGCAACGGTCCGTTCCGCGGCTACAAACGCGACCTGTACGAAGGTGGCGTCCGCACGCCGTTTGTCGTACGCTGGGACGGCAAGGTAGAACCCGGCAGCATGACGGATCATATCTCGACGTTCTGGGACTTCCTGCCCACGGTCTGCGACATCACCGGCATCAAGCTCACCACGGAAACCGAAGGAATCTCCTATCTGCCGACGCTGCTCGACAAGAAAGGACAGGAAGAACACCCCTATATTTATTATGAATTTTACGAAAAAGGCGGCAAACAGTCAATCCTGAAAGACGGCTGGAAGTTGGTGCGTCTGAATATGGATACCCCGTCCAAAATTATCGAAGAACTCTACAACCTGGATCAGGATGAGGCCGAGGAGCACGATTTGGCAGCCAAATATCCGGAAAAGGTAGCAGAGTTGCGTGCCCTGGCTGCTTCGGTCCGCACCGAAAGCGACCTTTTTAAATGGGGAAGTAACAAAAAGAAAAAATAAACCATAAAAAACTAAACTCATGACACTGAGAACGACATTAGCGACTCTTGCACTGATGCTGTTTGCTACAGCCGGAGAGGCCCAACGCTACGTAACAACGCTCGAAAAGGGATGGAAGTTCACCCGAACGGACGATCCGCAGCAAGCTGCCCCGACGTATGACGACTCCCGTTGGGAGTGTGTGACCGTACCACACGACTGGGCCATTGCCGGTCCCTTCGACATGAGCATTGACACCCAGCAGGTGAAGGTGATCGAAGACGGGGACCAGAAAGCCAAGTTGCGCACAGGACGTACCGGTGCCCTGCCCTTTATCGGTACAGGATGGTACCGACGCACATTCGAGGCACTGCCCGGAGGCGAGGGATACAACTACCGACTGGAATTCGACGGTGCCATGAGTCATGCCAAAGTATATGTCAACGGTAAGCTGGCCGGAGAACGCCCTTACGGCTACAGTTCGTTCGCAGTGGACATCACGCCGTTCCTCGTACGGGACGGGCAAAATGTAGTAGCCGTACGGCTGGAGAACCAGCCTCAGTCGTCACGTTGGTATCCCGGTGCCGGGCTCTACCGTCGCGTGCGGCTGGTGGCAACGGCTCCGATCCGGGTAGCTCAATGGGGAACGTACATCACAACCCCGTTCGTCAAGGGCAATACGGCCACCGTCAAGATCCGGACAACGGTCGAAAACAGTGGCAAACTCAGCGACGCCACGCTCATCACCACGCTACTCGATCCGCAAGGCCGCAGCGTAGCAACCGCCGAAACGGCTCTCTCGGCCGATCCGCAGACGCAGGTTGAACAACAGTTCAAGTTGCAGGATATTCAGCGTTGGGACATCGAATCTCCGCTGCTCTACACGGCCGTATCGGAGATCTATGCGGACGGGAAATGCCGGGATCGCTACACGACACCGTTCGGTATACGGACAATCCGGTTCGAGGTCAACGGCGGATTCTTTCTCAACGACCGGCACGTGCCGCTGCAGGGAGTCTGCATGCACCACGATCTGGGTCCGTTGGGTGCAGCCGTCAACGACCGTGCGCTGGAACGGCAGCTCGAGATTCTGAAAGAGATGGGATGCAACGCCATCCGTACGTCGCACAACCCACCGGCCCCGGAACTGCTCGATCTGTGTGACCGCATGGGATTCCTGGTCATGGACGAGAGTTTCGACGAGTGGACGATCGGCAAAAACGCCAACGGTTATGCCAACCTCTTCCAGGAGTGGGCCGAGCGCGACCTGACCGATATGATCCATCGCGACCGCAATCACCCGTGTGTCATCCTGTGGAGTATCGGCAACGAGATCCGCGAGCAGGGGCAACCTGACGGTGCCAAGGTAGCACAGTTCCTGGCCGACATCTGCCGCCGGGAAGACCCTACCCGTCTGATTACGGCCGGTCTGAACAACTACGACAAAGCGTTGGAAAACGGATTCGCCGATGTGGTGGACGTCTTTGGTTTCAACTACAAGCCGTTTGCCTATGCCGACGTACACGCCAAGTATCCCCATCTGCGGCTTATCGCCACGGAAACGGCATCGACCGTCAGTTCGCGCGGGGTGTATCATCTGCCCGTGGAGGAGACCAACAACCCGTTCCACGACGACTACCAGTGCAGCTCCTATGACGTGGAGTATCCCCGTTGGGCCTCGATGCCCGACACGGAGTTCGCCGGACAGGACGACAACCCCTGCCTGGCAGGTGAGTTCGTCTGGACCGGATTCGACTATCTGGGCGAGCCCACGCCCTACAACGAGGAGACCCCGGCCCGCAGTTCCTATTTCGGAATCGTGGACCTGGTCGGTATGAAAAAAGACCGCTTCTATCTCTACCAAAGCCGTTGGAGCGATACGCCCGTGCTGCACCTGCTGCCGCACTGGAACTGGGAGGGACACGAAGGCGAGACGATCCCCGTGCATTGTTACACGAACTACGACCGGGTGGAACTGTTCCTCAATGGTAAAAGCCTCGGAACGCAGACCAAAGTGGCGAGCGACAAACATCGCCGTTACCGGATGATCTGGGACAACGTCGTCTATGCCCCCGGCGAATTGCGGGCCGTGGCCTACGGAGCTGACGGTAAGGTGGCCGAGGAGGCGGTGATCCGCACGGCCGGAGCACCCCACCATCTGGTGTTGAAAGCCGATCGGGAGGTGATCCAGGCTGACGGGCAGGATCTGTCGTATGTGGAGGTAACCGTGGTGGATAAAGAGGGAAATCCTTGTCCGCGGGCTGCTCTGCCACTCCGGTTCGAGGTAAGCGGCACGGCATCCGAAGGGGCCACGTTGGCTCTCTGCAACGGCGATGCTACGTCGCATGAGAGTTTCTATGGCAAAACAATGAATACGTTCAGCGGGAAGTGTATGGCCGTCATCGGCAAAACCGATCACAAAGGCGTGATTTGCCTGAAGGTAAAAGCCAACGGTCTGCCCGTCGCCACCGTCGACATTGAAACGAAGTAGGCTATTACGAGGCAGGTATCGGAGCGAGAAACTTGCAATAGAGGTGTAAGGATCCGACCCTGAAAATCAGTCAAAAAGGCAGAAAAAAGATCCGCTCATGAAGCGATTTTTCATACTATTGGGTTGCTTACTCGGTTTGCAACTTCAGGCGCAATCCGTCGTCGAATTGAACGGGCAGCGCACGATCCGCGACTACGACGGGCTTGGCGTTCTGGTCAGCTACGGAAAGTTGCTGTACGATTATCCCATGCCGCAACGCGATCAGATCATGGATTATCTGTTCCGCCCCAATTACGGAGCCAATCTACAGATTCTGAAGGTGGAACTCGGCTACGACGGCAACAACACAGCCATGTCCTGGCCCAGCCATCGGCGTACGCTGGAGGAAGAGAACAATTTCGAACGGGGATTCAGCTGGTGGTACATGAAGGAGGCCAAGAAGCGGAATCCGGAGATCATCCTCTCGGCCCTCCATTGGGGGTATCCGGCCTGGGCGGTGACCGACGAGCAGAAGGCCGATTTCGTGGTGGATTACGTAGAGGGAGCCTACAAAGTGCACGGTCTGCGAATCGACTACATCGGCGGTAATCAGAACGAAAGCACCATCACACCCGAGGTTACGAAGTTGATCCGGCGGAAACTCGATGAAAAGGGGTTCTCAGACGTACAGATCATCGCGGCCGATGAGGGAGCCCGCGTCAAGGAGTTCAAAGTACTCGACATGTTGGCCAACGACCCGGCTTATGCCGATGCCGTAGACGTAATCGGGGTCCATTACAAGAGCCGGCCAGCATCATTCATGCCCCCGAAGGCCCATACGCTCGGAAAGCGGCTCTGGTCGAGCGAAGACGGCGGCGGCGGATACACCACAGCGTCGCAGGGCGGCGGATGGATCCGGCAACTGATGAAACTGTTGCTCGACGTGCGGATGACAGGTGTGGTACGTTGGTTAGCCACCGCCTCGATCTACGACAACATGCCCTGGCCGCG
>CALYBN010000052.1 GCA_944414825.1 uncultured Rikenellaceae bacterium
AAAATAAATGACTAATTTTACAGCCCGAATTGTCCGAAACTATCATAAATTGACTGCATAACATGAATAACCAGATCAAATTCGTTACGGCCGACGAAGCCGTGAAGGTCATCAAATCCGGCGATCACGTTCACTTGAGCAGTGTCGCCAGCGCACCCCAGTGTCTGATTCAGGCCATGTGCCGCAGGGGTGAGAACGGAGAACTGAAGGATGTCCACATCCACCACCTCCATACCGAAGGTCCGGCTCCTTATGCCGATCCTAAATTCGAGGGAGTTTTTCAGCTCGACTCCTTTTTTGTGGGTGGCAATGTGCGCAAGGTGACCCAGAGCGGTTATGCGGACTATATTCCGGTGTTCCTGAGCGAGACGCAGAAACTCTACCGCGCCGGTGTACTGCCCTGTAATGTGGCGATGATCCAGGTCTGCCCGCCCGACAAACATGGCTATGTATCGCTGGGTACTTCGGTCGATGCTACGCTGGCTGCCGTGGAGTGTGCCGAACATGTGATCGCCGTGGTGAATAAGTATGTTCCCCGTTCGTTTGGAGATGCCTTCCTGCATGTGTCGCAGATCGATACCTTCGTGGAGGACGACCAGCCGCTGGAGGAGGCCCACTTCTCGGAACCAAACGAAATCGAACGCAAGATCGGTCAATATTGTGCCGAGCTGATCGAAGACGGCGCCTGCCTGCAGATGGGAATCGGGGCCATTCCGAATGCCGTGCTAGCTCAGCTTAAGGGACACAAGAATCTGGGTATCCACACCGAGATGTTCGCCGACGGCGTGCTGCCGCTGGTGGAGGCCGGTGTGATCAACGGTGCCAACAAGGCGATCGACAAGGGGAAAATGGTCTCGACGTTCCTGATGGGATCGCAGAAGGTATACGACTTCATCGACAACAACCCGGGCGTGGCCATGATGGACGTGGGCTATACCAATGACCCGTATATCATTGCCCAGAACCCGAAGGTGACGGCCATCAACTCAGCTCTGCAGGTCGACCTGACCGGTCAGGTATGCGCCGATTCGCTCGGTACGAAGTTCTACTCGGGCGTAGGCGGTCAGATCGACTTCATGTACGGCGCATCGCGTTCGGCGGGCGGTAAGGCCATCCTGGCCATGCCGTCGGCAACGAACAAGGGCGTGAGCAAGATTGCCAATACGTTGACCGAGGGAGCCGGCGTGGTGACCACGCGTGCACACATGCACTGGTTCGTGACGGAGTACGGCGCTGTGGATCTCTACGGCAAGTCGATGCAGGAGCGTGCCCGGCTGATCATCAGCGTGGCACACCCCGATCACCGCGAGGCTCTGGACAAGGCAGCCTTCGAGCGCTTCGGCTCGCATCACACGTATATCAAAATGACCTGCGACAAGTAGTCGAAGAGTCTGAGTGGTTAAGACGGGAGCCGGCGTGTCGGTTCCCGTCTTTTTTGTTGGCAGGGGACCTGTGTTTCGGCAGAATAGGACAACATCGTGGTCGATCCGATCTTCCCGGCGGGACGGTAATATCTAATTTTGTCCTGTCAATGTCAGAAAAAGTCTTTATGGAGTGTGTGATTCATGAAAATTACCGACAGTGGGAGGGGCTTGTTCGGACGTTGCCGGACCTGTTCGATCGGGATGGCGAGGTGCTCCACGACGGCCGCAACTGCATTAAGGCTTTTGATGTGGAGGGAACCCGACTGGTGGTCAAGCGTTTCCGACAACCGAATCCGTTCAATCGCTTGGTCTATACCTTTTTTCGCGGCAGCAAGGCTGAACGGGCTTACCGTAATGCGCTGCGGCTGGCCGAACTGGATGTGCAGACCCCGGCCCCGATCGCGTATATCAATCTGGAACGGAAGGGCCTGCTGTCGATCTGTTACCTGGTGACGACCTATACCGACTATGCCCCAATTCTGGACATCGAACGAGAACCGCTTTCGGTGGCCATAGCCGCGTTCGATGCCTTTGTGCACTATACGGTTGAACTGCACGAGAAAGGAGTGCGGCATGATGACTACAATCTGACGAATGTCCTCTACCGGCGACAGGCCGACGGGAGTTTCCGTTTCGAGCTGATCGACGTCAACCGGATGCATTTCGGACCATTGAGCCGCCGGCAGTGCCTGTCGAATGTGATACGCATGTGTGCCAGCATGGATATTACCTACTACATGTCGAAGCGCTATGCCGAGGTACGCGGCTGGAATGCTTATCGTGTTTTGGCGACGATGGCTATTATACGTGGCCTTTTTGAGCGGCGGCGGCAGCGGCGCAAACAACTCAAGGCGTGGGCTGAGCGCTGTCTTTCCGGAAGGGCCCCGCGTTGAAGTCGCGTTTTGTCCGCCGGGGCTGATGGCTGGCGGCAGAAGGGCCGGTTCCGGTTCGCAGACTGGGGAAAAGTAGGTTTTGAGGCGTGATGTGATCAGAATGCGGAAAATAATCGTATCTTTGTTCCGTTATGTTACGAATGCGGAACGGTATCCTGTTGAAAGTTGTGCTGGTTTGCTGCGTCTTCATGCAGATTCTGGCTCTGCTACCCCATCACCATCATGGCGAGGGTGGGTTGCCGTGCATCAATTCGTTCCATTGCCTCACGCAGCACGATCTCCATTGCGATAATGTCCCCTGCTCACAGAGCGGCCATGCGGCCGATGCCGAGGGAGAGGATTGCTGCCTGTCCCATCTGGACATCAAACAGCCGGAGAGCGATACGGAGCGTGGACTTTGCCTGTGTGCGATTGACCTTACCTCTCCGGAGTTGTTCCTGCGCCTGCCAGATGAGTGCGACGGGATTACCTGTTGTGCCAAGGTACGGTCGTTTCTTCGACTGTATGAAGAACATCAACAGAGGGCACCGCTCTATGCCCGGTATATCGTAGCGGCGATTCCGCCGCGGGCTCCTTCGTTTATGGTCTGAAATTTTGTGCGGGAAGAGTCCCCGTATGCGGACACATTGACGGTGTCTGCTGAATTTGTATTTCAACCGTAAATAATTCTGAATTATGCACAAAACAATATCTTTGTTGGCAGCATGTGTCGTGCTGCTGGCAGGTTGCAATAGAACCGGGAGCAAGACTTCCGGCGATTCTGCGGCTTCGGCCGAAGCTCTACACGAAACTCACGACGGTCATGATCATGAAACCGAAGGCCATGACCACGTGTCGGAAGGACCCGAACATCAGGGACACGATCATGAGGCGGCTCCGTCCGGTCACTCCGGTGATGAGATCGTCTTCCCGGCTTCACAAGCCGCCCATACCGATTTCGAGGTGCAGGAGGTGACGCTGGCGCCCTTTGCGGAGGTGATCCGGACCAGTGGCCAGGTGCTGGCTGCACAGGGCGACGAGGTGACGCTGGTGGCTCCCGTGAGTGGGATTGTGTCGTTTGCCGACGTGCGGATGGCCGAAGGAACCCGCGTGGAGAGTTCTCAACGGCTTTTCTATGTGGCGACCAGGAATGTGGGCTCAGGCGATGTTCTGGCCAAGAATGCCGCTAATTATCAGAAGGCCAAGGCTGCCTTCGAACGGGCCGAACGTCTGTTGAAAGACCGGATCGTTTCACGTGCGGAGTACGAGCAGGCTCGTGCGGAGTACGAGCAGGCCCGTACGGAATACGAGGCTCTGGCTAAGACGCAGTCTGTCCGCGGAGCAGCCGTTTCGGCGCCGATCGCCGGTTATGTAACTTCGCTCTCGGTGGCTGAGGGAGATTATGTGGAGATCGGGCAGCCGTTGGCTACCGTGTCGCAGAACCGGCGGCTGAAGCTTCGGGCCGAGGTGTCGCAGCGTTATTATAACCGGCTTCGTACGGTGCAGAGTGCCAATTTCACCGTCCCGTACGACCATAAAACTTATGAATTGAGTTCCCTCGGAGGGCGCCTGCTTTCTGTAGGACGCATGTCGACAACCGGTTCGACGTTGATCCCCGTGACGTTCGAATTCAATAACAACGGCCAGATCTTGCCCGGTTCCTATGTCGAGGTCTTCTTGCTGGGAGCACCCATGGAGGAGGCACTTGCCGTGCCCCTTTCGGCCATCACCGAGCAGCAGGGACTCTACTATGTCTACGTGCAACTCGACGAGGAGTGCTATCAGCGGCGAGAGGTGACACTCGGAGCTGATGACGGCGAACGGGTACGCATTCTTTCCGGCCTGTACCCCGGCGATCGCGTGGTGACGCGCGGGGCGATCAACATCAAGATGGCTGCAGCGTCGAACGCCATTCCGGCCCATAACCACAGTCATTAGGAGGATGGGCTATGCTGAACCGAATTATTCAGTTTTCGCTGCATAACCGGCTGCTGGTGGTGCTGCTGGCATCGCTGCTGGCCGCTGCGGGGATCTATATCGCCACCCGCATGGAGGTGGACGTCTTCCCCGATCTGAACGCTCCGGCGGTCGTCGTGATGAACGAGGCGCAGGGCATGGCCCCTGAGGAGGTGGAGCGCGTGGTGACCTTTGCCGTGGAGACGGCCGTCAA
>CALYBN010000053.1 GCA_944414825.1 uncultured Rikenellaceae bacterium
GACGTATCGGTGGAGATCATGGAACGCAACCATCTGACGGCTGATGACATCCGCTATCTGGTGCCGCACCAGGCCAACATCCGGATCATCGAAGCTACGGCACACCGAATGGGGCTATCGAGGGAGAAATGCATGATCAACATCCAGAAATACGGCAACACCACAGCCGGAACTCTGCCGATCTGCCTGTGGGACTATGAAAGCCGTCTCAAAAAAGGCGACAATCTGGTTCTTGCCACTTTCGGCGGAGGCTATACCTGGGGTGCTGCCTATCTGAAATGGGCATACGACGGAGGCGATTTCTCTAAATAATCGCGAACAAGGGCTCGACGCCATCTCATACAGGCAGGCCTGAGGAGTCGAAGATATGGTCTCATAGTTCAAGGGATAGAACGGAAGTTTCCTAAACTTTAAATCCCAGTTCGAGTCTGGGTGAGACTACCACAACACTCCGTCACTTTGATAGCAAAGATAAGAGGGAACAGCGACGTTGGCCACTGTTCCCTCTTTGTTTACTCAATCCGATTCTCGGGCTACAATCCCCCAGAATACAAATGGCGTGATCGGTACCCGGAGAGCCATACCACTTCCGGGCCATCGTTTGCACCCCATTCTTTCAGGATACGGCGGGACCTCAGGGGCTTGCACCCGGAAAAGTAGCTCATCGAGCCCTTAAAGTACCTTTTCAATACTCTTCACAACCTGCTCCGAAAGAAGACGATACCCCTCTGGAGTATAATGCACATTATCGTCGCCCAAGCCGAACTCCGGGTGAACCTCCAACGACAACGCATGCAGGTCATCGACCGGAATGCCGTGGCGCTTCATGACGCGTTCAGCTACACGGTTATACCGATCGACATCCTTCGCATAGCGTCCCGCCTCCTGTGATGGCACGTAAGTCGTATTGGCGAAGATCACCTTCGCCCCCGTCTGCTGCAATGCCGTAACGATCGTCTCCAGGTTCTGCTCATACTCCTCGAGGGTCGCCGTCAGCGTACCGTTCACCTTATCGCGATGCCCCTGCACCGGAGAATCGGGATGGCGATAACAAAGATCATGTAATCCGAAATTGAAGTAGATCACATCCCATTTCCGGTTGCCAAGCCACGTCTGGAGGTTCTCCACCCCATTGGCCGAAGCCCCGGCATTTCCCTTGTTGTGCACCACCTGAGCACGTCCTGCCAGTGCCTTCGTCACATAAGGGGTATAGCCGATCGATATGGAATCTCCAATAATCAGCACGCGTTTATTCCCGGCCCCCGAAAGCAGCAGACCGCAACCAAAAAGAAGCAACAACAAATGGAAAAATCTCTTCTGAATCATAGTTGTCTCAATATTTAAGTGTGTACATCATGACTTCAATCGATCTCGATGATCGTACCGGCAATATAACGCACCCCCTTCGGGCCATCGGTATTGAAATAATAGACGATCAGGTAGCGGTTTCCGCCCAGCGGTACGGGCCACGTATACCCCAGGTCAAACCCTCCCCCATCGTCGCGCAACACCATCTCCGGTGCCGTAGCATAATTACGGCATTCGGCATCGAGAATCCGCATCCGTATCCCGTACGGAGCGTGCCGATAGCCGTAGGTCATCAGCACGCGCTGATCCGGCAGGCGTAGCACATTGATCGGATGGCCCTGGAAACCCATACTCTCCCATTCGAACGTCTCACCGCCATCCCGCGATCGGGCGATACAAGCCTGGTCGTCATAGCCCGCCGTACGCAGAAAAGCCACAATATCCCCGGCCGGAGTTTCATAGAGAGAGGTTTCATTGAATGACGCACGATCGCTTTGTGCAATCACGGAGACATGCTCCCACGTATATCCTTTATCCCGGGACTGAAGCAGGTGTACGACACTCCGGGTCGAAGTGCTGTCCGTCACGGGTGTAGCCCAGAGGATCCGCCCGTCACGAGCCTCGCACAGCGCACCCCGGTTATAGGCCGGCAACTTCCCTCCTGAAGCCGCGTACCATTTATTCCCCGGCACAGCCATCGGATAAAAAGGTTTGCTCCAGCTCTTCCCACCATCCTCGGTCCGGACAAAATAACCGCCCTGGAAGATCGCACCATACTGAGCGGCGATGTAGGGTTTTCGCAGATGCTCGATCTCCTGCTCCCGCAGAAAAGTCCACAGATAGCTGGCACACAGCACCGTATTATCGCTCAATTGCAGCAGGCAGGGATCCTGGGAGCCCCCAAGAGGATGCGCGCAGATCAACTCAGGCGTCGGGGTCCAATGCTCGCCATCGGAGGATCTCACCATCATCAGATAGCTGTTCGGATCGACATGGGCATTGGTCGAAGCCCCCCATAGCCTGCGGTCGGGAGCCCTGCGGAATGCAACCCAAAGTTCACCATCGGGACGCACAATGGCAGAGGGGAATGATGAAAAATAGGAGGAGTCGGAATAGATCACCATATCTTTCACTTTACGCACGCCCGGAATTTGAGCCCAAACCGGAGCCGAGGACATACACATGATAGTCAGAGTCAGTATCGACCCCATGTATTGTCGCCATTCCAATCTTCTTACACTCAATCTATTTTTCATAATCGTTTCTACTAGTATGACAAATTTGGCAAAAAAGTTTTACAAACAAGATGAGAAATCTTGCAAAAATGGTGAAGAATCAGTTCTTTCCATCCCAACATTTCCACTTGCCGCACTTCATCGAAAACAAACATATAATGGGAAGGGACGAAAAGCAGAAAGCCCTCCGTCCCTTCTTCCCTTTGTAATACAATATTTAAGGCCGGACCTTCAACAGCGCCACGCCGTCGGGACTCAGCCGGACGATGATACCGTCCTTATGGATCCCCAGATCCTTGCCGCGCCACAGGTCGCGGACACTCATCTCACAGCAGCCGCCCAGCTCGTTCCAGCTGACAAAGATATCTGCATCGGCCTCTGAATTACGATTGAAGATGGCCACGGCATTCGAGCCGTCTGCAAGGTGTTTCACCATCACCGTCTCCGCATCGGTATTGCGGATCACCTCTGCCGTATGGCCCAGTTTATCCTGATTGAGGGCGATCACCTCGGCATTGGTCAGCAACGACACCGTGAAGTCGTCGATATTCATCAGGTCGCACGAAAAGAAGAACGGCGCGCAGATGATCGACCACAGGGTCACATACTGATAGCGTTGGTTGGTGGTCAGCGCGATCTCCTCCGACGGGTCGCCCATGCGTGCCGCCACCTTGATGCGATGGATATACATGAAATCGGGATCGTTCCATTGGCCCGGTTTATTGTAGTCGCGCAGATCAACGGCTATACGCAAAGCATTGTCGAAATAATGATCCACGTTATGGTTCAGGTCACCGCCGATACGCCACGTCTGGATATTCATTCCCGGAGCCCAGGTCCACGGCTCCTCCAATCCGTACTGACACAGGTTAAACAGAATGTCACGATCCTGATCCATGATATAATTGGTCATCGGACGCCAGAAATCCTGCACCGTGAAGCCGGGGATCCTCTTCTTCATGCGATTGAGCACCGCACCACCCGTACAGAGGTCATACTTGAGCAAATCGAAACCCCAGGCAGCATACTGATCGGCATCGGTCCGTTCATGACCGTATGACGCCATCCACTTCTGGCACGTACGCGGGCCGGGGCTGCTGTAGATACCGGTTTTCAACCCGTAGCTGTGGACATAATCGTTCATCGCCTTCATGTCCGGGAACTTCGCATTCGGAACGGGACGTCCCTCCGAATCCCGAGGTTCGCCGATCGTTCCGGTCGATATATAGTCATATGTGGCATGTTTGTCCACCGTAGCCTTCGGACGATCGTCGTACATCTGCTGCGAAACTCGCATCCAGCAGTCGTCAATACCGATATATTGATATCCCACATCGGCAAATCCCCGCTGCACCATAAGATCGGCGGCATGGCGCACCAGTTTGTCCGATACGTCGACCATATATCCACCCCAGGAGTTCCAACCCATGGGCGGCGTCAGAGCCAGTTTATCCCCAATAACCAGCGTAAAGCGGCAGCTATCGGCTCCCATCCGGTTACGGGCTGTAATGGACAGTTCATAATCCCCCTTTGCCGCGGGCGTCTTTCCGGAAATGATTCCCTGTGTAGCATCCAGCGTCAATCCTTCAGGCAGACCCGACACGGAGAATTCCATAGGCCGGACTCCCTGGCAGGGTATGCGATATAGGAATACCCGTTCGGGACGAGCTCCATACACCCTCGGACCATTGATCCGGGGAGCTTCGGGTGCCGCCGGAGAGATCATCTCCTTCTCTTTGATACGTGCATCATAGACATGCTGCCCGAATGCCAGTCCCGACGACAAAACAAGGCCAACTAAAGCTAAAATGCCAATTCTTGTTTTCATGATTCAAAAGTATTAAGCAACGGTTACTGATTCAGAGCCTCCAGATTCTCCTGCAGACGCATCATGGTCTGGGCCGGGTAGACCGTACTGTTGAGCCAGTAGTTCCACTTGCCGATATAGGACATGGTGGAGTAGATTCCCTGATTACCTTTCTGCACGACAGTCATAGCATTGGCGATCGACTTGGCCTTGGCCAGATAGATCTCCTTGCCGGTAGTCACATAAGCCTGCCAGTAGGCCTCGATCATAATAGCCGCAGCACGGTTGACGGGCATCCAGAAGACATATTGTTCCTGTACGCAAGGTGTGATCCAATTGGAAGAGTTACCACCGGGATTCTTGCTCTTTTCACCATACGGCATGGGCTGTTCCCAGATCACGAACTGATCCTCCGCAAAGCGCAGCAACTCTTCCGCCACCGCAATGTTCTCCGGTTTGTCGGCTCCATGGCGCATCAGGTAGATGGCATAGTCACAAGCCTGCTCACGGCTCAGATTCTCGTACGCCTTGCGGGGTTCGATATCCTCGAACTGGCCCTGCCAGTTGTAGGTCTTGAGCGTATTGTCCTCGATCCATTTCAGGGCCTTCTGCTTCGATTCCTCAAGCCCCTGCATGCCGTAGTTGTTCATCAGACGGTCGTAATAGTTGATGATCTGCGTCGGCACGACAATCAAGTCAACATAAGGTTCATTCGTCTCGTGATTCACCAACAGATACCAGCTTCCGCTCGGGAGTTGCCGCTTCACGAAGGTCTCGGCAATGTGACGGGCGGCGGTCAGATACTTCTCGTCGCCGGTGAAATCATACAGGTCGAGCCACGCATTGCCGGCATCCACGCCGTAGATGGTCATGATGATCCACTCCTGCATGTGGTTATTCCGGCCGCCGGTACGTTTTCCGATCCAGTATCCCTTATAGGTAGGAGTGTGGTATTCCCACGGCGTACCGGGAGCAAACGACAGCCCCAGCAGATAATCTGCCACCGTCACGGCGATTTTCTTCGATTCGTCGGCCACCGGGGTTCCGGCATGCAGTTTGGCATGCGTGATGGCTCCGACGACCAGGGCACTGAGGATCTTGGTCGGATAACGATAGAGCGGATAATCGGGATGCGGACGGGGATCGGTCAGCCACGACCGAACCCAAAACTTGTTCATCAGCGAATCCAGAGCCAACCGTGCACTCTGGTCGTAGGGCAGTACGGGCGGCGTATGGTACTCCCCACGGAAGGTCGCGGCACGGTAGTAACGTCCCTGTCCGGCCTCACCTACCTCGTTTCCCTCCTTATCTAGTCCGGTGACGGTAATATTGAAATATCCCACGGGAACCTGCGTCCACACCTGCGACAGCGGAGCCCACGGCACCTCGTCCGTAAAGGAATAGGTCTTCCCGTCAGCCTCAGAGGCAACATCGAAACGATATTTCACCGCGCCCTCTACCTCCTTATAATCAAACGCAGGAGCATAGATAAAACGCTTGGCATAGTGGTTCCAGAAAGGCACCTCGCCCGGAACGCCCGGATGAACGGGCTGTGCCGACTCTTCGAGCGCCATCGCGGCAAAATCCTGCGTCTTTGCCTGATTGCATGAAACAAATGAAGTTGCGAGGGAACATACGGAAAGGCAAACCGCACCTACCGCCCAAAAATGGAATCGATTTCTTCTCATATCAAGTATTGTTTTTACTTAGTAGTTTATTAACTCAAAATACAATATGAATCAATAGTTACAAAGATATTCTAAATATTCGCTTTATTCCTGTATAAAAATCAAATATTTCTGGAATATTTCAACATCAACCATTTTTTTCACGCTCACCATAAAAATCGGAGAGATTCTCACCCTAAATCTCACCCGGAACTTTGCCTCGCTTAAAAATTATTCTAATTTTGCATACTTTCTGCAAACAATTCTCTCGAAGATGAAAAATACCACCGGGACATGGAGAGCAACACTCCTTATGGAAGTTCTACTTTTGCTATCCATGGCTGGATATGGCAAATCAGGGAACACACTGTTGACCGATTCGCTCATCTCGGAGAGATCACTCGACGGCTCGACTCAAAAATTCCACCGGCTGATCCACCGGATCGGTCTGGAGGTACGCCCCGGATACATCGCTGCCACCAACAATTTTTTTCAAGGAGCAGAAACAGGAAAACCTATCAATAATTCACAGTCAGAACATCTGAAATATTCTTTTGTCTACCATCCCGACACCTATCGCGGACGTATTTACGGCGGAGTATATCAAGGCCTGGGCATTGCCCACTACACCTTTCACGAGCGGGCCCTGCTGGGGAATCCCACCGCCATCTATCTGCTTCAGGGAGCCCGCATCGCCAGAATCGGAGAGATTGTATCGCTCAACTATGAATGGAATTTCGGGCTGTCGGTGGGTTGGCATCCTTATGATCCCACCGCCAACCCAAACAATAAAGTGACCGGTTCGCGGATCAACGCCTACATCAATACAGATTTCTACCTGAACTGGCCCCTCTCCGCCCGGCTGGACCTCACGACCGGAATCTCCCTAACCCACTTTTCCAATGGGAATACCCAGGTTCCCAACACCGGATTAAATGCCGTGGGATTGGGGGTAGGTCTGGTCTACAATTTCAATCGTGAGCGAAGCCTCGCACAACGGCTCCGTTCTCGGAAGGCTTTCTCGCAGGCATCGATTCCCGATTTTCCACGGCACGTGAGTTATGACCTGGTTTTGTTCGGATCGTGGCGCCGCAAGGGGGTCCCCTACGGTGAGACTCTCGTGGCCTCGCCGGAAGCGTATCCGGTTTTCGGCTTTAATTTCACGCCGATGTACAACTTCAGCTACAAGTTCCGGGCAGGGCTCTCCCTCGACGGGTTCTACGACGGCAGCGCCAACGTCACCATTGACGAAAACGCCTCGCCAGACAATAATGGAGAACTACCGCTGGTAACGCCACCTCTCAATCGGCAAATGGCATTGGGACTTTCGGGACGGGTAGAATACACGATGCCTTACTTCACGGTCGGCATCGGCATCGGTGTGAACGTACTGCACCGGGGCGGAGACCTTAAATCCATCTACCAGGTGCTGGCCCTCAAAATTGCCGTAACGCGCAGTACATTCGTACATATCGGCTACAGCCTCCGCAATTTCCAGGATCCCAATTTCCTCATGCTGGGGCTCGGATTCCGTTTCAACAACCACTACCCCATTTTCCGCTAGAGGCTCGCGCAACGGGTAGGCGATTCCGCTAGCGTTTCAGCAGTGAATCATACATCATCCGATAGGTCGGGACCGGAACACCCAGCCGCTCCCCTTCGCGAACGATATAACCGGTCAGCGACTCCAGTTCGGTCTGGCGGCCGGCCCGAAAATCGCGCTGCATGGAGGTGGTCGTATCTCCCGGGATGCGCGCCATCTGGGCAATCACCGCATCCGCCACACCGGGCGAGAGTTCACGTCCTTTGGCCGCAGCCACCTGTTGGAACTCAACGAGCAGAGCATCGAGCCAGCCCCGGTATTCGGGCGTCGAGAGCACCTCGCCATAGGTCTTGTCGGTATAGGAAGTCACGGTCGCCACGGTGGAGATATACGTAAACTTGTCCCACACGCGGCGCACGATATCGGGCTTCAGGTAAGCCCCGATCCCTGCCGCGGTGAACAGGTCGCTCAGATGCTGCAACTTCTCGGGCGTACCATCCGGTGAGCCGAAAAAGTAGCGATAGCCGTTGGTCTGCTCCACGATATGGCCCGGTTCGACGATATAGGCTACCACGTAGACGCAACCATACCACACCTCATTGGCGGGCAGCATGCGGTGGATCTTCTCTCGGCTGTCCACCCCGTTCAGGAAAGGCAGCACCACGGTCTGCGGTCCGATGCAGGGCAGAATCTGGTGGATACCACCCTCGACATCATAGGCTTTGGTACAATAGAGCACATAATCCATCGTTCCGATCTCCTCGGCCCGATCCGTGGCCAGGGTTGGCCGTGCCACGAAGCTTCCGCTCTGGGCATCGACGCGCAGTCCCTCCTTGCGGATCCGCGCCAACGCCGCCCCGCGCGAAATGAAATAGACCTCGACTGACTCACTCTGCTCATAATAGGAGGCCAGCAAGCCCCCCAGAAATCCTCCGACACCTCCCGTGCCCACGATCGCTATTCTCGTCTTCATGCTATTTTTTTGATTTACTCGGGCAAAGATACGAACAAATACTTTCCCTTATACAATTTACCCATACAATCCGCTAGCCCGTGATCTTTTCATACATTTTTCTTGGGGGGGGGAATATTTCACTTATATTTGTCTCTGCTCACACCAAACAACTACGCTTATGATACCCAAACACATTGTGCAGGCAGCTTTGCTGCTATGCTTCCTGGCAGCTACCCTTCTGTTCTCTTCCTGCCCGCACAAAGGAAAAACGATCGATGTCACACCGGGAAACAGTCTGGAATGGCTCTCCGTCTATCAGATAACCCAGGAAGACTCGGCCACGATCGTAAGCGGAAATCTCTACGGCCGAAAAGGCAACAAGGTAACGATTCCATCCGATGTCTATTTGCGTGGAGGTGGCTCCGGGACCGAATACCAGCTTCTGCAGAATTTGGAGAGTCCGGCAGGGAAAACCGTCACGATTCCCGAAAATATGACCCTGCCGTTCACACTCGTTTTCGAGCCGTTGCAGGAGAACGACACCTCATTCGACCTGGTCTGCGGAAAAGAGTCGGTCCGCGGCATAAATCTATCGCCCGAGAAGTCGAAATATACAACCACCATCAGCGGAACTCTCATCGACAGACCCAACACGACACGACTTCTGCTGAAGACAGTCGGCGGAGATGTCCGCGTAGCCCCCTATATCTCCATTCCGGTGAAGGAGGGGGAATTCAGTTATCAGCTCCATACGGACGAAGCGTTGGTCTACGATCTGATTTGCTGGGATGAAATAATAAACAGAGCATACTACAACACCGTGATTTTCTCGGACGGAGGCCGTATCGAAATAAAAATCCTTCCATTCGGAGACGACACACCGCCGGAGGTTACCAAAGCTACCTCCGCAATGAACAAGGAATACCAGAACTATTGCACCGATCTCGCAACTCGTTTCCATAAGGATGAGTACCTGGCAGAGGAGGACAGTCTGTACAGCAACAAGCTGTTTTACACAAAAGAATACATGGCCTTGTTGGACAGCATCAAGACGGCTGAGCATCCTCAGGAAATTAAGCAGCGAATTTATGCCATGATGCAAAGCGGAGAGAATTTGTCCGATGCCGGTAAGGCCTTCGTGGCTAAGACCGATTCCATCTCCAAAGAGTTAAGAAGATATATTGTCGAATACAATCGGGAAAAACCCGGAATGGTAGGCTATTACCTTCTCTACGACCGATACAGCCAAGAAGAGGACAGCACATTCAAGGCGATGTACAGAGAGGTATTTCAATCACTCTACGAGAAACAGTACCCGGATCATCCCCTCACCGCGCAGATGTTCAACATGATAGCGGCAGACAACATCAAACCGGGAGGCCGTTTCATCGATTTCACCGCCCCAGACCTGGAGGGGAAGAATCATACCCTGTCTGAAGAAATAAGCGGGAAAATCGCCGTGATCGATCTTTGGGCGTCCTGGTGCGGGCCCTGCCGGAAACAGAGCGTTGAGCTCATACCTATATACAACAAATACAAAGGAGAGCATTTTACCATCGTAGGGGTGGCCCGGGAACACGAAAACACCCTTGCCATGTCGGCTGCCATACAAAAAGACGGATATCCGTGGTTGAATCTCGTCGAATTAAACGATGCCAATAGAATATGGCAAAAATATGGCGTAAACTATGCCGGAGGAAGAATCCTTCTGGTAGCAGCCGATGGCCGTATCGTAGCGATGGATCCTTCGGCGGAACAGATCCAACAATATCTGGAAGAAAAAATCGGCTTGATATGATTCTAAATTTAAGATAGTTTCACTATTTTTGAGAAATCATTCAATCCAAACATCATGAATCGCATATTGTCCTTTACCTCCATGGCCGTAGCCGGCCTGCTGGCTCAGGCTCATGCCATGGGTCAGGATCGTCCAAATATTATCTACATCATGTCGGACGACCATTCCGCACAGGCCATCAGCGCTTACGGCGGCATTCTATCTCAAGTATTTTCTACGCCCAACCTCGACCGCATCGGCAACGAGGGCATCCGCATGGAGAGTTGCTGCGTCACCAACTCGATCAGCGCCCCGAGCCGCGGTTGCATCATGACCGGACAGTACAGCCATCAAAATGGAATCTATACGTTGGTCGACGGTCTGCGCCCGGAACAGGACAACTTCGCCAAAGAGTTGCAAAAGAGCGGCTACCAGACAGCCATCATCGGAAAGTGGCACCTCAAGTATGAACCCACCGGATTTGACTACTACAATGTTCTTCCGGGCCAGGGGCGTTACAAAAACCCGGTGCTGATCTCCAAAACTGATCGCGAGGGACAGACCTGCCCATTCGACAAAACCAAAGGAACCGTTTACCAGGGCCACTCCACGGATATCATCGCTGACCAGGCTCTCAACTGGCTGGAGAACCGAAAGAAGGATGAACCATTCCTGCTGATGTGCCATTTCAAGGCCCCACACCGTTCGTGGGAGTATGCACCCCGGTTTGCGTCGCTGTTCGAAGGGGTGGAGATGCCCGAGCCGGAGAACATGTACGACACCTACGAAGGAAAGGCCCAATATGCCCATATCCAGAAGATGAGTCTGGAGAATATGAACAAAAAAGACCTGAAATGCGAGTTGCCCACCAATCTCTCGCGCGATGAATTCCGGAAATGGGCCTATCAGCGTTATATCAAGGACTATCTGCGCTGCATCGCCGGTATCGACGAGAATGTGGGCCGCATTCTGAAATATCTGGACGACAACGGACTGACTGAAAACACGATTGTCATCTATACGTCGGACCAGGGCTTCTTCCTCGGCGAACACGGATGGTTCGACAAACGCTACATGTTGGAAGAGAGCCTGCGGATGCCGCTGCTGATCCGTTATCCGAAAGAGATCAAGGCCGGAACAGTCAACAACAGCATCGTCATCAACGCCGATTTCGCCCCCACGCTGCTCGACTATGCAGACGTGAAGAAACCCGACTACATGCAGGGAACCAGCTTCCGCGAAATCCTCCGCGAGGGGAAAAAACCGGCCGATTGGCGTGACGCCATGTATTACCGTTATTGGATGAACGGTGACAACATCCACCATACGGTAGCCAACTACGGGATTCGCACCGAGCGCTATGTATTGACGTTCTATTATGGCAAGGCTCTGCAGAAAGCCGGCGCCAACGAGATCGAATACACGCCTGACTGGGAGTTGTACGACCTGGAGAAAGACCCCATGGAAATGCGCAACATCTACCATGAAAAAGGCAACGAAAAACTTATCAAAGAGTTGAAGACAAAACTTCTGGAACTCAAAAAACAGTACGGCGATACGGATGAACAATACCCGGAGATGAAAGAGATCGAAGAGAAATACTTCTGGTAATCAATCAAAATATTCTGAAAACAAGTTATTTAAGGGGCGGGGGAACATAACGTGTTTTCCCACCCTTAAATTTTTTTAATATTTTACCGTATCTTTACATCCAAACCTCATATCAATAATGCCGAAATATATCTTTCATACGGTCTTTTCGCTCCTTTTATCCGTTTACAGCCTCGCCCTGTACGGAGTCGGGATCGACAATATCCGCTTCGACTTCCCCGACTGGAACGATGCCCTCACACACAACGGCGTCAACCACATCATCCAGGACCACAAAGGATATTTATGGATCGCCACACAGGAGGGATTGAACCGCTATGACGGATATTCCATCCGACGCTTTCTCAATCGGCCGGGAGACAGCACGTCATTACAGCACAATGGCGTACTCAACCTCCTCGAAGATAACAAAAGAAGAATATGGATTTGTACCGAAAACGGAATCTGTCGCTACGATCGCGAAACGGAACGCTTCATCCGTTACCAAATCAACGGGAAAGAGATAACCAACTGTCATACTTTTACCCAATTGTCCGATGGAAGAATTGTCACGGGAATTTTTGGGAAGTTATACTTTTTCGATGAAGCGCGTCAAGAATTCATCGCAATAGAGGCAGATCTGGGCACCCCAAAACCTGTTAAGATCAACGCCTTATGCGAAGACGGCAATGACATTCTATGGATCGGGACGAACGTCGGAATCCGTTGCTTCGACCTCCGACAGATGAAAACCGTTTCACTGCCATTTCCCGGTCGGCAATTATCTAACCTACGACAAAACGCAGTCCTATGTATTGAGAAAGATGCTGATTCCCGACTCTGGATCGGCGGATGGTCGGTATTTGCCGTCTATGACCCACGCGATCACAGCGTCACCGAACCACTATTCGACACGGGGCGGACTCAAAGTGTCCTGCGGACCATCGAATTCGATCGTTACGGCAACACTTGGGTCGGAGGAGAGAACGGCATCAACATCTTTGACCGGCAACTCCATTTCCATCGTCACATCTCGCATGATATAAACGATGTCAGCGGTCTGAGCGACAATCCTGTCTACACGATATTCCGCGATCGGGCCAACAACATGTGGGTCGGGACCTACTTCGGCGGCGTGAATGTCATGTACGATCGCACGGCAGAATTTACTGTCTACCCTGCCGGATATTCAAACCACCACTTGAGCGGCATGGCTGTCCGCCAGATCATAGCTGACGGAGACAATGGATTGTGGATCGCAACGGAGGACGGAGGCCTCAACCATTTCGATCGCCGTACCCGCACATTCGACCATTACATCCGTTCTACGGATAAGATCGCTCTCAAATACCACAACGTACATTG
>CALYBN010000054.1 GCA_944414825.1 uncultured Rikenellaceae bacterium
ATATTCGTCTCTGAAGCTCCTTGTGCACAAGCGATTACATTAATACCGTTTCGCCCAAGTGTTCCGAACAACTTCCCCGCGATGCCGGGTGTATGTTTCATGTTCTCCCCCACGATGGCTATGGTCGCCAGACCTCGCTCCTGTTTGACCTGATTGATCTCCCCCTGCAGGATTTCCTGTGCAAATTCATGGGACAGCACCTCTGCCGCCAGATCAGCATCCTCGGTCCGCACACCGATCGAAGTATTGTTCTCCGATGCCGCCTGCGACACAAAGAAAACGCTAATTCCGGCCTTGGCCAACGATTTGAATATCCTATAATTAACACCAATCACCCCAACCATTCCTAGACCTTGAATCGTAATCAAGCAGGTATCGGCCACGGAGGAGATTCCCTTAATCGCCTTCCGGTTATCATTCACTCTTTCGTTAGAGATATAAGTTCCCGGAGACGACGGGTTAAATGTATTCTTTACAACAATAGGGATATGTTTATGATATACAGGAAATATCGTAGGCGGATAGATCACCTTGGCGCCAAAATTACACAATTCAATGGCTTCAACATAGCTGAGGCGTTCGATCACATAGGCACTGCTCGCCACCTTGGGATCGGCCGTCATAAAACCATCCACATCGGTCCATATCTCCAGTACCGAGGCATCGAGCGCAGCTGCAATAACCGACGCCGTATAATCCGATCCGCCCCGCCCGAGGGTGGTCACATCCGAAGTCTGAATATCAGAAGCGATAAAGCCCGGCACGATGGCTACCCGAGGAAGCGGCAGCAATGTCTCGCGAATCAAACGATCGGTCACCTCGAAATCAATGGCATGCTTACCATAATAGCTCCGGGTTTTAATAAAAGTCCGGGCATCGTACAACGTGGCTCCATCAATAACTCCACTCAGTATCGTGGAAGAGAGACGTTCCCCGTAACTCAGAATCGTATCGGTCGTCTTAGGGGAAAGATCTCGAATCAGGTACACCCCGCGGAAAATGTTGGTCAACTCGTCCAACATCGAGACTACGGCCGATTCAACTCGTCCGCGTTTCTCGCCTGGAACCACATCCCGCACCTGGGTCAAATGACGTTTAACCATATCGGCCAACTCCGTCTCATATCCCATGTCCCCGGAGGCAGCCAATTTGGCCGTAAGCAACAAACGATCGGTTATTCCACCCAGCGCAGAAACTACCACCACCACATTGTCGTTGCAGGAGGCCACAACCGACTTTACTTTCAACATCGCTTCCGCAGAGCCGACGGATGAACCGCCAAATTTCAAAACTTTCATACGCTTACTCGTCACATGTGTTAATTAAAATGCAATTTTATAGTTTTTTTAACAATTTTCCTAATCCCCCGCCCCGCAATCCCGAAAAAAATGCACTATCAGAAAAGCGGGCTTCCAGATATTTCATTATATTTGTACATAAATTTAAAAGAGATAAATTATTATATAATACGATGAATGAAAGATTTACACCTCTTCGGGTGGGGGTATTCTATGACGGAAACTTTTTACTGCACGTATCAAATTACTATAATTATATCCACCCTCAGCACAGTCGCTTAAGTATAAGTGACCTGCATGCCTATATCAAACAAAGAGTAGCTCAGGAAGAAGGGTGCGCATGTAAAGGATGTCAGATTATCTGCGCTCACTATTTCCGGGGGAGAATCAATGCCGCCGAAGCCGCTCAAAGAGGAAATCAACTATACAACGACCGTGTTTTCGAAGACATATTGATGGCCGAAGGAGTGCAAACCCACTATCTTCCATTACGCAATTATCTGGGCAAGAAGGAGGAACGAGGCATTGACGTATGGCTGTCGTTAGAGGCTTACGAAATGGCGCTATCCGGTAAAATCGACGTCGCCGTACTAATCGCATCGGATACGGATTATGTCCCGCTATTACGGAAACTCAATTCATTGGGAGTTCGAGTCATGTTACTCAGCTGGGAGTTCGAATATACCAATGATGATGGCATAAAGATCGTCACCAAGACCTCTCACGACCTGCTCCAACTGGCCACCTACCCCATACCCATGCACGAGGTGATTGCCAAAGGTCTCTCGGAGGGGAATCCCCAAATACAAGGGCTATTCGTAGGATGTGACCCGATACGAGAGGAGTTGTCAGACCGAAAACTGGTGAGCGAGATTCTCAGCATTAAAAACGGTTTTGGATTTATCAAATACCCCAACAATAACTTGTTCTTCCACTCATTGGATGTCATCGGAGATTTCAACGAACTACATCCGGGGGACCAAGTGGAGTTCATCATCGAAAAAAATGCTCAAAAACAAGATGTCGCCAAAAATGTCCGTAAACTAACCGGGAAAGACGCTCCTGCTCTCGACGATACAACCCTGATGGAAGAATAAATCAAATGATTCACGGACCGGGTAGCGCGTCAAAAGAATTTTATGGTTATCTTTGCCGATCGAAAGACAAAAACTGAAAGGTAGAAATGGCACTACAATGCGGTATAGTGGGGCTTCCCAACGTGGGTAAATCCACCCTGTTCAACTGTTTATCAAATGCAAAAGCGCAGGCAGCAAACTTTCCGTTCTGCACGATCGAACCCAATGTCGGCGTCATCACGGTCCCGGACGAGCGGCTGATCAATCTGGCAAAAATTGACAATCCAAAGAAGGTGATTCCCACAACGATCGAAATCGTCGATATCGCCGGCCTGGTCAAAGGCGCTTCAAAGGGAGAAGGATTGGGCAACAAATTTCTGGCCAATATCCGGAATACGGATGCCATCATTCACGTACTGAGGTGTTTCGAAAACGCTAACATCACACATGTCGATGGCAGCGTCAACCCGGTCCGCGACAAGGAGATTATCGACACCGAACTGCAACTGAAAGACCTGGAAACCGTAGAAAACCGGCTGGGCAAAACCTTCAAACAAGCACAGGGCGGCGACAAAACAGCCAAAAAGGTGTACGACATCCTGCTTCACTACAAAGAGGCGCTCGAACAGGGCAAATCGGCCCGCACGGTAGAACTCGAAAAGGAGGATCACAAACTGGTGAGCGACCTATGTCTGCTGACCGACAAACCGGTGCTGTACGTATGCAATGTGGATGAGGCCAGCGCCGCAACAGGTAATGCTCATGTGGAGGCTGTCCGCCAGGCCATTGCCGACGAAAATGCCGAGTTGCTCATCGTCGCAGCAGCCACGGAAGCCGATATTGCGGAGCTGGAAGATTACGAGGAGCGCCAGATGTTTCTGGAAGAGGTGGGACTGAAAGAGAGCGGCGTGAACCGGTTGATCAAGGCCGCTTACCGTCTGTTGAATCTGGAGACCTACTTCACCACCGGTCCCGATGAAACCCGCGCATGGACCTACAGCAAAGGGACAAAAGCTCCGCAGGCCGCAGGAATCATCCACACCGATTTCGAGAAAGGGTTTATCCGCGCCGAAGTGATCAAATATGACGATTACGTTGCTCTCGGATCGGAAAAAGCGTGCCGCGAAACAGGTAAGATCGCCATCGAAGGAAAGGAATACGTCGTACAGGACGGCGACATCATGCACTTCTTGTTCAACGTATAGCAGAGAGGGGGCATGCCCGAAAATGCTCGGCACAGCAAAGTGCACAAATTAGCATCGACACAAAGGTCCCTACCCGATTTATCGTGATGCAATCTACTTCTGGAGAACTCGCCAAACAACCGTAAACAAAAAACAAGAGAAATAAATTCAATCAATAAGATGGAGAGAAAAGTACGAGTACGTTTTGCCCCCAGTCCTACGGGGCCGCTTCACATCGGAGGCGTTCGCACGGCACTATACAACTATCTTTTCGCACGCCGGAACGGTGGAGATTTCATCCTGCGCATCGAGGATACCGATTCGCAGCGTTTCGTCCCCGGCGCTGAGGAGTATATCATCGAATCCTTGAAATGGTGTGGCATACAGGTCGATGAGGGTATCGAACAGGGAGGTCCGCATGCACCCTATCGGCAAAGCGAACGTAAGGAGATCTATCTGAAATATGCCTTGCAGTTGGTCGAATCGGGCAATGCCTACTATGCATTCGATACGCCGGAAGAGTTGAATGCTCTGCGTGCCGAAGCCGAAAAGAATGGTGGCACCTTCGCCTACAACTATCAGGTACGCGAAAAACTCGCCACGTCGCTCCATCTTTCGGCCGAGGAGGTCAAGGAGCGTATCGAGCGCGGTGATCACTGGGTGATCCGCTTCAAGATGCCGGTCAACGAGGAGGTGCACATGAACGACCTCATTCGGGGACAGGTGACGATCAATACCTCAACGCTGGACGACAAGGTGCTGTACAAATCAGCAGACAACCTGCCGACCTACCACCTGGCCAATATCGTAGACGATCACCTGATGGAGATCTCGCACGTGATCCGGGGCGAAGAGTGGCTACCCTCACTGCCGCTCCATTATCTGCTTTACAGGGCTTTCGGGTGGAGCGACTCGCAACCTGAGTTCGCACACCTGCCGCTATTGTTGAAACCGACCGGACAAGGCAAACTCAGCAAACGCGACGGCGACAAGATGGGATTCCCGGTCTTCCCGCTTCAGTGGGTCTCCCCCACTACCGGCGAAACGGCTCACGGATATCGCGAGGACGGCTATTTCCCCGAGGCATTCATCAATATGTTGGCGCTGCTGGGGTGGAACCCCGGTACGGAGCAGGAGATTTTCTCGATGGAGGAACTGATCGCTAACTTTTCGCTCGACAAGGTGGGCAAGTCCGGCGCCCGGTTCAGTCCGGACAAAGCCCGCTGGTTCAACGCCCAATATATGCACCACCGCGACAATGAAGAGTTGGGACGTCTGTTTCTGCCGATCCTGCATGAGCATGGAGTCAAGGCCTGCATCTTCCTGGCTACGAAGGTTGCGGCCATCATCAAAACCCGTGCAACTTTTATCAGTGATTTCTGGGACTTATCCTACTTCATCTTCATTGCTCCGACGGAATACGAGCAAAAAACAATCGACAAATACTGGAAAGGCGACAATCCGGCTCACGTGGCTCATGTCCGTGAGTTGTTGGCCGGGGTCGGCGATTTCACCAAGGAGAATACCGAGAAGACCGTCTTGGGTTGGATTACCGAAAACGGACTCCCGATGGGACAGATTATGAATGCCTTCCGCCTGGCAGTCATTGGCGTAGGCAAAGGACCGGATCTGTTCGACATCTGCGGGGTAATCGGCAAAGAAGAGACACTCCGCCGGATTGATCGAGCTCTGGAGGTACTCAACAACCGATAAGGCTCCCAGGGTTTCAGAAGACCTTTCAAATACAAATCAAGGGTCTCTCTGACAACAACAGAAAAACTCCGGGGCGAAAGAGTTAATCCAAAACCGGGAGAGGAGCCTGGATCTTTTGAAAAAACATAAAAGCGGGAAACAGTGAAACTGTTTCCCGCTTTTATTCGTTAAGCAAGGCTCTCAATTAAGCCGATACCCGCCCCAATTCTTTTTTCAGGAACTTCTCCGACACGACTACTCGGATAGCCCGGTCGATAATACTAAACTCGAAAGGGGAATACCCCAATGCCTCGCCGTCCACCTCGACCCGAATCTCCGGAGAGGATTCGATCCGCAGTTTACGCCCTCGGTCATGGGAAACCTTCTTAATTTTATATATCTTACCGTTGTACAACGATTTGAATCGCGACAGGACTCCCAAGCGGCTGATCTTACGGATCACGGTCAGGTCAAACAAACCGTCGTCGGCAATAGCTTCCGGCATCTGCATCATACCGCCGCCATTATATTTTCCGATACCGATCGTCGCACTGTAAACCAAGTCATTGACCACCAATTTATCGTCCAGCCAGATCTTAACACCCGTCGAAGAGTATTTTAGGACTGCCTTCAGCGTACTCCACACATAGAGCCACTTGCCACGTTTCCCCTCCTCCTTCAGGTGGTTATACTTATGGTTCACGAAAGCATCGAATCCGATACCGGCCACATTGGCCATATAGCGATGTTGCTGGTAGTTCGCCTTATAATAGGAGATCGTCCCCACATCCTGCAGGAAGGAGTGCTCCTCGACAATGGCCTTGATCGCCTCGGAGTATTTCCGTGGGATACCGAACATTCGAATCCAGTCATTCCCCGTTCCCACGGCAATCACCGCAATCAGAATATCCTGTGTCGGGACCTTCTGCTGGATAAACAATCCGTTCACCACCTCGTGGATCGTGCCGTCGCCACCCACTACGATAATCTTACGGTAGCCTTTATTAACCGCCTCAACCGCCAGTTCGATCGCATGGTATTTCCGTTCGGTAAAGACATAGTCTGGCATCAGATTACTCTCACGCAGCAGTTTGCTGATCAGAGGCCAATCCTCCAACCCTTTGCCGCTACCGGCAACGGGATTTACAATCGCGAACCATTTCGATGTATCGGCCATAGTTCCTATTTGCTTGGGGTATGCTCCAATGTATGGCACAGAAAGCGCCAGAAACGTTCAACCGAAGCGATATTGACCTTTTCGTCCGGAGAGTGCGGATAGCAAATCGTCGGGCCGAACGAGATCATATCCAGATTCGGATAGGTTCCGCCGATGATGCCGCACTCAAGCCCGGCATGGATGGCCGTAACGGCCGGTTTCCGTCCAAACAACTCTTCGTAACTCTCTGTCATGGCGTGGAGAATCGGAGACTCCATATTGGGATTCCAACCGTCATACCCACCGCTCAGTTCGACCTTGGCACCGGCCAGTTCAAAAACAGCCGAGAGGTTCTCTCCCAGATCCTCTTTTTCGCTATTCACAGAGCTCCGCATCAGGCATTGCAGACGAATCTCGCCTCCTTCAGAGACCACACGTGCCAAATTTGTCGAGGTCTGTACCAGACCCGGCATCGAGTGGCTCATGGAGATAACTCCGTTCGGACAACCACAAACCGCATCAATCAAGCGATTTGCCGTCTTTTTATCGATGGCGGTTTTCATCTTCTTGGTCTCATCGGCAGAAAAGACGATCCGATCCTCGACACCTTTAAATTCACGGTTGATCAACTCCTCGTATGCCGGCACCTCGGCCAGGAACTCATCCAGCATCTCTTCCGGCACCAATACCACCGCCGATGCCTCGCGCGGGATGGCATTGCGAAGTCCGCCGCCATCCACCGATGCCAGTCGGACCCCATACTTCTTGGCTGCTTGTCTCAAGAACCGGAACAGCACCTTATTGGCATTAGCCCGCTGGAGAATGATCTCGATACCGGAATGTCCGCCTTTCAGCCCCTTGACACTGAGTTTGACAGCTTGATACGCTTTCGGATCAATCTCTTCCTCTTTATACTTAAACGTAATATTTGCATCGAGTCCTCCGGCACACCCTACATAGAGTTCTCCCTCCGTTTCGGAATCGAGGTTAAGCAGGATATCCCCGTTCAGTTCTCCGGCAACCAAGCCAAAAGCCCCGTCCATACCGGTCTCCTCCGTCGCCGTAAACAGCCCTTCGATCGGTCCGTGCGGAATATCGGTCGACTCCAGAACTGCCAGAATGGCCGAGACTCCCATTCCATTATCGGCCCCAAGCGTCGTACCGTCGGCCGTAACCCACTCGCCATCGACATAAGCCTGGATAGCATCTTTCGTGAAATCGAACACCTTATCGCCGTTCTTCTGCGGCACCATATCCACATGGGCCTGCAGAATCACGCCCTTACGGTTTTCCATACCCGGGGTGGCCGGTTTGCGTACGATAACATTATTTGCCTGATCGACGGTGCAATCCAAGCCATGGGATTTAGCAAAATCCACGATATACTGACGTATGGCCGCCTCATGATGCGACGGGCGGGGAACCTGGCAGATTTCCGCAAAATGGCTCCACACCGATGCCGGTTGCAGATTTTTGATTTCCTTACTCATAAAATATACAGTCTTAGGTTAACAAGGTTAGTACTAACGCAAGCGTGCGATCATATTCCGGATATTGGACTCCATGCGCTCCATCACGTCGTCCGAAGTCGACTTCACGAACTTCTCTCCCGTGATCCGTTCATAGAGCTCAATATACCGGTCGCTGATACTGCGCACGATCTCGTCGGTCATCTCCGGAACCTGCTGACCCGGTTTTCCCTGGAAACCGTTCTCCATCAGCCACTCGCGCACAAACTCCTTGGAGAGCTGGCGTTGTTGTTCGCCCTTATCGAAACGTTCCTGATAGCCATCGGCATAGAAGTAGCGCGACGAATCGGGCGTATGGATCTCGTCGATGAGCGTAATGACGCCATCCTTCTTCCCGAACTCATATTTGGTATCCACCAGGATCAGACCGCGCTCAGCAGCCATCTTCGTACCCCGTTCGAATAGTGCCAAGGCATATTTTTCCAGTTGTTCGTAATCCTCCCGGGATACCAGCCCGCTGGCAATAATCTCCTCTTTCGAAATATTCTGGTCATGGCTTCCGATTTCGGCCTTGGTGGTCGGAGTTACGATAGGATGTTCGAATTTCTGGTGTTCGCGCATGCCCTCCGGCAGAGGAATGCCGCAGATCGAGCGGGCCCCAGCCTTATAATCGCGCCAGGAACTGCCGGTCAGGTATCCCCGGACGATCATCTCCACCGGGAAGGTTTCACACTTGTAACCCACCGTTACCATCGGATCGGGCGAAGCGATCTTCCAGTTGGGACAAATATCTGCCGTGGCATCGAGAAACTTCGATGCAATCTGGTTCAGCACCTGACCCTTGTAGGGAATACCTTCAGGGAGCACCACGTCGAATGCCGAGATACGGTCGCTGACGACCATAACCAGGTATTTATCGTCGATATTATAGACATCTCTCACCTTGCCCGTATAGAGGCCTTTTTGACCCTCAAACTGAAAATTGGTCTTTGTAATTGCTTTATTCATCGCTTATTTGGGTTTTGTTTCATTATGATTCTTTTTCCGTGCGGGCACCTTTATCGAGTGCCTCCACAATATGTTTTACCAACGGATGCCGGACGATATCCCGTTTATCGAACTGTACAATCCCGATCCCTTTTACCTTAGACAACAGATTGATTGCAGCTGTCAACCCCGAGTCGGACGGCTTCGGAAGGTCGATCTGAGTAATATCGCCCGTAACAATAAATTTCGCATTGCGTCCCATACGCGTCAAGAACATCTTGATCTGCGGGAAAGTGGTATTCTGAGCCTCATCCAGTATGACAAACGCGTTATCCAGTGTCCGCCCTCGCATGAATGCCAACGGAGCGATCTGCACCGTCCCCTCATCCAGGTATTTACCCAATTTAGCTGCCGGGATCATATCATTCAACGCATCATAGAGCGGCTGCAGATAAGGGTCCAGTTTTTCCTTCATATCCCCGGGTAAAAATCCCAGTTTCTCACCGGCTTCCACGGCCGGCCGAGTCAGAATAATCCTGCGAACCTGCTTATTTTTCAAAGCCTGCACAGCCAGTGCAATAGCCGTATAAGTTTTACCCGATCCGGCCGGCCCGATAGCAAATAACAAGTCCTTCGTCTGATACAGTTTGACCAGTTTCTGCTGATTGATCGTTCGGGCCCGAACAATATTGCCATTATTCCCGTAAACGATCACATCCTGCTCCGTCTCCGGATCCGGCTCCACGGCAAAGCCTCCACCCATCGACTGTTCTATCACCTCATTGGACAAATGGCCATATTTTGCATAATATGCAAGAAGCGCCCCGAGACGTTTCTCGAAGCGCCCTATTTCTCCCTCTTCGCCAATTGCCTTGATGGTAGAACCCCGAGCGACAAGTTTCAACTTCGGGAACAACGAGGCGATCTTATTCAGATGCGAATTACCCGCACCATAGAATTCCCGAGGATCTATCCCCTCTATTTCAATGCTTTTCTCCGTCATTGTCGGCTCAGAACATATAACCTATACTGAACATCCATGTCCGTATCTTAACCTTATAATCTTTGCCCTGAGGGTCCGTCGACGGAATCAGAATACTTTGTTCGGACCGTGAGAACTGTCCATTGTAACGAACATCCAGATTCAGTTTACCCAGATCCAGCCCCACGCCCAGCATATATGACACAGAGGGGCGCGTCGTCATCACCGAATGACCGGCTGAACCATTCTTAACAGATGTATCCGTCATGACATTAAACACCGGACCGGCATTCACGCGAAACATCAGCAGGCGCATTCCCAAAAGTACCGGAACCTCCATCGTATTGATCCGCACATCGGATTTTGTCCGCTCATCACTATCTTTTGCAGTTGCATACATCGAATAACGATGCATATTATAGAGCAACTCGGGTTGTATGTGAAACATAGCCAGGTTCACCCGAGACATAATACCAACCTGATAGCCGACTTTCGCATCGGTAGACAGAATAAAGGCTCCACTCGATGGATGGACGATATCGATATTTTCCGTATTGATACCGGCTTTCACTCCGAATTCGATCGGCCGCTGGCCGCTGGCTGACATGGCGCAAAATACCCCAAAAGACAAAAGACCGGCAATGATCCATTTTCTTCCCATCATCATTCAGTTTACTAATTTTTTCAAAGATACATATATTTTATTGGCAAACAAAATACAAAAAACGGGCAAATCTTATTTTATCCACAAACCCCTAGCAATCAGCCCCATGACAACGACAGAAGCGGGATACTGTCTCGGCAGCATTCCGCTTCTGTCTCGTTAAAAAAGTGTATTTCTCCTGCCGATCGGCCTATTTCACATCGATCTGGCTGAGTGCATAGGCATACGCCCCGAGCGAGATGGCCTTGCTGGCACCGATCTTTGATGTCATCACTCCAATCTTCTTCTCCGGATCATAAAGCACGGTTTTCTCGCTTCCGTATACTTTCAACTCCCGAGCCGTATTGCTCCGGGCAAATTCTGCAAACTCCTGCTCGTCATCCAGGTAGAACACTTTGCTCTGTACACGGGCCACCTTCTCGCCACCAAATGTCATCAGATGATCACGCATCTCCCGCAACAAAGAGGGCATGATAAACTCCTTGGCTCCGCTCAATCCGCCTCCGATGACGACAATACCATCGATCAGTGAAACAGCCGTTGCAATGGCATCACCGGCAATCTCACCCAACTCGGCAAAGGCCACGATCGCAGCCTCGCGGTTTCCTGGACGTTTCCCTTCAGCAATCTCGCAGATATCCTTCGGCTCCAGGCCATGATCCGGTTGGCCCGACAGTTCGCCATAAACCCGTTTCACAGCTCGGATGGCCACACCCTCCTCCAGGATAATGTCGGGATACTTTTTATTCCGCAGGCAGAAAGTCTCTACACAAGAATTATCACCGATATGGAGCCGTCCGTCCGAGACAAACCCAAACCCGAATCCGGTTCCGAGCGTATAACCCAGCAGATTATGATAACGTTTGCTGCTGCCGGCCTCCTCCAATTTCTGGTTGACATAAGGCAATGCTCCGGCAAGTGCCTCGCCATAGGCATAGAGATCGGCATCGTTATTGATATAGACCGGAATGGAGAACTTGGCCTCGAGGAAGGCTTTCAGCGCTACACCGTCCCGGAACGAAGGGAAGTTGGGCAGATATCCGCCAATGATTCCATTGGGATAGTCGGCCGGACCGGGGAAAGCGAAACTGATCGCAACCGGTTTCTCGTCCAGGTTCTCAATGATCATTCGGAAACCCTTCTCAAGCGAAGTAAGGCAGGCATCCAGATCATCGGCCCGAGCGGGTAGTGTAACAGGATCGACAATGAACTCATTGCCGCGTATAGCACTGAACATGAAGTTCGTCCCTCCGGCATCGAGGGTGATCACAGTCCTTTTATCGTTACGGTACATTGTTGTTAAAGATACTTTTAAGTTAGATTTTAAGATAAAATTTTCGAAATATAACAATTTTTAGGGAATCAACCACGGATTCCGTACGAAATAATGGCGCATGCCTTTCATTCATTGCGATATGGAGAAAGTTCGCTATCTTTGCGAACAGATTTAACGCGAGGCATTATAGATATATGGGAATAGTAGCAATCGTAGGACGCCCCAATGTGGGCAAAAGCACCCTGTTCAATCGACTGGTGGGTATGCGCAAGGCCATCGTAGATTCTACGGCCGGCACCACCCGTGACCGTCATTACGGCAAAACCGACTGGAATGGCCGGGAGTTTTCGGTGATTGATACGGGGGGATACTCGGTCAACAGCGACGACGTCTTCGAGGAAGAGATCCGCAAACAGGTGATGCTGGCCATCGACGAGGCCGACGTAATCCTCTTCATGGTGGAGGTCTCCACGGGGATCACGGATCTGGATATGATGATGGCCGATATCCTGCGTCGGACCGACAAAAAGGTGTTGCTGGTAGTCAACAAGGTGGACAACAACGAGCAACTCTACGGTTCTCATGAGTTTTACGGATTGGGGCTGGGCAACCCCATTACGATCAGTTCGATCAGCGGCAGCGGGACGGGTGATCTGATGGATGCCATTCTGGAAGCCCTTCCGGCCGACAGCACGGTTCTGACGGAAAAAGATCTGCCCAAGATCACGATCGTCGGGCGTCCGAACGTCGGCAAGTCGTCGCTGACCAATGCCTTGCTTGGGAGCGAGCGCAACATCGTCACACCGGTAGCCGGGACGACCCGCGACTCGATCCACACACGCTACAACAAATACGGCATGGATTTCTACCTGATCGACACGGCCGGGTTGCGCAAGAAGGGGAAAGTAACGGAGGACCTGGAGTTCTACTCGGTGATGCGCTCTATACGGGCCATCGAGAACTCGGATGTCTGTGTACTGATGCTGGATGCCTCGCAGGGCGTGGAGTCGCAGGACCTGAATATCTTCAACCTGATTGTTCGCAACAAGAAAGGATGCGTCATTGTCGTGAACAAATGGGACCTGATCGACAAGGGGAACAATACGATGAAGGAGTACCGGGAGTTGATCGAGAAGAAAATCGCACCGTTTAACGACGTGCCCATTATCTTCACCTCGGTGCCGAACAAGCAGCGCATCATGGAAGTTCTGCAAACAGCTCTGCGTGTCTGCCAGTCGCGGAACCGCCGGATCGCCACCTCCGAGTTCAACGAATACATGCTGCCGATCATCGAAGAGACACCACCCCCCTCGACCAAAGGGAAGTACATCCGGATCAAGTTCGCCATGCAGCTCCCCTCCTCGACACCGGCATTCGCCTTTTTCGTGAACCTGCCGCAATACATCAAGGAGCCCTACAAGCGTTTCCTTGAGAACAAGATCCGTGAGCACTGGGACTTCCAGGGTGTGCCCCTGCAGATCTACTTCCGACAGAAGTAGGCCAGCCAGAGTCCGGCAGGCAAGGAACAAAGCAGCAACAAGACGCGACATACCATGTTTAGGAACATCTTCATACTGATCACCCTGTACCTGCTCGGCGGGCAAACCTTAATGGCACAAGTTATGGACAAAAAAGAGCTGACTCCCGAGGAACAGCGAGTCATCCTGCACAAAGGAACCGAAAAGCCCTTCTCGGGCCAATATTACAAGTTCAACGGCAAGGGAACCTACGTCTGCAAGCAATGCGGGGCGCCACTTTTCCGGTCAACGGACAAGTTCGACGCAGGATGCGGCTGGCCCAGTTTCGACGACGCGATCCCAGGGGCCGTCAAGCGCCAGCTTGATGCCGACGGCCGGCGCACGGAGATCGTCTGTGCACGCTGCGGAGGACATCTCGGACATGTATTCATGGGCGAGGGCTTCACGCCGAAAAACACCCGACATTGTGTCAACTCCATCTCGATGCGGTTTATCCCGGGGGGAAGCGAATCAACCGCTTCGGATCAACCGTCGGCTACGGTCGCCAAACCGAAAACCGAAACAGCCATCTATGCCGGAGGTTGTTTCTGGGGCGTGGAATACATGATGGAAAAGATACCCGGAGTCCTCTCGGTAGAGGCCGGCTACACGGGCGGACACACGAAGAATCCGACCTATGAGGAGGTGTGCAGTCACATGACCGGCCATGCGGAAGCCGTCAGGGTGGTGTTCGATCCGGCCGTAGTATCCTACGAAACGCTGACCAAACTCTTTCTGGAAATTCACGACCCGACACAGACTGATGGTCAGGGTCCCGACAAGGGTGATCAGTACCGCTCCGAAATCTTCTACGCCTCGCCCCAGCAGCAGGAAACAGCCCAAATGCTGATCAACCAGCTAAAAGCCAAAGGTTATCGGGTCGTAACACGACTGACACCCGCCACGACCTTCTGGCCGGCAGAGGATTACCACCAGAACTATTACAACCGAAAAGGCTTGCTGCCCTACTGCCACAAATACACGAAGCGATTCTAGGCCTGCGTTCTATTCCTTAAATCGGCATCCTTATGAAAAGCCACTATGCATACCCCTCTCCAGTAGGGACTCTATGGATCGAAGCCGAACAGGGGTATATTACGTCCATCTCCTATCGCGAACAGCAGCAGGGCGAAAAGGCCGAAACCCCGCTAATCCGACAGGCATATTCCCAACTGGATGAGTATTTCCGTGGAGAGCGCAAACAGTTCGATCTGCCGCTGAAACCGGCCGGTACGCCCTTTCAGCAACAAGTCTGGCAAGCGCTCCGGAAGATTCCCTACGGGGAGACCCGTACTTACGGGGAGATTGCGGCGGCCATAGGCAATCCCCGAGCCTGTCGGGCTGTGGGAATGGCCAATCATTGCAATCCGATTGCCATCGTCATCCCCTGCCATCGGGTCATTGGCACAAACGGCTCTCTGACCGGGTATGCCGGCGGTTTCGATATCAAACAGAAGTTACTGGAATTGGAAGGCGCCTGCGAACCCGCGCTGTTCTAGGAGCATCGACCTGTTTCTCGCAAAACATCTTGTTCCACGTCCCCGACGCACACGGACTGATGGCATCGCCTTTCTTTCGACAATCGGACAACAGAAACTACCCCATTATAAACCGGCTCACCATGCTCGGTCAGCCCTGTATTTAGCGATTGGAGATACTCCGGATAAAATCCAGAGCTTCGGGACTGAGCGTATCGTTCCGGTCGTACCAAATGCCGGCTTTCATCATGCGCTCCCGATCTTTCAGAATGCTGTCGGTCAACGGGAAAAATGGCTTTGCCAACTTTTCATAAAACTCCCGACGCGAAGGGCGGATCGTGCGGTTGAAGACTTCCTGTCGCGAAGGCCGACGCTCTACCTCCCAACTGTAACCAGGCAGGAAAAGGTCCAGGTCGGGCGGAATCTTATCCATCGGATAGATCGTATAGACCGGTTCTCCACGATAGATGATCTTATCCATCTGCTTATTGTCGATCAGGAATGTGATATCGGCGCATTCGGCCACCAGGAAGCCCATGATATCCCCTGTCTCGTCATCCGTCATGTAATAATACGTCTGCCCGTTACCGTTCACATCGGTCCGATAGATATCATTATTCCGGAAAAATGCCTCTATGACCTTTCCCTTGACCTGGTTATAATGCAGCGTATCCACTTCGGAGATCATCATCGGCGTACCCGTAAACACGGCCTTGTAAAGCTGCTGATTGCGGCTGTAAAGGTCGATCACGTCGGCCGTGATCTGGTTTTGCTCGTTCCACATGACCGGATCGATATACAGATGTGCTGTCGAGTCGATCGAGAAAGCCACCAGAGAATCACACACTGCCTGAAAATCGTTCCGATAGATCTTTACATTAAAATAGCCTTTGATCACCCGTTGCAGCGAATCGCCCGAATCGGCAGCTCCGCTCAATGAATCTGCCTGCTGAGGCTCCACGCTCAACGTATCGGAAACTTGTTTGGTCGACAACAAAGAGTCAACCGGCAAAACCGTCGAGTCGGCAGTCATCGCCAACGAATCGGCCTGTTCGGACGGACTCAACGCCGATGTATCCTGAGGTGTCTTAGGCGACAGGATCATTCCTATTGTCTCTTCGGGAAGACCTTTTCTACGCGCCTTCCGAGCCTGTTTCTCCGCCTCCTTCTGCTGCCGTTTGGCCTCTTTAGCTTCGCGAGCCAGACGTTTTTCCTCCTCTTTTTGTTTCAGCTTCTCGGCTTTCTCCTGCGCTCGGGCCTCACGAGCAAGTTGTGCCGGAGATAATTCTGCCAGCCGGGAAAGTGAATCGGCCGAAGCATCGGCAATGGCTTCCGGTAGTTCTCCGGTCGCTCCTTGAGCAACGGCTGCGGAATCCGTTGGCGGGATCAATCCGGGCAGGATCAATTCTTCTTCATCCGAAGACTCTGTCTCCACTTCAACCGTATCGGCTCCGAAAGTGATATTCTTATCGATACTGAACAGAAACATGGAATCGGCACGCATATAGAGCGTATCCTGTTCGGGATCGAAACTGATCACAGATGGATTGCGTGTCAGCATGGCATCCTGCCGATCGCCCCAATACTGTCCAAAATCCCCGAATGCCATAACCTTATGTTCCTCATCACGAAGCTGAGCATTGCGGAACATCTGCACATGCTCACTTTCCGTATTATAATAAATGCTGTCGGACCAAATCTCCTGCGCTTCGGTCAGCACATAGGAATCTTTCGTAAACCGATAATCGGACGTAGCCCGGTAGAAGGTTCCCCGGTCGGCACGCAGAATCTCGCCCTTGGCATTCCAGATAATCGACCGGTCGAAAAAGTCAGCCTGTTGCGTATCAAGGTTATAAGCTGCCGAATCGGATTTCATCTGATACTCGTCATTCCGGACCTGAACGCTGTCTACGCACACGATCTGTCGGGTATCAGCATAGTAATAACCCCGTTGCGACTCCAGCAGGTTGTCCTCCTGTTCCATGGTGCCGCCACCGTGATATTCCCCTACATTGGTCAGGGTGTTAAACGTGAAGTGATAGGTATAAAGCGTCGCATTGCCATCCACCATCTTGATGATAGGGGCATAAATGCGGGCTTCATTCACCTCACCGTTATATTCGGCCCGGTCGCCGTAGATATACGTACTATCCTTATTCACAATGACATTATGAAAACACTCCATCCGTTTGTCATTGTAACGGATCGCACTATCGCAGGTAATTACCGCTCCATTATGGTAGAATACCACATGCCCCAGAAGGTTCAATACGGAGGAATCGGCCGAAATTTTGATCGGGCGCATGATGTCGGCCTGGAAATCTACGATTTTACGCTCCCCGCCCGGTTGGCGATTCTGGGACAGTGCCCCTCCACAGAACAGCAATACCGCAAAGAGTACCCACGCAATCCGACGAACCGACATACGCTCCAAGTGATGTAAATCTCTATTTCAACCAAGCCTTATTCTCAAAATCGCCGTTACGATATTCCGGTTCAATTCGGATATACATAGCCGCGATCTTTTCGTTCAGCCATTTATGGAACTCACGGGCCTGTTTGTCCTGCAAGGCCAACTGTTCCAACCGCAGGTAGTCCTCCTTCAGGCTGGCTGGATGGGCCGGAATGATCTCCAGCAACTTCACGACCTTACTCTGGGCATTCCCGTTTTGGTCCCGTGTCTGAAAAGCTGCCGAGATCTCTCCCGGTTTCAGGTTCCGAAGTGCCATGAAATCTTCTGGCGGCAGGTTCTCCTTAAAGAATCGGGTCGGTGTCAACTGTGCATTCTCGTTGCTGGCCATCCCGATATCATCATAGCTGCTGACCAGACCTCCGTTCAAACGGGAATATTGATCGTCCGAAAATTCTTCGGCGGCTTTTGCAAAGGTAATAGAATCCAACCGAATCAGATTCACTACACTATCCAGCTGTTTGTCCGTCGCTGCCAGTTCATCATCCGTAAAGGTGGGTTGCAGCAGGATATGACGAGCGTGATACCGATTCCCTTTCTTATCGATCAATTGAATCAGATGGAATCCGAAATCCGTCTCCACCACCTCGGAAATTTGATCCGGCTTCAATTTAGACAAGGCATCTGCAAAAGGTTGTACGTAACTCTCTTTAGGCGATGGATCCAATTCTCCGCCCCGAATAGCGGATCCCGGATCCATGGAATATGCCCTGGCCAACATGTCGAACCGTGCACCTTTCAGAATTCGTTCGCGCAACTCCAGCATCCGCTCGCGCACACGCTGCTTCGCCTCCTTGAGCGAAGGCGGGTACTTTGTAATCTGTGCATAAACATACTGTTCCGGAATAATCGGCAGGCTATCCTTGTCGATCCGCTTATAGAAGCGCTCCACCTCTCCCGGTGTCACCTTCACCTTGCTCTGGATCGTATTCTGCATCTCCTGAGCATAGCGCATCTCCTCGTACTTCTTCCTCAAATCCTCTTTTATATCAAAAATCGGCTTATGGAACAGTGCTTCCACTGCCGCCAACGACCCTTGGGCCTCGACCAACTGATGTACGTAATCCTCGATCCGTTGCGGCAGATCGTCCGTATTGGTCTGCACCGAGTCTATCTGGGCCTGATTATAGAGCAATTTTTGGGTCAACATATGTTCGAGGGCCTCATTGAACGGATCCCGATCAGAGGTATATCCCATCTGGCGCCGCTCCTCTACCAATTGTTTGCTGACGTCACTCACCTCCGAATAGAGAATCGGCGAATTACCAACAACGGCTACGACCTCATCTACTAGAAACCGCTCTTGGGCAAACCCTTTCTGCCATACGCCCGCTACTGCAGCAACAAGACCGATTAGCAATACTGTTCTTTTCGACATACGAAATTACGATTAATTTATATTTATTTCCGCCACATGATTCTCCAGTGCGGAACGATATATACTATCTTCATAGTTACGCACAATCTCCTGACGTCTCTGATTGAAAATCACCCGCTTAACAACCTCCTTCACGCGCTCCATCGGGATCGTATCTCCCGCCTTGCGGCACTCCGACACATATACCAAATAGACCTGATCGCCATAAGAGATCTCCTGCACCTGGCCTACCGGTATGGGGTCTTTCCGATCCCGCATCTTCTCTACCGGGAGATGTGAAATAAAGTCCCCGTAATCGGTCCACTCTGTAAACTCTGATAGCTGGAAATCATTCTTCTGACACATATCCACGAAATCCTGTTCCTTTTCGCCGCTACCTCCCATCAGATCCTTCAGTTTTTGCCTTTGGCGATACACGGCAGGAAGTTCTACTATACTCCCCTTGACGATCATCCGATCCAGAACAAAATCTGCTTTATGTTCATTGTAATAATCCGTTATCTCCTTGGCTGTAAATGCCGTATCCAACAGATTATCCACATAATATTGATCCAGTTTATGACTCAACAACGAGTTCCGGTAATCCTCCACCATCTGTTCTATATCGGCCGAACTGGCGCTAAACAGACGCTCTGCCTCCTGAACTTTCAGTTGCTTCTTCACCCACATATCCACATACGATTCCAGCAACTTGATGCTGTCCTGAGGCGTCAAGTCCGATGCAAAAGCCGGCCCAAGATCCATGACCAACAACTCTTTCTCCCCGACCCTTGCCAAAACGGTATGGTCAGTGAAAGGATTCAGCCTGCTACAACCTGCAAGCACCAATCCCAAGCACACAACGCTTATTTTTGGAATTCCCCTCATCATACTATCCTGCAAAGGTAATCTTTTTAGGCTTAGAAACAAAGTCGTTTTTCTTACAACGGATAATGTCGCAATTTATTTCGTTGAGACAGACGCTCTGACTCACATTCTTTTCAACCGACGATAGGCTATAGGGATAGTCACCCCCACTACCACAACACACAGCCCATACACAGCCCAATACCATACTGGATCAGGAAACAAATCTCGCGTATAAAACACCGTTTGCTCTCCCATCATCGCCATCCCCACATAAGCCACAGCATTGTTGATCGCATGGATCACTATCCCCGGAATAAGCGACCCTGTTGTCAAATAAACATATCCAAGCACCATACCCGCAAAAAATGCATTAATTGCCTGTTGCGGAATCAGATGGATCACTCCGAATATGGCTGATGCGATCAATAATCCCGACATAGATCCATATTGGCGTACGATCGCCCCCTGGATAATCCCTCTGAACAATACCTCCTCCAGAATGGGTGCCATCACGATCACCGTAAGCATCGACCAGCCTCCCGATCCGACCGATTGCTTCACCATCTCCAGATAGGCTTCCGGCAGAAGTGCCAACAGGGGTTCCAACACCATCGATACTGCAAACAGAAGAATCACACCGCCCAGGATCACCGCCGGATCCAGCCCTCGTATTGAAAAACGTAAAAAAGAAGGGTTCGTACCCGAATGCCGGCATAGCCACAAGGCAAACAATATCGTAACGGAAAACTGCAAGGTATACGCAAAAAAAGTGGCCATTTCGGCCGATGCATGAGCCTTCGTCAAGGCCATCTGCATCAAAGCTCCGGCAAGTGATGCAACGATCAGCACCCCCACGACAGCCAATATCTTCACCCACAAAGAGATTCCCAAGCCTGATTTTTGATCTTCGTGTGTATCCATCATATTTTTACAATTTTATCTCGCCTTTCGCGTCATAATGCGGCACAATATCGTACAGATCACGTTGCAGGCAGAAATTGATATCGGCCTCATACCCCCGCCCAAGAATGTCCTGATAGTGTTGTGTCGTAGAGAGCCGCGCCTTGAGGTCACTCGCTGCGGCAACGTACATCCGCTGCATCACCTCTGCAATATCCGTCGTCCGGAAGCCATAACGCTTAACCAGCGCATCTGTCATCGCACCGGCACACAAGCCATCTTCGGCCGTAAAATGGTCGCTCCGGCCCGCACAGACCAGTACCACATCGCGCCCCTCGGCAGCAAGCACCCGACATACGGCACTCATATTGATAAAGGCGGACACATAGATGGCATGGGCTACCCGCGAATTATAGATCGCCCGTGTACCGTTAGTCGTGGTAAACACGATCGTCTTCCCCGCTACATCGGCCCGTGTATAAGCCAGCGGAGAATTGTCCTTATCGAAACCTTCGATCAGCACCGTATTACGTTCTCCGCCCAGAATCACATTCCGGCAACCATATTTTTCTGCCATGGAATGGGCCTCCTCCACCGTCACAACCGGCACAACCGCACGGGCTCCATTCTGTAGTGCCTCCACAATTACCGACGTTGCTCGAAATACATCTATCACAGCTACACTGCTATGCAAGACCCGCTCCGGAGTCACCTCCCCGGCGTACATCATCACATCAACTGTCATCACATCCGAAGCAAATCAATAGTCGCCGTGCAACGTGGCTACCATCACAGCCTTGATCGTATGCATCCGGTTCTCCGCCTCGTCGAAAACGATCGAAGCCGGAGACTCGAACACCTCCTCGGTGACCTCCATTTCGCTCAGGGCAAACTTTGCCTTGACATCCCGAGCCACTCGGGTCTCCGTGTTATGAAAAGCCGGTAGGCAATGCAGGAACTTCACATCCGGATTATGCGTGGCGGCCATCACGGCGGCATTCACCTGATAGGGTTTGAGCAGTTTGATGCGTCCGGCCCACACGGAATCGGGCTCTCCCATAGATACCCACACATCCGTATATACGAAATCACAATCGGCAACTCCGGCCTTCAGGTCATCCGTGACGGTTATCTTCGCGCCTGAAGCCGCAGCCAGTTCACGGCACGTAGCTACCAGAGCCGCATCAGGGGCACACTCCTCCGGTGAGATTGCCCGGAAGTCCATGCCCAATTTGGCTGCACATACCATCAGCGAGTTAGCCACATTGTTATGGGCATCGCCCAGGAAACAGAATTTGATCTGGTTGAACGGCTTGGTCGTATGCTCCCGCATGGTGAGCAGGTCGGCCAGGATCTGCGTGGGGTGAAACTCATTGGTCAGACCATTCCAGACCGGAACGCCCGAATACTCGGCCAGCGTCTCCACAATCTCCTGCGCATATCCCCGGTACTCGATTCCGTCGTACATCCGCCCCAGCACCCGGGCCGTATCCTTGATGCTCTCCTTTTTCCCCATCTGCGAACCGGAGGGACCGAGGTAGGTCGTTGCAGCACCCTGGTCGTGGGCACCAACCTCGAAAGAGCACCGCGTACGCGTAGAGTCTTTCTCGAACAACAGCGCTATATTTTTTCCGCAGAGTGTGCGGCGTTCACATCCGGCTTTTTTGTCTGCCTTGAGCTTCTGGGCCAGGTCCACCAACCCGACAATCTCCTCGGCTGAAAAGTCGAGCAGCTTTAGGAAACTCTTCCCTTTTAAATTCATCATCCACGTAGAGTTTAAGCGTTAATACCGATTCAAATATACGCAATTTTTGGGAGAACTCGATTTATTCGGGATTTTTGATTAATTTTGTAGAATTAATTGAGAAAAAACGACCGGTAAATTATGGGGAAAATCATCGCGCTCGCCAACCAGAAAGGCGGTGTAGGTAAGACCACTACGGCTATCAATCTGGCAGCCAGCCTGGCTGTATTGGGCAAGAAAACACTGCTCATCGACGCCGACCCGCAAGCCAACGCTACATCGGGTCTGGGATTCGACATCAACGGAGCCAATATCTACGACTGCATCTCGGGTGACAAGACCGCAGAAGAGGTCATCCTCCCCTGTCCGGAGGTTAAGAAACTCTCGGTCATGCCCTCGAGCATCAACCTGGTCGGGGCGGAAACCGAACTCTCGACCATGGAAAACGGGCATTACCGGCTGAAGGAGATTCTCGCCCCGGTGAAGGACCAGTATGATTTTCTGCTGATCGACTGTTCGCCGTCGCTGGGTTTCGTCACAGTGAACGCCCTGGTTGCGGCCGACAGCGTGCTGATCCCGGTACAGTGCGAGTATTTCGCGCTGGAAGGGTTGGGCAAGTTGCTCAATACGGTCAAAATGGTCAAAGGGCAGTTGAACCCCTCGCTCGAAATCGAAGGGTTCGTCCTGACGATGTACTCGCGCACAAGGCTGGCCAATCAGGTGGCGCTGGAGGTCCGCGAACATTTCGGACATCTGGCCTTCGAGACCATCGTACAGCGCAACATCCGTCTGAGTGAGGCGCCCAGTTATGGGAAACCGGCCCTGCTCTACGACGCTGCCTCGACGGGCAGCATCAACTACCTGAATCTGGCAAAAGAGTTTATCAAACGGAACAAAAAATAGACAAGAATGAATACCAAAAATAAAGGTCTGGGACGCGGCCTCGGTGCGATCTTTGAACTGGAGGGCCAGTCGGCCAAACACACCGCAAGCAACATCGAGGAGTTGGAGCTGTCGCTCATCGTTCCCAACCCCAAGCAGCCGCGCACCCACTTCGACGAAGAAGCGCTGGAGGAGTTGGCCGATTCGATCCGCTCGCTTGGCGTCATACAGCCGATCACGGTCAAAAAAGAGTCAGACACAAGATACATCATCATCAGCGGCGAACGGCGCTGGAGAGCTTCGCAACTGGCCGGTCTGAAAACCGTCCCGGTCTATATCCGCGAGGTGGATGATCAGAACCTGCACGAAATGGCCCTGGTGGAGAACATCCAGCGGCAGGACCTGAATGCCATAGAGGTGGCATTGAGTTTGCAACGGTTGATCGATGAATGCAACCTGACGCAGGATTCGCTCTCGGCACGGGTAGGAAAGAAGCGATCGACCATCGCCAACTACATGCGCTTGCTGAAACTGCCGCTGGAGGTACAGTCGGCCATCCGGGACGAGTATATCTCGATGGGACACGCCAAGGCAATCGCTTCAGTCCCGGAATCGATGCAGGTCGCACTGCTGAAAAAGACGATCAAAAAGAACCTTTCGGTGCGCCAGGTCGAGGAACTGGCCCGGAAGTGGTCGGAACAGGGCTCCAAAGTCGTCACGACGGAGGACGAGGAATATCCGGAAAGCTACGGAAAGTTGGTCGAACAGTTGGAAAAATTCTTTTCACAAGATATTTCGATCAAGAAGGGCAAGAAAGGCGGTGGCAAGATCGTTATAGAATTCGCTGACGATCGGGACATCGAATCGTTCCTGAAAAAGTTCGAACAAGTACAGAAATAGATGCAGCACGGGGGTAGAGCGCTAATCGTATGGCTGACCACGGCGATTCTGATCGCAGCGGCAACCTATTGTCGTGCACAGGAACCATCCACCACAGAAAAGAAGTACAAAGTGGAAAAGGGAGTGATGAAGGAGATCATCCCCGTGGTGGACAGCGCCGCCAAAGCACGGGCCGATTCGTTGGCCGCGGCCCGCACGATCCCCGATTCGGTAAAGAAACAACTCTCGAAACGGGAAATAAGGCGGCAGGAACGGGCATTGCAGGATGCCGACACGTCGTTCGTGCGCCACAGCAAGATTTTCCGGGACTCGATTCCCATTTCGCGGGTCTGCCTCTACTCGGCCATCGCTCCGGGATTCGGACAATTGTATAACCAGCAAGCTTGGAAGATACCAATCCTGTATGGTACGGCCGGTCTCTCACTATACGGATTCATCCAACAGAACCGGGTTTACTCAGGCTACAAGAAAGAATACGACCAGTTGATGCGGCAAAACGCCAGCCGCCATCTGTTGGAACCCGTACAGCAGGAGATGATCCAGCACAATACGGCCCGTCAGATATTCCTTTTCACAACGCTCGCATCGTACATCTATTTCATCGGCGACGCAGCAGTCAACTACTCCGGTTATACGTCGCCGGTCAAAAAAGCCACGACGCTCTCGACAATCTGCCCCGGCGCCGGACAAATTTATAACAAAAGCTACTGGAAGGTCCCCGTCGTGTTGGGAGGATTCGCCACAATGGCTTATATCATCGACTGGAACAACCGGGGTTACAAACGCTTCAAGTTGGCTTACGACTTGGTAATGGATAACGACGACTCAACAGTGGATGAATTCAACGGGCGCTACTCGGGTGATTTCCTGAAAAACCTGAAAAACAGTTACCGGCGTAACCGAGACTTGTGCATCATTCTGACCGGGGCGTTCTATCTGCTGAACATCATCGACGCCCACGTAGATGCCCATCTGAAAGATTATGATATCAGCGACGACCTGGCCGTGAGACTGGAACCCGTCGTCTCGAATTTTTATACCCTGTCCGGCCGCAGAAGCAACACGGTCGGCCTCAACCTGAAAATAAACTTCTAAACCATATGAAAAAAACGCTCTCTCTCCTAATCGTCGGCCTTTCGACATGTATAGCCTTCACAACCCTGGGCCCGGCCTATGCCGATACCCCGAATCTGGGTGAGCAGGAAAGCGAAGAGATGCAACTACTTTATACGCCGGAGGGGTACGACTCTCTGCTGTCGTGCTGGTATGAACAGAATATCGTCAGCTCGTTCGATACGTTTTTCGAAGACTTCATCGACCTCGACTCTACGGCCACGCTCAGCAGCGACGTGCCCGACTCGGTCTACAGCGCTCGCCTGAAGATGATCTTCTCGCCGATCAGTCTGGGGTACAATGAGGTGATCAAACGCTACATCATCGTCTACACGCAGACCAAAAAAGAGTTGATGGGTCGCATCATCGGCCTGTCGCAGGTCTACTTCCCGATGATCGAAGAGGAGTTGGCCAAGGCTGATCTGCCGATCGAACTGCGAATGTTGCCCGTCATTGAATCCGCACTGAACCCGATAGCCGTATCTCGCGCAGGTGCTACGGGACTGTGGCAGTTCATGTACAGCACCGGCAAGACCTACGGGTTGGAGATCACCTCGTTCATCGATCAGCGCCGCGATCCGGTCGCTGCCACCAAGGCCGCCTGTCGTTTCTTGAAAGACCTTTACGGGCTCTACAACGATTGGACACTCGCCATCGCCGCCTACAACTGTGGTCCGGGCAACGTAAACAAAGCCCTGAAACGCGCCGGCGAAGGAGCCAAAACCTTCTGGGACATCTACCCCTATCTGCCACGCGAAACACGGGGATACATGCCTTCGTTCGTGGCAGCTACGTATGCCTACATGTTCCACAAACAGCATCAGATCGAGGTATGCGCCCCACCCCTGCCGCTCTCCTCCGATACGATCACCATCTCTCGGGTGATGCATCTGCAACAGATCTCCTCAACGATCGACATTCCGATCGAAACGCTCCGGGAGCTCAATCCACAGTACAAACTGGACATCATCCCCGCTGTGGACAAATCCTACGCACTTACATTGCCGCAATACGACATCACACGCTACCTGGAGCACGAGACCGAAATTCAGGCCAAAGATACGGTCTATCTGGCACAATACCTGAAACCCAATACGGATCCCTCGGATCGTCAGTTCAACATCACATCGCTCACCTATCGGGTCAAATCGGGCGATACACTGGGGGCCATTGCCCGGAGGTACGGCGTCACCGTCTCCCAGATCATGCAATGGAACAACCTCAAAAACGCCAACCGGCTGCGGATCGGGCAACTGCTTGAGATCTATCGTTAAACCGACGTGACATGTTGCTCAATTCGCCCGATACCATCACTGCCATCGCCTCCGGAAAGGGAGGAGCCATCGGCGTGATCCGTGTCAGCGGACAACAGGCTATCGAGATCTGTGATCGGATCTTCCGTCCGGCATCGGGCAAACCATTAAAGGAGGCCAAAGGATACACGCTGCATTACGGCGAAATTGTCGCACACGAAGAGCTAACCGAGGGAACAGACTCCTGCCCGTCAGAGCACGTGATCGACGATGTGATCGTCTCCCTGTTCCGCGCTCCGAAGTCTTACACCGGAGAGGATATGGTAGAGATCTCCTGCCACGGCTCCCGGTATATCGAACAGGAGATCATCCGGCAGTTGATCCGGCAGGGAGCCCGTCCGGCTGAGGCCGGAGAATTCACGATCCGGGCCTTCCTGGCCGGCAAGATGGACCTCTCGCAAGCAGAAGCCGTTGCCGACATGATCGCCTCTGTGGATCGGGCGACGCATGCCTTGGCTCTCAATCAGATGCGAGGCGGATACTCCTCCGATTTCACGGAATTACGGCAGCAGTTGATCGATTTGGCTTCACTGTTAGAACTGGAACTCGACTTCGGAGAGGAGGACGTAGAGTTTGCCGACCGTGCACAGTTGGGAAAATTGCTGGATCAGGCACTGGACAAGACCCGTACGCTATTGCAATCCTTCGGACTGGGCAATGCCATCAAGGAGGGTGTGGGAGTAGCCATCATCGGCAGTCCCAATGCAGGGAAATCCACTCTGTTGAATGCGCTGGTCAAGGACGATCGGGCTATGGTCTCCGATATTGCCGGCACGACACGCGATGTCATCGAAGAGAGCATCAATCTGGAGGGTATCACCTTCCGGTTCATCGATACGGCCGGGATTCGGAAAACCGAGGATCGGCTGGAACAAATGGGCATCGAACGAACGATATCGGCAGCCGGCAAGGCCCATGTCATTCTATTGCTGGTCGAAGCCGGAACTCCGGAAACGATGCTCGCAGCCATTCAGCAAAATACGGCCTGCATATCTTTACAGGCCGACCAGCATCTTTGTCTGATCATCAACAAATCGGATCTGGCCAATAACCTTCCCGAAAATACTGCAACCTTACAAACACTATTAGCTGCAAACACGAATATCGTTCCGGAGGCTATCCTAACACTTTCAGCCAAAACCGGGAGAAACTTGGAGCAACTTCTCAACTGGTTATCCACGCTTTTCGATACGAAAGATATCTATACGGGGGTGACAGTCGTCTCAAACAGCCGTCATTATGAGGCATTATACCGCGCAGAAGAGGCCCTATGTCGTACGCAAACAGGGCTTCAAAATGGTCTGGCAGCCGACCTGGTTGTCCAGGATCTGCGAGAAGCTATATTCCACATCGGTCTGGTCACAAACGTCGTGTCGAATAACGATATTTTAAACAATATTTTTTCCAAATTCTGCATCGGCAAATAGCGGCTTGTAAACAGCCGTAACCAACCATAATCACCTAGAATAAAGTCGCTGTATATCAGCGACTTTTGTTTTTACGTGCTTTCCAGTTGCCATTTGGAGATCACGGATTTTCTCCATATTTTCCTACCATATTTCTACCACGGAGCAAATTCCACGCAAGCTGAAATATCACACTGACGCAGTAGTTGACGTGTGTTGACAGTGGTTTACATGTGTTGACAAAATCCGGGAGAAATTAGGCGAAATTACCGCCAATGTAAAGGAGGAAAAGATGCAAGTTAGAAAGATTTGTCAGTGGTGCGGAAAACCCTTCATCGCACAGAAAACAACAACCTGCTATTGCAGCCACCAGTGTTCCAACCTGGGCTACAAGGAGCGGATTCGGGAACGCCGATGTCAGTTGAAGCGGGCGCAGGAATTACTTCAACCGCGACAAGCTGCCGAAGGGCAGGACTTTTTCTCGTTCGCCCAGGCCGCAAAGCTGATGGGCGTCACCCGGCAATACATTTATAAGTTGGTCAAGGAGTCCAAACTGCGGGC
>CALYBN010000055.1 GCA_944414825.1 uncultured Rikenellaceae bacterium
TGCGTTCGGTCCGCAAGGGGGACTACAAACTGATCATCAACTTCGCCAACGGGCTCGACTATCCGTTCGCCACCGACCTGTGGGCTTCGGCTACGTGGCAATACCTGCTCCAGCACCATATCTCGAAATGCGGCGAGCGTCCCATCCGGGATTTCATCAAACGCCCCCGCTATGAACTCTACGATCTGTCAAAAGATCCCAACGAGGTCCACAACCTGGCCGGCAAGCGTGCCTATGCCGCCAAGCTGGCAGAGCTGATCGAGGAGATCAAACAGTTCCAGATCCAAACCAAAGACCCCTGGGGCATCAAATGGGAGCACGAATAGCCTCTCCAAACACGAGAAACGATTCCCCTCAACAGAAAAATCCTCCCGAGAATGCTCCCGGGAGGATTTTTAGCATCCGGGACCGGATCCATCCTTCGTTTTCCTCTTCATCAAAAGCCAAGGCCCAGGATTCGCTCCCTCACGTTTCTCCTCCACGGCATCACCAGAGGGGTCGTCCCACGCTTTGGTCACCCCAGCAGTCCGCTCCTTCGCCCATTCCTGTCAGGAGTGACTTGTCTTCCGAATGAACTCCGAAGGCGTAACCCCAAACGTATCGCGGAAAACCCGGGTAAAATGCGAATTACTCTTAAACCCGACCATATAGATCGTCTCCGACACATTGTAATTCCCCGATGCCAACAGTTCTCGCGCCCGCTCCATCTTAATGTCCCGAATGAACTCCGAAGTCGTTTTCCCAAGAATGGCGGTCAACTTGCGATGTAACTGCATCCGGCTGATCCCGATATCATAGCAGACACTCTCCACACTGTAATCGGTGTCATCGATATGTTCCTTAATCAACGCCGTCAGTTTATCCAGGAAACGCTGCTCTCGTTCGTTAAGCGGCAGGATGCTCTCCGCCGTTTCTTCTTTCCCGTCCGTCCCGGCCGCAGAACGGAACCTGACAATGTTGCGGATCTTGAGCAGCAGTTGTTCTCGATTGAACGGCTTGGTCAGATAATCCTCCGCCCCGCTCTGATACCCCTCGATCACATCCGTCTCCTCCGACTTGGCCGTCAGGATGATCACCGGAATATGGCTGGTCCGGAAATCAGACTTGAGCAGCCGACAGAACTCAAAGCCATCCATGCCCGGCATCATAACGTCGGTAATGATCAGATTGGGAATATACTTCAGAGCAGCCTCCCGTCCCGAAAGCGCATTATCCTCGGAGATCACCTCAAAGGTAGGCGCCAGACACTGCTCCAGGTACTGACGCATGTCATCCTCATCTTCCACGATCAGGACGATGGGTTTCTCCTCAAACAGCGGATCATTTGTGCGTGCCGGCCCAACACTATCAGACAATTTGCGGATGGGTTCATCCAGCCCATAGGCTGCTGCCGAAAGCGGCAAGGTCACGGTAAAGACACTGCCCACGCCCTCTTGACTTCGGACAGTAATCGTCCCATGATGCAGTTCTGCCAGTTTCTGTGCCAACGGCAAACCGATTCCCGTCCCTGAAACAGACTGATGTTCAACCTGATAAAACCGATCGAAAATGTGGTTCACATTCTCCGGACCGATACCGCATCCACTATCTTCCACACTAATTTGCAACCGATCCTCCACGACCGACACAACCACCGTGATGCAGCCCCTCTCCGAAGTAAACTTAAATGAATTGTAAATCAGATTGTTAAGAATCTTCACCAGTTTTTCCTCATCGATCCACCCCACGATTCGCGGAGACTCGCACACCAACGAGAAACGGATCTTCTTCTGCAGGGCAAAAAGCCGGAAATTGTCCACCAACCGGGCCACAATGGCTGTCACCTCCGTCTCCCGCACATGCAAGGGCATACTCTCCTTATCGAGCTTCCGCAGATCCAGAAACTGATTCACCAGAGCCAACAAACGGTTCGTATTGCGCTCGATCAGCCGTAACCGCGATACGGACCACTCATCACGGGCTTTGTCGATCAAATCCTGCAACGGAGCGAGAATTAATGTCAACGGAGTCCGCAGTTCGTGCGTAATGTTAACATGGAACTTCTCTCGGGCCTCAGCAATGACCCGATCCTGCTCATACTCCAGTTGTTTCAGATACAACCGGTTCTCGAGAATCTGCTGGCGCCGGTAATACAGAATGATAAAGTACACAATCGCCACCAGTGCCAGCACATAGAGCAAATAAGCCCACCACGTCGCCCACGGAGCCGGTAGAATCTCAATCTCCATCGTAGCGCATTCATCGTTCCAGACCCCGTCGCTGTTCGCCGCCTTGACCTTAAAAACATAACGTCCCGCCGGCAAATTATTGTAAGAGGCAGCCCGATTGCGACCGTCACCGACAATCCACTCCGCATCGTAACCTTCCAACTTATGGGCATACTGATTTCGGGCAGGATCATTAAAATGGAGGGCAATAAACTCCAGCGTAAAATTATTCTGATTGTGCCTCAAGGTGATTTCCTGCGTTTCGAGTAAGGAGCGGGCAAGGATTGGTTTACGTCCCCCATTCCGACCGACCTCCACCTCTTTATTAAAAATCTTCAGACTGCTGAAGGCAACTCGCGGGACAAACGGATTGTCATGCACCTCTTCGGGCCGAAAACAGGTTACTCCATTGATCGAACACACATAAAACAGACCGGTGCTATCCATACGGCAAACATCCGTCAGGGCGCTGCTCGAAAGGCCATCCTGCGCATAATATTGCCGCAAGCTACGCGTGGCCGGGGTAAACCGCAACAGCCCGCGGCTCGTATTGAGCCACAAGTCGCCGAAGCGGTCCTCCTGCAAAGCCAGAATCTTATCGTTATGCAGGCGAGTAATATCATACCGTCTGACGACAAACCGTCCGCTATCCACCTCGATACTATTGAGCCCGGCATCCGTACCCACCCAGACTATCCCGCTCTGCCCCTTGTTCACAAACCAGACATGGTTGCTGTTGAATTGCAAACCGGAAGGTCCCTCCACACTGAATCGGGTTTTACGAACAATATCCCCGGACTCATCCAGATCGAGCATCAGCAACCCGAAATTCCGCGAACAAACCCAGATCCGGGGCTGATCCTTCTCGCAAAACAACTGGATAAACCCGCCGTTTTCCACCTGAAAATCAAAATCCGTATATAGCCTGTATTCATCCCGATGTCCCGGCCGACGGCGAATCTGCAACAATCCGTTCCAGCTCCCGACCCAGATGTTTCCCATATTATCCTCCTGAATACAGTAAAGCGTCGCAAGGGGAGCAGAGACATCCGACTGGAACTCCGGCGTGGCAAACAGATCGACCGGGGTTCCGATCTCCCGGCCGGCCGGAAACCGATACAACCGATGTTCCGTACACAGCCAAACCGTACGAGTATGGTCCTCCAAAAGCGACGTGACGACGGTCCGACGTTCATCGAAAGGAGGCGGATCACGCAGGATGATCTCTTTGGGAGCTGGTTGGAATTGCCCCGAAGAGCCATTTTCATAAATACGCAGCGTCTGATACCGCATCTGAATCCAATCCCTCCCGTAGCTGTCATGCAGAAACGCCCGAATAAAGGCCGAGCCATCTTCCGGACCGGTATAGTAGCGGAAAAACCGCGGCGCCAACAAATTCACCCGCCACACTCCGTTAGTTCCCGTCCCGATCCACAGATTCTGCATATTGTCAATATAGAGAGACTTGAGAATCGCCGTCGACATCAAATAATCGTTATCGGTCTTCAACGGGCGGATCGAACAATGGCCGGATTCGACACGAACCCGGAAAACCCCGTTCAACTCGGTAACGATGATATATTCACCATCCCGACTCCGGGTAATGGCACAAACCCCTCCTTGGAACAAATCGGTTTCGACCTGGCGACAATCTCCGTCCGGCTGCCGGATAAAAAGCCCCGAAGCCATTCCCAACAACATCGAACCGTCATCACAGCTCTCGGCAGCCAGCATTTCCGTATATCCCAAATGTTTCAGACGCTCCACCCCCAACGTCCCTTTGCGATCTAGAACGTACGCTCCCTCTTGTGTCCCCAACAGGAGCGCTCCTTGGTGATCTTCGGCTATGACCCGGATATTGACCGGCGACGGGATTCGTTCGACCTGGAAATGATCCTCCTCAAGCCGTGTCCGATACAAGCCATTACTGGTCCCCAGCCACAGATACTGGTCATGATCCTCGTAGATGCAATAGACATTATTGTCAACCGGGTTTTCGCTCAGTTTAAAGGTCGTGAAGCACTCCTGATCATAATCATAGAGATTCAGTCCTCCGCCCTCCGTTGCGATCCAGAAGCGAGCCTGGGAATCTTCATAAAGGAACAAGACCCGGTTATCGCTGATCGTTCCCGGATCGTCATACTGATGGCGGAATATCTTGAAATTATAGCCGTCATAACGGTGCAATCCGTCATACGTAGCAATCCAGATGAAACCATAACGATCCTGCAGAATCGATCTCACGTCGTGTTGCCGCAACCCCTCGTTAATGGAGATCACATCGAGTCTATAGGTAAAATCAGGCTCGTTGTTCTGACATGCCCCGTCCCACAGGACGAAACAACCCAAGACCAGCAGGAGAAACTTCCGGCAACTCATTTTCGTAACAATTAGACCTTTTGTACAAATATAATTTTTTCTAAGGCCGCTCAAATCTCCCTACGCACAAAAGGTTACCTCTGGATTAAATCCCGTTACATCGAGCGAAATTTCAGCCCCAACATGTTACCATACGACCAACCAATCCCTCTCGATTCTTACTAACTTTGTAGAAACATTTCAAACCATGATCTACAAGCCTATCCTTCATCTGAAAAGAGTCGTCCTGGGGCTCCTCAGCCTTTCGACGACAATGCTATCCGCCCGAGAGAGCTACTTCCCCAAGTGGTTTCGCACACCCAGAGAGTGTCCCCGGATCGAGATACAAACCGCAAAGACCCTCGACGTAACAAAATTCGGCGCCAAACCCGACGACGGCAAGAATGACTGGCAGGCCATCACGCATGCCCTGGCCACCGTGCAAAAAAGTGAAGGAGACGTCCGCCTGTTCTTTCCCCGCGGGACGTACGACATCCGGCCAGACCGCGACGCCAATCACTGTTTCTCGCTGTCCGGATGCCGCCATTTCGTCATCGAGGGCGATTCGGTCCAGATCCTCATCCAGGATCCCACCAAAGGATTTCTGCAACTGACCAACTGCGAGGACGGGCTCGTCTGCGGTTTCAGCGTAGACTACTCCACCATGCCCTATACCCAGGGACAGATCACTGCCGTGGATGCCGCTCAGGAGACCTTCGAAGTGAAACTGAGCGAAGGCTTCCCCTCGCCGCTGGAGCCCCATTTCACGCAGGCTACCACCCGTTGGGGCAGCGTGCTGTCGGACGGGGATACAATCCGGCTGAAACGCGAGGCCAACAATCTGGTGCCGGTGAAAGAGACACAGGCTGCCGGGCCCGATCATTTCCGTTTCAAAACCAGCACAAAAGTCGCCCAACAACTTGCCCCGGGCGATCTCTTTATCCTGATAGCCCGCTACAACGGCCGCCCGACCTATAGCATCAGCGGCTGCCGCAGCATCACCCTACGCGACAATATCAACTATGCCGGTCCGGCCGGCAGCTTCGGAATCGGCAACTCTTCGGCCATCAATGTGCTCCGGTGCAGCGTCCTGCGCAAACCGGGACGATACATCAGCCAGAATGCCGACTGCGTACACGTCACCCCCGGCAGCATCGGCCCCTGGATCGAGGATTGCACCTTCGAAGGGCAGATGGACGACGCCATCAACATCAAAACGGCGCTGATCCGCATTCTCCGCACAGAGGGTGATGACCAGTTTGAAGTCAGCGGCGACGTCAGCCTCGGCGATTCGCTGTCGCTGTTCAACCCGCGTGAGGGCATACTGCTTGGCCGCTGCTGCATCGAACAAATCGAACCCCTGGGAAAAGGGCAATACCTCATCCGGGTAGACCGCGCGTTTTCCGGCCTGCACCTCACACAAGGGAAAGATTCGGACATGTTTTTCAATGACAATCGCTCGAACGAGAGTTTTGTCATCCGCAACAACATTTTCCGCAATTTCCGCCGCTATGGCATGCTGATCCAGGCCACCCACGGCGTGATTGAAGGCAATTCGTTCTCGGGACTCAGCACCGGCGCCATCACCCTGCAAAACAGCGCTTCGTGGCCCGAAGGATTCGTGCCCCGCAATATCGTGATTACCCACAATACGATCCGCAACTGCGGATTCGACGCCGCCTACTTCGCCGAGAGCCCCCACATCGCGCCGATCCTGATCCGAACCACCTCCATTGCCGCCGACAAAAAGGCCCAGTGGCAAGGAATCTCCCACATTACCCTCCGCAACAACCAGATTCAAAGCAACAGCCTCCACAGCATCTTCCTCTCCGGTGCCACCGACTGCCTGCTCGAGGGCAACCGCATGCAGCAACAAAGCCCTCAAGGTGTCTACACGGAGAACTGTACGAACATTACCAAAAAATAACCTTCCAACCATGAATACCAACTCAAAAATCCTCGCCACAACCGTCCTGCCGGCACTCTGCCTGCCCTACACCCTGCAGGCGGCAACACCCGAGAAGCCCAATATCGTCTTCGTCTTCTGCGACCAGTGGCGACGGCAGGCCTTGGGCTACATGAACCAGGACCCCGTGCAGACCCCCAACCTGGATCGCTTCGCATCGTGGGCATTTTCGTTTGACAACGCCGTGTCGTGCCGTCCCGTCTCAGGGCCCAACCGAGCCTGCATGCTCACGGGCAAATACCCAATCAACAACGGCGTCTTCGCCAACAGCGTTCCTTTGGCCCCGGATGAGAAAACACTCGGGGAGTTCTGCAAAGCAGCAGGATACACCACCGGTTATATTGGCAAATGGCATTTGAATGGTTTCGCAGACGAGGTCCTGGATCCTTCGCGCCGCCATGGATTCGATTTCTGGGTACAGTCGGTGGGACACTCTCCCTTCAACCAGACCTATTACATCCAGGACCGTCAGGAACCGATCCGCATCAAGGATAAATGGTCGCCCACCTATGAAACCGAAACAGCCATCGACTTCATCAGCCAGCATAAGGACGACGAGGCTCCCTTCTGTCTGGTCCTCTCCTATAATCCGCCCCACACCAGTGGTGGTTATATGTTCGAGGATCGCTACCAACCGGGAGTCCGCAATCCGGACGGGAGCATAAAGTATGGCTACGGTTACGGCGGCCCTCGCCAATACGAGGCCCTATATCAGAATACAGACTATGAAAAACACCCGATCCGGGGGAATGTCATGCCGATCGGCAAGACGGGAGACAGCAGCGCCGGCGTAGTGGCAGGCTATTTCGGAGCCATCACGGCCATCGACAACGACTTCGGAACGCTGATGAAATATCTGGAGCAAAACAATCTGCTGGAGAATACGATCGTCGTCTTCACGGCCGACCATGGCGAATCGATGGGGTCGCAGGGACTCATGACCAAAGGCACTTGGTTCGAAGAGGCTGCCGGTGTACCCTGCATCATCGGCTGGAAGGGGCACACGGTCAACCGCCGCGAAAACTCCGTCTTCAATAGCATCGACCTGCTGCCCACGCTGCTAGGCATGGCCGACATCGACGCCTCGGCAGGCAACCTGGACGGTACCGACTTCTCGCCCATGCTCGCCGGAGAGAAGATGGATGCTCCGCAGTATGCTTTCCTGAGCTTCGACTTCGGCGGAGTGGCCGAGCTGAAATCCCCTCGCTACTGGCGAGCTGTCTACACGCCCCGCTACACCTATGTACTCTGCGGCTTCAACGCCTACCGTCAATTCACGAAAGAGGGCATGGTACTCTACGACAAGCAAAAAGATCCGCTCCAGCTCCACCCGATCTACCGCGGTATGGGCTACGACCCGGTGATCGACCAATTGCACAAAGTGCTGGCCGACCATCTTCACCGGCAGGGCGATCCCTTCCTCGAAGAGTACTGGCAGAACCCCGAGGCAGGATTCCCCAAACTGAACCGCCAGACACTCCCGCTGGACCGTATCGCCCGGGACATCGAGGAGGGCAAACTCCAGCCCAAAAAGATCAAACAATACGGCCGCATGTTGATGCAGGAGTCGAAGAACTGACGGCAAGATTCGCAGGGAAGGGCACCCTTTCCAATACCGATCACACAAAAGCGGGACCCCGAAAACCGGAATCCCGCTCTCTTATTTAGCCCCTCACGCAGAGGATGCTACCATTGATTGTTTTGTGCGGTCATCTCTTCTGCCGTAGCCTTGTCGGTCCGCAGCGCCTCTTTCACCGAGCCCTGGTAACAATTCCCCTCAACGGTCACCCGTTTGCAATGCGAAAGCTCAATCAGCGGTGCATCTGCATGGAAGGGTTTATAGCGCGAGGTGTCCTGCACGATGGTGTTATTGCGCAGGGTCAGACCATCAACCTGCGTCGCGAAGACGATCATATTGTCGAACGTCCGCACCGTATTCCCCTCGAAAACGACATTCCGGTCGAAGGTCTGTTTCTTATCGAACCGCTTGTCCATGCGCGGAACGATATACAACACCGCCTGCTCGCCGCCACCCAGCACACACTGCTCAAAGCGGTTGTTACGGATGGTCACATCCTCCGCCGCCCCGGACTCGTACCAGAGCACCGACTCGCCCCGCATCAGGATTGACGCCATCATCGACTGCAACGTATTCTTCTCGATCAACACCTCCCCCGGAGCCTTGAGTACGATGTTGCGGGCGCGGTTGTTGCGGATTGTGCAGCGGCGCATAATGAACGAATCGGTGTTCCAGCTCTTGTTCTCCAGCAGATCGCCCTCCCGGAGGCCGGACGGCAGGGGATCCTGGAAGGTCACCTCGGCATAAAAATCGTTCACCTGCAGGAACTCCTTGATCGTATTCTCGCCGACCCGCTCCGGCGACGGGACCATCAGGAACCAGGTCCGATCACCCGGCTGCCCGAAGAGAAAACCTCCCTGTTGGAAGTGCTGCAGCCGCACCCCGAGGCGGTTTGGCCCCAGGATCTTCTCGACCCGAACGTAGGTTCCATGGACGTTTGTCCCGTCGTCCAGCATATTCTCAAACAGGCACTCCTCCACCAGCACATTGCCCGCACAGTTACAGAAATGCGTCGCATCGGCCGTCGCAGAGACCATCCGGTCGCTACCCTCGCGCAGGCAGACATCGAACCGCCGCAGCGTAATATCCCGCGACCGTTCCCCCAAAAAACCCATTCCCAATGCATGGTAAACTTTAACATCCTCTATCAGCACCTTTTCAGACCCCAGACAATGGATCGCCGGCGCATAACGGTTCTCACCCATCGGGCCCTTGAAGGTCATGATCGAACCAATCGGAAGATAGGTCTTCAGTTTTTCGAAGAACCGCACCGTACCGTCGGGCCGCTTCTGGACCGGCACATCGCGCTTGCGATGAATATCCATACTGCCCGCATTGTAGACAGGCCCCCGCGTCTGGGCGTCGAACACCAGGCTCTCCCCGGTACTGCTATACGTAAATCCATCGACCACCGGGAACTTCAACGCCCCATTCTCCACCTTCCAGGAATAGCCTTTTTCAGCCATCCGCAGGTCATACCATCCCTCGTCCGGATCGGTTGCCACGACCTCTCCCTGAACCAAAAACGGGGTCTCCCAGTCAATGGACACATTGCGGATCGTCACATCGGCACTGTTTTCGATCAGGAAAGGCAGCATCGTGCCGTGGAACAGGAACTCCGCGCCGCCGCCGTCGATCTCCACCTGTTGCCGGTCCGTCAGATCGAAAGCAATGTATTTATACCCATTCGTATGGTTCGTGATGCCGTGATACTTTCCGTCTGCATACTGCGGATAGAAACGATAGGTTCCAGGAGCAAAGACCAGCCGTACCGCACTTTCACCAGCTTCACGCAGGACTTCAGCCACCATCCGGGTGGCATCACCGCCCTCGGCCGGAGGAGTCACACGGATCTCCTTGACTGCTCCACTGGCCACCGACAAAGTCCCGCAACAATACAAACCAAGCAAAAAGAATTTTAAATTCATAAAAAATAAATTTGTTAATTTATCGTCACAATCGTTCTATACGAATACCTACCTGACACTATCCCAACAATCAGTCCGATAGGGGCGCGGGGTCAAGCCGTGTTTATCATACAGCGATACCAGGCAATAGTTACGGAAGGCATAGCGCAGAGCTACCGGTTCGGCAACCTCATCGGACCATACTTCTACCCGATTGGAGCCGTCGATGATCCGTGCCTGAGCCGGATGGAACTTCTGATCGGC
>CALYBN010000056.1 GCA_944414825.1 uncultured Rikenellaceae bacterium
TAACCCAAATTTCGCTACGCTTTGCATTCTCCGACTCCACGAAATTCGATGACATGGCATTAGAATAGTACAAATACATCTTCCCGTCGGTATCCGTAAAGATATGCGAGTCGATACTACCTTTGTCTTCAGCATGGCTATAGAATGGCTCCGACGACACATCCACAAACGGACCCAGCGGAGAATCAGCCACGGCCAATCCAATGCGCTTCAGAGAGTTTTTTCCACGGCTATCTGCCGAATAGTGCAAATAATAACGTCCGTTGAAACGAACCATCTCCGGGGCCCAGAAGTTGCCGTTGGTCTTGGCCCACTTGACCCCATCGCCCGTAAAAACCTTACCACGATAGGTCCAATTCACCAAATCCTTTGACGAGAAAGTCGGGAACCCTTTTCCTGTCACATATAAATAATAGGTACTGTCGACATCTTTCAGCACAAACGGGTCGGCCATACTATTGATAGTCGTCCCGTTAAAAGTTCCCGGCTTAAGCACCGGATTCCGATAAAACTTGGTTGTCGATACCGGAGGTTTTATACTTGGGGGATCATCTTCCGGCGTAGTAGGGCCCGTATCCTCACCACCACTGCTGCACGTGGACCACAGAATCCCACAAAGTAGCAAATAGAATAATTTAGACTTCTTCATTTTAAGATAATTTATAAAATAAAACGTATTTCAGGCAAGTTTTTTACATTATAAGAAAGTCCACGCTTATATGTTAAACATACAATCGGAATTTAACACTATAACAATAGTACTTATTTTTTTCAATATATACAAGTCTTTGAGGTTTTATGCTTACAGCGGAAAAACTGCTCCTGACATAAGAAATTGTTCAACAGGGTATTTGAATATTCATTTTTTCGACTTAATTTTAAAGCATACATTCTAAACAGATCCTACTACAAACAACCCTACTAAAACCACTGCCATGAAATCCATCTGCCCTTTAGGTAACTTCCTTCTGACTATCGGTCTGCTTTTTCTTGCAACCAGCCACCTGCAGGCACAACCGGAAATAGCGATTATTCCCGAACCCAAAACTATCGAAAACCAAGAAGGCTCATTCACCTTATCCAACGCCACCCGGCTTCGGGTCAATGACGCCGCACTCGAAACAACCGCATCGCTGCTCAACGATCTCCTCGTTGCAGATTACGGAGTGACTCTGCGAAAAGGAGCGTCCAATAAAAACGGCCTCCGACTGCTGTTGGATCCGAAGGTCAGCGGCGAAGCCTACACATTGACCGTCGACCCAAGCGGCATCACAATTACCGGCAGCGCTCCGGGCGTATTCTATGGCGTGCAGACCCTACGGCAACTGATCGCCCCGACCGAGGACGGAACGCTGTCAGTACCCTGCGTCCGGATCGAAGACGAGCCCCGTTTCGGATACCGCGGCCTGATGCTCGACGTGGGACGCCATTTCTATCCGGTCGATTTCATCAAGAAGTTCATCGATGTCATGGCGCAATACAAGTTGAATCGTTTCCACTGGTCTTTCACGCAGGATGCCGGCTGGCGGATCGAGATCAAACACTACCCTGCCCTCACCCAACTGGGAGCCTGGCGCCGCAGTACGCAACATGAGCGCGAACGGCCCGAGGGCGATGGCATAGCCCACGGCGGATTCTATACGCAGGAGGAGATCCGCGACGTAATCCGTTACGCTGCCGACCGCCAGGTGACCATCGTCCCGGAGATCAACATGCCGGGCCACACGATGGCAGCACTGGCCGTTTTCCCGGAACTCTCCTGCACGGGCGGCCCCTTTGCCGTACAGCACACCTGGGGAATCAAAGACGAAGTACTCTGCCTGGGCAACGAGGAGACCTATCGTTTTGCAAAAAACGTCTTTACCGAGATCTTCGATCTCTTTCCGGGCGATCTGATCCACATCGGTGGCGACGAGGCTCCCCGGAAACGCTGGAGCGTATGCCCCAAGTGCCAGGCCAAGATCAAACAGGAGGGTCTGAAAGACGAACACGAACTGCAGAGCTATTTCGTTCATTGGCTCAGCGACCTGGCCGCAGCTCATGGCAAACACATCATGGGTTGGGACGAGATTCTCCAAGGGGGTCTGGCTCCCGGAGCTACGGTCATGAGCTGGCGCGGCGAGGAGGGAGGCATCGCAGCGGCCCGGATGGGAAATCCGGTAGTGATGGCCCCCAAGCACTTCTTCTATCTGGACTACTACCAATCGCAGGACCGCACGGCCGAGCCCTATAACATCGGAGGTTACGTCCCGCTGGAGAAGACCTACAGCTATGAGCCCTACGGTCCACAACTGACGCCGGAACAGTGCCGGTTCATCAGCGGCGTACAGGGCAACATCTGGTGCGAATACATCCACACCAACGAAAAGGTCTGGTATATGGGGTACCCGCGGGCCCTGGCCGTCGCCGAGGTCGGTTGGTCTCCTGCCGCCAAAAAGGATTTCGACAGTTTCCGTTCGCGGCTTGTCAACAACCTCTACCGTCTGGACCGGGAGGGAGTTCTCTATCGCATTCCGGAACCGGCCGGGCTCTATGAAGCGGAAGTGCGGGACGGGAAGGCCATCATCCGACTCGAATCCCCCGTACGCAATGCAAAGATCTACTATACCACCGACGGCTCCGATCCCTGGGTCTACGGAAAACTGTATACGGCTCCCATTGAGGTTCCGCTCGGATTCGAAGGGGTCGACGTACAATGTATCGTGCGGTTGGAATCCGGACGTGCCAGCGCCGTCTACAAAGCAATCCCGAAACCCCTCACCGAGGGCCAGTAGTAACCAATTAGAAGGCGGTTCCCTGTTTGAGCATCTCGACAAAGCCGTCGATGCGGTGAAGTTCCTTCGGGATGTCGATGTTCTGCGGGCAGTGCGGACTGCATTGGTTACATCCGATGCAATGGCTGGCCTGCCGCAGGCGCGGCACGCTGCGGTCATACCCGACCAGGAAGGCTCGGCGTGCCTGACGGTAGTGTTCGTCCTGTGAGGTGCGGGGCAGATTGCCCTCGTTCACACACTTATTATAATGGAGCAGGATGGCCGGAATATCCAGACCATAGGGGCAGGGCATGCAGTACTTGCAGTCGTTACACGGAATGGTCGGGTAGCGCAGCATCAGCTGGGCAGTCTCCTCCAGAAAAGCACGGTCTTGCTCTGTCAGGGGTTCCAGCGGCGAATAGGTCCGCAGGTTATCCTGCAGGTGCTCCATATAGGTCATGCCGCTCAGTACGGTCAGCACACCCGGGAACGACCCCGCAAAGCGGAATGCCCACGACGCCACGCTCGACGACGGATTCCGCTGTTTGAGTGTCGCGGCGACATGATCGGGCACGTTCGAAAGCCGACCGCCCAGCAGCGGCTCCATAATGACGGCCGGGATGCCCCGTTTCTGCAACTCCCCGTAGAGATATTCGGCATCGGTATTGCGCGGATTGACCTCCTTGGCGTGTTTCCAATCGACGTAATTGAGTTGAATCTGGACAAAATCCCAATGGATTTCATCGTGTCGTGAGAGCAGGTAGTCGAACACCCCGATCTCACCATGATATGAGAAGCCCAGATTCCGGATTCTCCCCGCCTGCCGTTCGGCCAGCAGAAAGTCGAGCATCCCGTTATCCAGGTAACGGCTGTGCAGCGCCTCCATACCACCCATCCCGATACCGTGGAGCAGGTAATAGTCGATATAATCCACCCGGAGCGCCTTCAGGGAGTTCCGGTACATGGCCATCGATGCCTCACGGCTGTGGGTCGACGCATCGAAATTGGAAAGCTTGGTCGCCACGAAATAGCTGTCACGCGGATGACGGCTGAGTGCCAGTCCTGTGGCCGCCTCCGACCATCCCCGCACATAGGCAGGCGACGTATCGAAATAGTTCACCCCATGTTCCAGGGCATAATCTATCAGGTCATTGACCGCCTGCTGATCGATCTCTTCCTTCCCGTCGGCATCCTTCCGGGTTGGCCAACGCATGCAGCCATATCCAAGCAACGATACACGATCGCCCCGAGGCGAAGTTCGATAGGTCATCCCATCCGCAGAGACTTCCCCCGTCAGGCGGTCACCCGAAGCGGGATTATTACGCGGGTTGCAGCCGACCAGCGCTGCGGTTGTCGCCACGGCCCCAGCTCCGAGGGTTTTCAGAAAGTGGCGACGATCCATTCCTTTTTTATCTTTAGTCTCCATAACTAGTCTGTTTTAAATGATCCGATGTCTCTCATGCCCTTCGACATAGATCGCACTGAAGGGCCGCGACGGGCACAAATTCTCGCAAGCTCCACACCCGATGCACCGCGCCTCGTTCACCACCGGGATTTTCGGGGAATCACTCCGCTCCGGATCGGAAGGTACCATCTGAATGGCTCCTGTCGGGCAGTGGCGGGCACAATTGCCACAGGACACCCCGTCGGTCAGCACCACACAATTCTCACGTACCCAGACGGCATGTCCGATCTGGATCGACGACTTTTCGGCCAGGTCCGTCAAGTTGATCGCCCCGGTGGGGCACACCTCGGCACACTTCGCACACTCCGGCCGGCAATAGCCCTGCTCATAGGAGAGTTCGGGCTGCATGAACGTCTTCAACTTTTCCGACGGACGCAGCACCTGATTGGGGCACGCCGACACGCAAAGTTGACATCGGGTGCAGTGCTGTGCAAAGTGGCGCAGACTCTCCGCCCCGGCCGGTATGATCGGCGTGGCACGGTGCGGAATCTTCTTATCCTCGATCACGGCCAGACCTCCGTCCACCTTTTTCTCCTGCGCCTTCAGCACGGCCGTCGAGGCCAGCAGCGCCGTCAACGAGAGGAACCCACGGCGTGAAATGCCCTTCTCCCCTGCATCACCTTGCTGTGAACCTGGCGCAACCTGTCCTACCGGACCTACCGCCGCAGGCTCCGAAGCCGGTCGGCGCCGCAAGCGATACCCGATCGCCCCTTTTGTACACTTATCCAGGCAGTCGAAGCAGGCCACGCAACGGCTGTAATCGATCTGGTGTGCTTTGGAATCGATACAGGAAGCTTTGCAATTACGGGCACACAAGCCGCAACTGTTGCATTTGGAGATATCAATCACCGGGCGCAGCAGCGAAAACCGCGAAAGGAATCCCAACACCGTTCCCACCGGACAGATCGTATTGCAATAGGTCCGACCGTTCCGCCAGGCCAGGATGGCCAATACGACGAACGTCAGCAAAGCCACCAGGAAAGTCCCGATCCCTTTCATCCAGACATCGACCCTATAGAAAGCATAGCTGTCCAACCGCTCGGCAATATAAGCCAGCAGGTTATTCCCCCACTGGTAGAGTGGAGCCAACAGATTCGACGCAATCCGGCCATAGGCACTATACGGAGCCAGCAACGCCGCCGCCGAAACCGCACCGGCCAACAGCGCCACCACAAACAGGGCCAGCACCCCATAGCGTAACCACGACAGCGCCGGCGAGTAGCGGAACCGATTCTTCTTCCGCTTGCCGGCTATCCACGACACCACATCCTGCATCACCCCCAACGGGCAGATAACCGAGCAATAGACCCGTCCGAAGAGCAACGTCAGTACAACAAGCCCGACCACCACCCCTATATTCAAAGCCAGCAACGCCGGCAGAAACTGGATCTTCGCCAACCAGTCGAACCATGCGTGCAGCGTTCCCGTGAAATCAAGAAACAACAAGGTAATCAGCACAAAGCAGATCGTGGCGATAATAATTCTAATTTTGCGCAACATATATTCTTCTCTACCTCTCTATTTGTAAGTTTCACGCAGGCAAAGGTACGAAACTTAGCAACCCGAAGTAAATACATATTCCAGAAAAATCTACCATTTTTCCGGCTTGTCTCCACCCTTGCCCCTCTTTTCCTTGATAAGATACTCTCACATTTTACGCTCATCAAGGTCCCTCAACAGCGTCAGAGAACCAATAAATAAAAAATTTTACTAGGATTTAACACAAAAGTAGTGTGTTTCGTCAAAAATGATCTCTAATTTTGTTCACAATAAAACTTTTTCCCCATGAAACATCTCTTACGGACTATCATCCTCGGGATCGCAATCTCATGTTGTTTGCCGATCCTCCTGCTGGCTAAAGAGCCGCTACGTTTCGCTGTAGTAACCGACACGCACATCGGGCATCCGGGTGCCGACAGCAGCGTCCGACTGGTCATTGAAGACATCAACCGACGTCCTGACATCGCTTTCGTCGTCCTTACGGGCGATATCACCGAATCGGGCCGCGACGATGAATTCACGCTGGCTGCTGACGTCCTCAGCAGACTGAAAAAGAAATACTACATCCTGACCGGAAACCACGATACGAAATATCCGGAGAGCTGGTTCCTCACCTTCCGGCACTACTTCGGCCCGGAACGCTTCCAGTTCGAACGCGACGGATTCGTTTTCTACGGCATCCCCAGCGGATTCTACCTGCATGATTTCGGGCCGTCGTTCCTGCGCGAGGATATCATTCCGCTGAATAAAACCCTGGCTTCAGGCAAACCGGTCATCCTCTTCACGCACTTCCCGACCGACTTCATGAACAACGTCTCCGAACTCAAATGGCAGCCCGACCAACCCGGCGTCGTGGCCTGGATCTGCGGTCACATGCATCGCAACCACGAACCGGAAGCCTACGGACTCCCCACGGCCGTCTGCCTCACCTCCGGCAAGGCAAAACCGGGAAAGATCTCCTACAACATCGCGGATCTGACCGCCGACTCTCTGATTATCACCACCCGCAACGTCTGTGACGGCAGCACCAAAACCTGGTGGCGGCGTTGCATCCGCAACAACAAAGTCCAGTTCCCGGCGCTGCCCGAAGCTGACAAGGATGGAGTACGCTGGAGCTACGACGGCGAGGCTTCACTGATCGGACGTGCCTGTGCCGTTCCCGGAGGAGCGGTCTATGGTAACACGATCGGCGAAATCCGGATGCTGTCTGCCAAGGACGGCAAGACAGCCTGGACCTTCCGCGCCAAAGACCACGTCATCGCCACGCCGATCTATATGGACGGTCGGGTCTACTGCGGATCGATCGACGGCACGTTCTACTGTCTGAACGCACAGAACGGCAAAGTCGTCTGGAAACTCAAATGCGACGGCGCCATCGGTGCCAAAGCCGCTACGGACGGAAAACGGCTCTACTTCGGCACGGCCGCCAGAGACCTCTATGCCGTGGAGGCCGGGACGGGTAAGATCTGCTGGAAGAGCGATTGTGCCAGTTCGCTGGTCTACCCGGAGCCGCAACTGATCGACGGCACGCTGTGTGTAGGTGGTCTGAAAGGCGATGTCTACGGCTATCGTCCGAGTGACGGCAAACTGCTCTGGACTACGACCATTACGGAACCCCGTCCCTTGAAACAAGCCCCCATTGCCATCTTCCCCACGGCATGGAACGGCTATTTCTGCTCCGCACAGCGTGACGGCTGGAAGCTGACCGGGGTCGATCCCAAAGACGGACGGGTAGTCTTCTCGTTCCAGGATCGGGGCTACAGCCCCTCCTGCGGCAGTTCGCCCGACGGAAAGATGCTTTACGCCCGGTTGAAAGCTGACAGCGTATTCGCCTTCCGTGCCGAGAACAACCTGCCGGTCATCGAGTGGAAATACGCCAGCGCCGCCCCCGAGTGCCGCGGCGGGCAACCCATCTGCCAGTATGGCGAATACATCTATGTCCCCACGGCCGATGCCGGTACGATCTACAAATTACGGGCTTCGGACGGCACTCTGTGCCGAAAGATCCGGACCGGGCACTCGCTGGTAACCGGTGTCACGCCACTACCGGAGGAGAAATGCCTCGTGGTGACGCTGGCCGAAGGGAAAATTCTCTGTATAAACGAATAATACGATCAAACCATTCATTATCATCATGTTTCGCACTAGATTGATCCGCACTGCGGTACTATTCCTCCTTGTATTTTTGATTCCGGCCGTCGGGATGGCCGGAAACGGACAAAAAGAGAAAGTCAAGAACGTTGTCTTCATGGTCGGTGACGGTATGGGCGTTGCCCATGTCACGGCGCTGATGCTGGACGGCAAGTATGCTCCCATCGCCATGGAACGCGCTCAAGCCGTAGGGCTGGTCAAAACCTACTCGGCCAACAACCGGGTCACCGACTCCGGCGCCTCGGCCACGGCATACGCCACCGGACACAAAACCAACAACAGTCAACTGAGCGTAGACGTCAACGGCAAACCGATGGAGACGATTCTCGAAAAGGCCATTCAGAAAGGGATGAAAACCGGCCTGGTGGTAACCTGCGATATGACCGGTGCCACGCCTGCCGCCTTTTACTCCCATGTTTCCAGTCGGAAAGATGTGGAGTCAATCGCCGCACAATTGGTTGACAAGCCGATCGACATCTGGATGGGCGGCGGCCGTCAGCCTTTCGAAAAGCGTAAGGACGGTCGCAACCTGCTCGACGAGTTGAAAGAGAAAAACTATCAGCTGATCTTCGATACGAAACAGATCGAAGACCTCCAGAACGGAAAGGTTGCAGGTCTGTTCAGCGAAAAAGGCTACATGCCCGAATACAGCCAGCGCGGCAACTACCTCCCTGAGGCAACTGCAAAAACGCTTGAACTGCTGAACCAGGACAACAAGAAAGGGTTCTTTCTGCTGGTGGAAGGCTCGCAGATCGACCGCGGCGGACACCGAAACAATTCCGAGTTGATCATCGGCGAAACGCGCGATTTTGATAATGCCGTAGGCGTAGTAATGGATTTCGCCGAGAAGAATCCCGGCACGCTGGTGGTCATTCTGGCCGACCATGAGACGGGCGGTCTGGCCATTCCGGCCAACGATGCCGATTTCAACAAAGGCGAAAACGGCATCCAGTTCCACTTCAGCGGCAAGGGACACACCGGCACCATGGTTCCGGTTCTGGCCTACGGTCCGGGGGCAGAAAATTTCAGCCGCATTCTGGATAACACAGAGATCTCTGCACTGCTGAAAAAGTTGATGCAACTAGATTAAAAGTGTCTCAAAATAGCACAAAAAGTAGAACGGATTTATGTCGTTCTACTTTTTTTGTATGGAAAAGAGTAAATATTGCTAGTTTTTTGAACAGTTATTTAAGATAAAATTCAAAATAGATTCCGAAATTTGTCATTGTGGTAGGTAATGACACCTTCGCAAAGCCTTTTATATTAACATTAATAACCTAAACCGTAACAATGAAAAAAAACATCATCAGCTTGCTTTTGACGCTTGCTTGTGCAACGACGGCCCTCGACGCCGGAGCACAATGGAAACCCGCCGGAGACAAGATCAAAACCCCGTGGGCCGAAAAAGTTGACCCGTCGAATGTCCTCCCCGAGTATCCGCGCCCGCGTCTGGTGCGTCCGGACTGGAGTAACCTCAACGGATTGTGGGAGTATGCCATCCGCGAAGCAGGAGCAGCAGAACCCACTACGTTTGACGGCGAGATTCTGGTACCGTTCTGCGTGGAATCCTCTCTGTCGGGCGTTCAGAAACTCATGAACGAAAAACAGGAACTGTGGTATAAACGTTCGTTTGAAGTTCCTTCGGCATGGAAAGGCAAAAACATCCTGCTCCAGTTCGGCGCTGTGGACTGGAAAGCCGATGTCTTCGTAAACGACATCTTCATCGGTACGCACAAGGGCGGATTCACTCCCTTCTCGTTCGACATCACCCCTTATCTGACCGGCAAAGGCGCCCAGAAACTGGTGGTACGGGTTTGGGACCCCACCGACAAGGGATACCAGCCGCACGGCAAGCAGGTTTCAGAGCCGAAAGGCATCTGGTACACTCCGGTGACCGGTATCTGGCAGACCGTATGGCTCGAGCCCGTCTCGGCAAGCCACATCACCGACATCAAAGCCATTCCCGACGTAGACCACAGCACCGTGGCTGTGACCGTATCCACAGCTAACGCGGCAGCCGGCGACGTTGTGGAAGTTGCCCTGCTGGATGGCACGCAGACGGTAGCAACGGCCAAAGGCGTACCGGGATCGGAAATGCGCCTGCACGTGGCCAATCCCAAACTGTGGAGTCCCGACTCGCCGTTCCTCTACGACATGAAAGTCACCCTGCTGAGCAACGGCAAGAAGGCCGACGCCGTAGAATCCTACACGGCTTTGCGCAAAATCGGAACCATGAAGGACAAATCGGGCATCATGCGCATGACCCTCAACGACAAACCGCTCTTCCACTTCGGTCCGCTGGATCAGGGCTGGTGGCCCGACGGGCTCTACACCGCCCCGACTGACGAAGCTCTGTTGTTCGACATCCAGAAGACCAAAGAGTTCGGTTACAACATGATCCGCAAGCACATCAAAGTGGAACCGGCCCGTTGGTACTACCACTGCGACAAGGAGGGTATCCTCGTATGGCAGGATATGCCCAGCGGCGACATGGGCAACCAGTGGCAGCCGCGCGTCTACGGCGGCGGTACGGACAAAGACCGTTCGCAGGCTTCGATCGACAACTACTATCGTGAGTGGAAAGATATTATGGACTTCTGCATGTCAAACCCGAGTGTTGTGATCTGGGTTCCGTTCAACGAAGGCTGGGGACAGTTCGGCACGGAGAAAGCTGCTGCCTGGACTAAAAATTACGATCCTTCGCGTCTGGTCAACCCGGCCAGCGGCGGCAACCATCGCAACTGCGGCGATATGCTCGACCTGCACTCCTATCCAGGACCTTCGATGTTCCTCTATGACGCTGCTCGCGTGAACGTACTGGGCGAATACGGCGGTATCGGCCTGGCCTTGGAGGATCACCTGTGGTGGGACAAGCGGAACTGGGGTTATGTCCAGTTCAAAAACAGCGACGAAGTAACGGCCGAATACGTGAAATTCGCCAAAGAACTCGAAGACTACGTGAAACGCGGGTTCTCCGGAGCCGTCTACACCCAGACGACCGACGTGGAGGGCGAGGTGAACGGTCTGATCACCTACGACCGCAAAGTAGTGAAACTCGACGTCAACAAAGTACGCGAAGCCAATCAGAAGGTAATCAAGGCCATGACCGAATAGTCGGGCCACCTCAAAACCCATAAGAAGCGGGGGATTCCGACCAGATCGGGGCCCCCGTTTTCAATCTTCGGAGCACCGCGCCCGGGAAAAACACGATAATCGCATCCGACGACAAGAGAGCGGTTCGATAGTAGAAAAATTCAAAAAACGAGGGTATTTGTCCATTACGGCGCTTTTTCCGAAAATATTAAATTTTTTTACTGTACTTTTAAGTCATCTAATTGTATCCTTGCCCTTGTAATCCGGGCGTATGTCCAACAAAAGAGTGCAAACACAGGTAAACTAAACGATAAATCATCAAACAAACTTAAAACATGATGAACAACAAACTTCTAATCGGAGGTCTTCTCGGCGTGGGAACCTGCATGGCAGCCATGCCGGGCCAAGCAAAACCGAAGGCCAATAATGAAAAGCCCAACATCCTGATCATCTATACCGATGATATGGGTATCGGCGACGTCTCGTTCATGAACAACGGCTGGTCACAAACGCCGAATATCGACAAATTCGCATCGCAGGGCTTGGTTCTGTCGAGTTATTACAGTTCGTCACCCGTAAGCTCTCCCTCGCGCGTAGGTCTTACTACGGGTGTATTCCCCACCGAGATGGGCATCACCTGCTACCTCCAGTGGCGCAAGGAGAATGCCGCCTGTGAGCAGTTCGACTATCTGGACCCGAGCGTCCCGACGATGGCAAAACTGATGAAAAGTGCCGGATACCACACCGGACACTTCGGCAAATGGCACATGGGCGGCGGCCGTGACGTGGACGATGCTCCGCAGATCACCGAATACGGCTTTGACGAATACGTTTCGACATACGAAAGTCCCGATCCCGATCCGGTTATCACCGATTCAGCGTGGATATGGAGTACGACCGACCAGGTAAAGCGTTGGGACCGCAGCGCCTACTTTGTGGACAAGACGCTGGACTTCCTGAAACGCCACAAAGGCGAACCGTGCTTCGTCAACTTCTGGCCCGACGACATGCACACCCCTTGGGTGCCCAACCCAAAGGTGATCGACTACGAAAAGAGCGGTTGGTCGACACCGCCCAATTTCCAGGCCGTACTGAAAGAGTACGACAAACAGGTGGGCCGTCTGCTGAAAGGGTTGAAAAAACTGGGTCTGGAAGATAACACCATCGTCATCTTCACCAGCGACAACGGTCCGGCCCCCAGTTTCCAACAGCAGCGTACCAACATGCTCCACGGTGTAAAATGCAGCCTCTATGAGGGTGGTATCCGCATGCCGTTCGCCATCCGCTGGCCGGGCAAGATCCAGGCCGGGCAACGGGATGACAAGAGTGTCGTCTGCTCGGTCGACCTGCTGCCATCGTTGTGTGCCATGGCCGGTATCGAACTGCCCAAGGGGATCTACCTCAGCGGCGAGGACATGAGCCAGGCCCTGACCGGAACCCCGCAGACGCGTACCAAAGACCTGATGTGGGACTTCGGCCGTAACGACGCCTTCAACTACCCGCGTGGCAAGAGCGCCAACCAGAAGAGTCCGCACCTGGCTATCCGTCGCGGCAACATGAAACTGCTGTTCGACTCGTGGGATACGAACTTCGAACTGTATGACATCGTAGCCGACCCCAACGAAACCAACAACATCGCCGCCGAGCATCCGCAACTGGTCAAAGAGTTGCAGGCAGAAGCGCTGAAATGGTGGGACAAACGGAAAATGCCGGCAAAAAAATAGGCATAAACCGCTGACCGATAAGGCAAACAATTTAGAGAGGCGTCATCCGGACTCTGTCCCGGATGACGCTTTTTCTTTGCCGAAACAAAATAAAACACTATATTTACTAGTTACGTAACTAAACAACACACGACGCGAGACCAAAACACACCTGTTCCATGCCACTTCGGAGCTTGTCCCATATTACACTGATCTTATGGATCGTTCTGCCAGGAACCCTGGCGGCACAAGCCCCCGATTACCGATCATTCGACAACATCGTACCAGGCTCTACGGCAACGGTCGTTAATTGTTTCGTGCAGGACAACGATGGTATGATATGGATCGGTTCGGGCCGCGGCCTCTATGCTTACGACGGTTATCAGACGCTACCTTTTTTCACGCCCGGGAAAAAGACCGAAACCCGTCTCTATTGTGGCACCATGATCTCCGATAAGATACTCTGTATCGGAGGTGACAACGGGATGTACTTTTTCGACACCCAAAAGGATACCTATCTACCCTCCGATGTACACTTCCCTACCGATGTCCGGGCTCTGCTTACCATCGGAGAAACGCTCTGGATCGGATCGCTGAAAGGGTTGTTCCTCTATAATTTACAAACAGCAACACTGCAACGCGTCGCCGAGCAACAACTTCCCCACCGAGCCGTCTATGCACTGGCCCGGTCGGGCGATGACCTCTACGTGGGAACCTACAACGGATTGTGTCGCCATCGCATCGGCAGCGACCGTTTTGAGAACATTCCGCTGCCGGTCGAAGCAGGCCGCAGCAATAGGTTTGTCAACTCACTACTTACGGATACCCTGCGCCATCGTCTCTGGATCGGAAGTGAAGGCGGACTATTCCTCTACAACCTGCAACAG
>CALYBN010000057.1 GCA_944414825.1 uncultured Rikenellaceae bacterium
CGAGCGAGGTGTTGCCGGCGCGTTCGCCGATTCCGTTGATGGTTACCTCCACCTGGCGTGCTCCGGCCAGGACACCTGCCAAAGTATTGGCTGTAGCCATACCGAGGTCGTTGTGGCAGTGGGTCGAGAGGATGGCGCGATGCACTCCGTCGACATGCTCCATCAGATAGGCGATCTTGGCGCCGAATTCCTGCGGAAAGCAGTAACCTGTCGTATCGGGAATGTTGACCACCGTAGCGCCGGCCTTGATGACCGCTTCGACCACCTTGGCCAAGTATTCGTTGTCGGCTCGCCCGGCGTCTTCGGCGTAGAACTCCACGTCTTCGACATACTTTTTGGCATACTTGACGGCGGCTACGGCGCGTTGGAGTATTTCGTCCGGATTCGACTTCAGTTTGTCGTAGATATGATAGGGTGATACGCCGATTCCGGTGTGGATACGTTTCTTTTTGGCGACGGACAGCGCATCTGCTGCCACATCGATGTCTTTCTGCACGGCACGGGTCAGTGCGCAGATTGTGGGCTGGGATACGGCTTTGGAGATGGCCTGCACGGAGTTGAAATCTCCCGGGCTGGAGATTGGAAACCCGGCTTCGATGATGTCCACTCCCAGCGATTCGAGCATCCGGGCTACTTCGATCTTCTCTATGGTATTGAGTTGGCAGCCCGGGACCTGTTCTCCGTCGCGTAAGGTCGTGTCGAATACATATAATTTCTCGCTCATGGTTTTCTATTATTTTCCTATTTATCACATTCGTTCAAAAATAAACACTTTGTGATAAAAAAACGGAACACACCTCGGGAAAAATACGATGTCAAACGTTTTGGCAAATTTCACAAATTGCCGTCAGGTGGTTATGATTTTCAGTTTTCCGGCCCGATGTGTGATAAAATACTCTGTGGGCAGGCCTTTATGCTATCAGAATTTCGGTATGAAATCCCTGATTTTACAATGTCCAAAATATAAAACGAAAAGCTCTCTTTTCGTCTTCCTTATGTCGTTTTTATCGTATTTGCGCTCTTTGGATTTCCTTCTTTGGCGCCTTATTTGATCATATTTCTCGCTGTCCCCCGGCCAGCAGAAGCCGGGCCTGTTCCATGGCGGCTTCGGTGATGTGGCTGCCGCTGAGCATCTTGGCGATTTCTCCCACGCGTTCTTTGGGGCTGAGAAGGCGGATTTGCGTCCGGCTTCGTTCTCCGGAGTTGTCCTTATAGACCAGAAAATGGGTGTCACCCTTGCAGGCCACCTGAGGCAAGTGGGTGATGTTGACTACCTGCATACTTTGCGCCAACCCGGAGATGATCTCTCCCATAGCATCGGCAATGCGGCCCGAAACACCTGTGTCGATCTCGTCGAAGATGATGGTGGGCAGTTTGCTGCTGCGGGCAGCCAATGATTTGAGTGCCAGCATCAGACGAGAAATCTCACCACCCGAAGCGATCTTTTCGACGGGAGCTGGAGCGATATTTTTATTGGCCGAGAAGAGAAACCGGATGTTGTCGTTTCCGCTGGCCCGTAGCCCATCGGCCGGGGTGATCTCTGCGATAAAATGGCTGCCCGGCATGCCGAGTTCTCCCAACACCTCTTCGACATATTTTGCCATGCGGTCGGCGGCTTTTCTGCGGTTAGCAGAGATTCGGTCGGCCATCGTTTGAGCCTTTTTGCGCAGTTCTGCGATTTTGTGCTCCAGTGCGGCGATGGTTTCATCGCTGCCGGTGATGGTTTGCAGATGCCGTTCGTACTCCTGTTGGAGTGCCAGTAATTCCGCTACGCTGGCGGCCTTGTGCTTCTGTTGTAACGTGTAGATCGTGTTCAGACGCTCCTCAATCTGCTGCAATGCAGCCGGGTCGGCCTCGATCCGGTCCGCTTCGCCTGTCAGTTCCCGGTCGATGTCGCGCAACTCGACCAAAGTACTGCGCAGACGTTCGGTGAGCTCCGAGGCGTGAGGTGATACGGTTTCTATATGGGTTAGCGCCTGCTCGGTGGCCTTTAGCCGGGACAGGATACCGCTTTCTTCCTCCTCCATCTGTTCTACCGCCGTGAGAAAAGCCTCTTTGATCTCCTCCGCATGGGCAAGTTCACGCTGCTGGGCCTCCAATTCCTCCTGTTCGTCCTCTTTTAACTGGGCCTGTGCAAGTTGGTCATATTGGTACCGGACCCACTCCTCGTCGCGACGGTTTTGTTCAGCCTCCTCGCGCAGCCGTTCCAATTCGTGCTCCTCCAGGCGGAGCGTATGGTACATTGTGGAATAGTCTGCCAGCAGATCGGTATGTCCGGCTACGGCATCCACCATGCTGGTACGGTAGTTCTCTTCCCCGATCAGCAGACTTTGGTGCTGCGAGTGGATGTCGATCAGATGCAGGCCGAATTCGCGTAACATGGTTACCTGCACCGGCAGATCGTTGATATAAGCCCGACTTTTGCCTGTGGGTGCGATGACGCGGCGCACGATGGTCGTGGCGTCGTAGTCGAGGTCGTGCTCCTCGAAGAACGCCTCCAGATGATAGGCGCCGATTTCGAAAACTCCCTCGATTATGCAATTTCGCTCCCCATCCTTGACGGCCGTGCTGTCGCATCGGTTGCCCAAGAGCAGCCCTAGCGCGCCGAGCAGGATAGACTTCCCGGCACCTGTTTCTCCAGTGATGATATTCAGGGAGTTGCTCAGTGTCAGTTCGAGATGGTCGATCAGGGCGTAATTTTCAACCGAGAGTTTTTGTAGCATGGCGTCTGTCCGATTTTATACGGATTTGGGCGTTTCCGGCCCGATGAAACAGGTTTCGATTTTGTCGACGATGTGTGCTGCAACCTCCCTCTTACTGGCCAGTGGATAGGAGGTCTGTTCGCCGCTTCGTTCGATGATGGTGATCTTGTTGGTGTCGACCCCGAAGCCGGCTCCGGCGTCACGCAGGGAGTTCAATACGATGAAATCCAGATTCTTGCGCCCCAACTTGCCGCGGGCGTTGACCTCCTCCGAATCGGTTTCGAGGGCAAACCCCACCAGTATCCGGTTTCCTTTTGTACGGCCCAGTTCGGCAGCAATATCGCGTGTGCGTCGCAGACGGATACAAAGGTCGTCGTCGCTCTTTTTGAGTTTCCGGTCGCTGACCTCTTCGGGCGTGTAGTCTGCAACGGCGGCACACATCACGGCACCGTCCGCATCGGCATAAGCCTGCACTGTTGCATCATACATTTCCGCAGCCGAAAGTACGTCGATACGCTGCACTCCTGCCGGAATCGGCAGATGGGTACGTCCGCTCACGAGTGTCACTTCGGCGCCTCGTTCGGCCAGTTCGGCTGCGATGGCATAGCCCATTTTCCCGGTCGAATGGTTTGATATAAACCGCACGGGGTCAATGGATTCGATCGTGGCACCGGCCGTGACGATCATTCGTTTACCGAGCAGGCTCTTTTTTTTTTCGAAAAAACGGTCGAGTTGTGCTATGATCTCCTCCGGTTCGGCCATGCGGCCTTTGCCAGTCAGTCCGCTGGCCAGTTCGCCTTCCCCCGGTTCGACGATTGTCACACCGCGGTTGCGGAGGATCGAGAGATTCTCCGTGGTAGCCGGATGTGCGAACATGTCCAGATCCATGGCCGGGGCCACCAGCACCGGGCACCGCGCCGAGAGATAGGTCGTGAGCAACAGGTTGTCGGCAATTCCGTGGGCCATTTTGGCCAGCGTGTTGGCTGTTGCCGGGGCGATCAGGTAGGCGTCGGCCCATTCGCCGAGGCTGACGTGGGAGTTCCAGCGTCCGTCTTCCGGATCGAAAAAATCTACCAGAATAGGATTTTTCGATAGCGTAGCCATCGTCAGCGGCGTGATGAACTCCTTGGCCAGCGGGGTCATGACCACCTGTACACTAGCCCCCTCTTTCACCAGCCCACGAACAAGTATAGCAGCCTTGTATGCTGCTATGCTGCCGGTGACGCCCACCAATATGTGTTTCCCTTGAAGCATAGTGCTCCTGTTTGGCCTTCTTTCAGGCTTATTGTTCGTTCTGCTGGCTGTTGTCGCGGAAATAGATCTTCCCGTCCAGGAATTCTTCCGTTGCGACGATGGCCGGTTTGGGCAGACGCTCGTAGTAGCGCGAGATCTCGATCTGCTCGCGGTTTTCGAAAGTCTCCTCCAAGGAGTCGTTCGAACTGGAAAAGTCTGCCAGTTTCCGTGTCAACTCCTGCTTCATCTCCGAAGCGATCTGGTTTGCACGCCGTGCGATGATGACCACCGTTTCGTAGATATTACCCGTAGGAGCGTCCAGATCGGTCAACTTACGGGTAATGGTGTTGTTAGGAATGTTATTCTTCTTGTTTTCCATTGTCGGATTGTGTATTGTTGTTTTCTTTTGTTTTTTGTTTCTTCTCCTTGCGGGATTTGGGGGCTTTAGCATTCTGATCTGCTGCGGAATCCGAGGTATTTTGAAGTTGGCCTTCGGGTTGAATATCTCCCGGTTGTGCAGAGTCCCCCTCTTGTAGATCGTCGAATCTGTCCAGATATTGCTTGGCGTCCAGCTGCATCTTGTCCAGCTCTTTACGATATTTCGTTTCAGGATACTCGGCGATGACGTTGTAGTAAGCATCCAGCGTGTTGAGATAACGGTCGCGTTGGAGATCCTCCATTGAGTTTGATGCCAACAGGTAGCTGGATTTGGCAATCAAATAGAGGAGTTCTTCGCGATGACGGCTTTCCGGATATTTGTCCACGGCATTCTTGAGTGCAACGACGGCTGATTTGTACCTGCCGATCGTATAATAGAGTTTTGCATTCAGGTAAACCTTGTCGTGCAATTTTTCGGTCAATTCCCGGATATTGTCTTGCAGAACCTCTTTCTTGACGCTGTTGGGGTAGCGTTCGAGATATTCGTTGATGGCGATCAGGGCTTGTTTGGTTGCAGTCTGATCGCGGTTGGCTTCGGGCGAAGAGTAGTAGAATCCTTTGGCGTACATGTATTCGGCGTCTTCGACAAAGGGACTTCGGCCGTAGGAACGACGGAAATCGTTGAACAGCGCACCGCTGGTTTCGAAATCACCCATTTTGTAATAGGCCGTTGCCTGATAGTAGGCTACGGAGTCAGCTCTGGCCGTACCGTTGTAAATAGGAGTAACCTCTTCCAGCAACTGGATGGTTTTCTGATATTTGCCGGCTTCGAAATATTCGAGGGCTTTGGTGTACATCAATTCGTGATTCTGGCTCTTGAGCAATTTGTTGTACCCGCTGCAGCCGGACAGCAAAAGGACGGCCATGACGCCTACGAGTAGTTTCGCAAAAGTTTTCTCCATGTTCTCTAAATCTGATTTATCCGGCACGAGCCAAATTTCGTGCAAAGTTACATATTTTTAACGATCGAAAAAAATATATATTGTTTTTTGTCGCAAAGGGAACGCTAAAATTGCCCGAGCTCTCCAATGGAATGGGTATTAATACGTAATTATGGGGTCGAGGAATGAAATGGAGCCCGTTTTTTTTAGAATTCTGGGGAAATATGCGTACTTTTGAAGCGCTTTCGGGCAGTCTGCAAAGACCGTATTTGACATCAACTATAAAATCATACAACAGTGGATATTTTTGAAAGAATACACAAAAATGCCGGTGGTCCGATCGGAATGTATCAGAAGTACAGCCACGGCTATTTCTCTTTCCCGAAACTCGAGGGTGAAATAGGTCCTCACATGATCTTCCGCGGAAAGGAAGTGCTCAACTGGAGCTTGAATAACTACTTGGGACTGGCTAACCACCCCGAGGTGCGCAAGGCTGATGCCGAAGGAGCAGCCAAATTCGGTATGGCAGCGCCGATGGGTGCCCGCATGATGAGCGGACAGACCAAGTATCACGAACAGTTGGAACGCGAACTGGCCGCTTTCGTGGGTAAGGAGGATGCCTTCCTGCTCAACTACGGCTACCAGGGGATGATCTCGATCATTGACTGCCTGCTGACGCCCAACGACGTGGCGGTGTATGATGCCGAGGCACATGCCTGCATCATCGACGGTCTGCGTCTGCACAAGGGGAAACGCTTCGTGTTCGCGCACAACGACATGGAGAGCCTCCGCAAACAGCTCGGCCATGCAACCAAGGTGGCTGCCGAAACGGGTGGCGGAATCCTCGTGATCACCGAAGGTGTATTCGGAATGAAGGGCGACCTGGGTAAACTCGACGAGATCGTGGCCATGAAGAGCGACTTCAATTTCCGCCTGCTGGTGGACGATGCCCACGGTTTCGGTACGATGGGTGAAGGCGGTCGCGGTACGGCATCGCATTTCGGCGTGACGGACGGCGTGGACGTGCTGTTCAATACGTTCGCCAAGTCGATGGCCGGGATCGGGGCATTTGTCTCTTCGCACAAATATATTATCGACTACCTGCGTTACAACATGCGTTCGCAGACCTATGCCAAGTCACTGCCGATGCCGATGGTAATCGGGGCTTTCAAGCGTCTGGAACTGATCAAGAACCATCCGGAGTTCCAGCAGAATCTGTGGAAGATCGTGCGGGCACTGCAACAGGGCTTCCGTGACCGTGGATTCAACATCGGTAATACGCAGTCTCCGGTAACGCCAGTCTACCTGAAGGGTGATGTCCCGGAGGCAACTAACCTGGTGGTTGATCTGCGTGAGAATTACAACCTGTTCTGCTCGATCGTGGTTTACCCCGTAATCCCGAAAGGCGAGATGATCCTGCGTATCATTCCGACCGCCGTGCATACGATGGAGGATGTCGAGGTAACGCTCAAGGCTTTCGATGCTATCCGTGGCCGGCTCGAGGCAGGCGAATATCGCAAGCCGATGCCTAATATGGCCGACAAGTAGAATAAAAATGGGAGCGTACTTAGCTGCGCGATCTAAGGTAAAAAAAGGGCGGAAGTCGTTGAATGCGACTTCCGCCCTTTTTTTATGGATACATAATGCTAGGAATCAGTATTGGGTGGAGAGGGATTTGCGGAAAAGTTCGATCATTTGAGGAGCTTCCTCCTGCGGACGGACTTTGTTGAGCAGTGCTTTTACACCCCGTTCTGTCTCCTGCTCCGGAGCACTCGCCGGAATGTAGTCGTAGGGACCCGGTGCTACGCATTCGATGGCCAGTTCCACGACCGGATTGCTGCCGGGCTTGGCTTTGCCGAAGGGTACTGTCACCTCGATACTCTCCTGAGCTGCAATATCAACCGGGATGCGGCCTTCGGATACCGTGCGCTTGCCGACGCGTACCGTGTAGACCACTTCAGCACTATGCAGCGGGGTGAGCAGGTATTTGTTGTGGATGCGGAAAGCATCCTGACGCCCCTCGACGGCCGTGATGTCGAACAGTTCTACAGGGCGTATGTTATCTAACGGCGTCAGACCGAAGGTCATACGTGCGGCGGCTGCGCGGGCGTTGTTACGGCGCAGGTCGCCCGTTACGGCATCCGTATTCCACTCACCCTTGGCCCCGAGATAGGCTACCGGACGCTTTTGCTCGCGGGCTTTCAGCGCCAGATAACTTTCGTAGAGGTTGTAGCCGTTGGCGGAGTTCTCAGCCAGCGAGAACATGATCACTGAGGGGTGATTCCTTGAGGTGTGGTACATGCCCAGCGCCCGGTCGATGTATGCCTTCTCCCAGATCGGGTCGTTTGACGGATTGCCGCCCTTGCGGCGTGAGTCGCCGCTCAGATGGGTGTCGACATTGGCCTGGTTGCAGACGTAGAGCCCCAGCCGGTCGCAGGTTTCATAGAAGCGTTCACTTTGCGGAAAATTCTTTACTTTCAGTGTGTTCACGCCTTTGTCTTGCAGGGCTTTCAGCTCCCGGTAGAGGGTGGCGCTGTCGTTGCCGCCGTTGTATTCGAGCACCATCAGGGGTACTTCACGCCCGTTGATCAGGAGCTTGCCGTTCTGCATGCCGACGGTACGCAATCCGATTTTGTAGGAGACGTACTCCATAAAACGTCCTTCATATTGCGTCTTGAGCAGCAGTGTGTAGAGATTCGGCGTCTCGTGACTCCAGGGTCGGGCATCCGGAACGGGAATGAAGAACCGTACCGTATCTTCGCGGCGCATGCTCACCTCCACGTCGCGATGGCCGTATCCGACCTGCTGGCCGGTGGGGGAGAGTAGTTGATAGTACATCTTGATCGTTTTCGTGTTGAGCAGGTGGCTCTTGAAGATCACGCCCAACTCCAGGTTGGCCGTTGTGCCTTCGAACTCGACCTGCGACACGTAGTCGCGGATCCGCATCCGGGGCTGGGCCGTGATGTAAACCTTGTCTGTGAGCGCAGGGGAGATCTCTCCCGTTGTATGGTCCTCCAGTTTGCGGGATACGGCCTCCGGATAGGCCACGATCTCCAACGTGTTGTTGCCCTCCTCCGAGAAGTGGGTCAGGTCAAACTCCGCCGCCGTGCGCCCGTCCTGATTGTAGCCCACGTAGCGGCCGTTGGCGTAAACCTCGTAAGCTGTGTTGACCCCTCCGATGTGGAGCAGCAACTCGCGGTCGATCCATTTGAAGGGCATTTTATAGTGGTGCGTGAAGCTGGTGCCTTGTCCCTTTGGCTGTACGGCCCAGTCCCCGTCCAAGGGTTGGAGATAGGTCGAGGGAGTGTGGCTGCGCAGGAGCGATCCCTGTTCCGAATCGTAGCTGATGGTTTGCGTGCGGGGCAGTTCCCGGTTCTCCTGTTCGGTTTGCGGCACCTGCCAGCGGGCGGGTTGTGCTTGTGCGTTGAGGGCCGTGGCGGCCAGCAGGATCAGAAAGGTTGTTCTCATGGTCGTGCAAATGATATCCCGACAAAGATACAAAATCCCCGTGAGGAACAAACCAAACCGTTGCGATTCCGTGCATATTTATCTCCGAAGTTCGTTTCTGACGGGGTGAAAAAGAGAAGCGACCCGCACCTGTGGGTCGCTTTTTGCTGTGTATGATCGTGTTGGCGGTGTACCAGAGCGCCGGTTCATGGGTGAGGGCCTCTCTGGAATCGCCTTGCCGATGTTAGAGGCACGCTTCGCAGTGTGCTGCGGCGATCATGGCCAGGTTGATGATCGAGCGGACATTGGCCGTGTCGGCTTGCAGATGTACACCGGCATGGAGTCCCAGCAGAATGGGGCCTGTGATGTCGGCACCGCCCAGTTGCTCCATCAACTTGTAGGAGATGTTGGCTGCCGAGAGGTTCGGGAAAATGAAGGTGTTCACCTCGCGGTCTCCCAACATGTTGAACGGATAGTAGGTGTTGCGTGTTTTGGGATCGAGTGCTACGTCGGCCTTCATCTCGCCGTCGACCAACAACTGCGGATAGCTGTTGTGCAGCAGTTCGACAGCCCGTGCCACCTTCGTGGCTCCTTCGCCCGTATCCGTCCCGAAATTGGAGTGGGAGAGCATGGCGATGACCGGTTCGATGCCAAAGCGTTTCACGGCGTTGCCCGTCATCAGGGCGATGTCGGCCAGTTGCTCGGCGGTCGGATTGGCGTTGATGGCCGTGTCGGCAAAGAACATCGGACCTTTTTTTGTGGTGACGATGTGCATCGTGGCGAGCGTCTGCCCCTTGGTGGTGAAGACCTGTTTGACCGCCTCCAGTGCCATCGTGTAGCGCCGTGTGTAGCCCACCACCGACGTGTCGGCATCGCCTGCCAGGACGGTCATCAGCGTGAACCACTCGCGTTGCATCATGTTTTTCAGCGCTTCGTTCGGACTGAGACCCCGGCGGCTGAGTTTCTCGTGCAGCAGGGTCGCATAGCGCTCGCGGCGTTTGGCTTCGGCATCGCTTCGGAAGTCGACGATCTCGAACAGCGCCGGGTCGATGTTGTGTTCGGCGCAGAGCCCTTCGATCCGCTGCCGGTCGCCGATCAGTATCGGTTGCAGCAGCTTCTCATTGGCCAGATAGGCGGCTGCCTGTACGATGTTGTCGCGGTCGCCGTCGCTGAAGGCCACCCGTTTGCGGGGAGCATTGATCACCATGCTGCGGACGTTACGCAGCAGTTTGTTGTCGCGTCCCATGCGGCGTTCCAGACCGATCACGTAGGCATCCCAATCTTCGATTGTACGGCGGGCGACACCCGAGGCGATGGCCGCTTTGGCTACGGCCACCGAGATCGTGGAGATCAGACGTGGGTCGAGTGGCTTGGGGATCAGGTATTCGCGCCCGAAGGTGATGTGACGGCCATTGTAGGCAGCAGCTACTACCTCCGGCACGGGTTCTTTGGTCAGTGCGGCCAGGGCGCGTGCTGCGGCGATCTTCATCTCCTCGTTGATCTTCGTGGCACGGACGTCGAGTGCCCCGCGGAAGATATAAGGGAATCCCAGCACGTTGTTCACCTGATTCGGATAGTCCGAACGCCCCGTGGCAAAGATGATATCCGGCCGCGAAGCCATGGCATCCTCATAGGAGATCTCGGGATCGGGGTTGGCCAGAGCCATGACGATCGGGTCCTTGGCCATGCTCCGCACCATCTCCTGGGTGAGTACTCCGGCCACAGACAGCCCCAGGAATACGTCGGCACCCCGTACGGCTTCGGCTAGCGTCGTGACTGGACGAGAGGTGGCAAAGGCTGTTTTGGCGGCGTTGAGGTCGGTGCGGCGGGTGGTGATGACACCTTTGCTGTCGCACATGATCATGTTCTCTTTGCGGATGCCCAGTGTCAGGTAGAGTTTGGCGCAGGAGATGGCGGCCGCGCCGGCGCCGTTGACCACCACTACGGTCTCTTCGATCTTGCGGCCCGTGATCTCCAGGGCGTTGAGCAGCGCAGCTGAGGAGATGATGGCTGTACCGTGCTGGTCGTCGTGCATGACGGGGATGTCCAGTTCGTTTTTGAGCCGCTCCTCGATCACAAAGCACTCCGGAGCCTTGATATCCTCGAGGTTGATCCCGCCGAAGGTGGGCGAGATGTTCTTTACGGTCTCGATGAAGCGTTCGGTGTCGGTCGTATTGACTTCGATGTCGAAGACGTCAATGTCGGCAAAGGTTTTGAACAGTAGGCCTTTCCCCTCCATGACGGGTTTGCCGGCCATGGCACCGATGTTGCCCAGTCCCAGGACGGCCGTTCCGTTGGAAATGACGGCAACCAGATTGCCTTTGTCCGTATATTTATAGGCATCTTCAGGATTCTTTTCGATTTCGAGACACGGTGCTGCCACTCCCGGTGAATAGGCCAGCGACAGGTCGTGCTGCGTGCTGTATGGTTTGGTCGGAATCACCTCAATCTTTCCCGGGCGTCCCTCACTGTGATAGAGGAGCGCTTCTTCTCTCCTGCTTTGCGGATTCTTACTCATGATTGTTAATAATTTAAAAATAATTTGTATTTTTGGGTATATTTAACATGTTGTTTTATTTGTGTTTTGAAAAGCACAATTTGTGTACAAGTTAACACTTTTTTCTGGAATATGGGCCGATATCCGTCACTTAATTTTCCGCCGTTCCGTTTTCGGGTGACCGAAACCGACGGAGAAACACGCGTTTGGGATGAGTTGCGGCGTTGCTGGCTGGTGCTTACGCCCGAGGAGTGGGTACGGCGCCATCTGATCCGTTTCCTGTCGGAGTACGGCGGGGTGACGGCACAGATGATCAGTCAGGAGTATCCTGTTTCCATTCAGGGAATGCCGCAACGGGCCGATGTCGTAGTGTTCGGGTCAGAGGGTGTGCCGCTGTTGCTGGCCGAGTGTAAGGCGCCTTCGGTGCGGATCGATGCCGAGGTCTATGCTCAGGCGCTCCGTTATAATGCGGTGGTGCAGGCGCGCTACCTGATGCTGACCAATGGCTTGAAGCACTATATCTATGAGCGGCGGCCAGAAGGGTATGTTCCGCTGAGCGCCTTACCCGATCTGGGAGGACGCTAATCGTGGGGATACGATCGGTGTGATCCCGCGGGGTTAGCTTTTCTTGGGGTTGATCAGTTGCAACATGTATTCATCCAGCCATCCCGAGGTGGTTTTGACCCACTCCCGCTTGATGCCGACGGTGAGAAACCCCTTGCTGCGGAACAGCATGAGGCTGGGCGTGTTGTTGAACAGGATGTTGCAATAGAGTTGATTGAGTTGCAGGATCTGGAAACTGTACCGGATCAGGATCTGCAGGGCGCTCGAGGCATATCCCTGGCATTTGTCCTTCTTGTCGTAGATCAGGATTCCCACGCCGGCACGCCGGTTGTAGGGGTCGATGTCGAACAGGTCTACCGCACCGACCG
>CALYBN010000058.1 GCA_944414825.1 uncultured Rikenellaceae bacterium
GTGGGCGGCACCTTGAGCAACAATCCGGCCTGGCTCGGATCGTTCGAGGAGCGCGTGAGCAGCATGCAGGCCCGTACAAAAAATCACACCTGTGTGATCGCATTGTCGCTGGGCGGAAGTATCGGCAACGGGTACAACATGCAGAAATGTTATCAGCTGTTGAAGCAGACTGAAACGGAACGGGCCATCCTCTTCAACGGCGCCCGGGGCGAGTGGAACAGCGATCTGGAACCCATCGAGGCGGAAAAGGCCTCGGCTATTCTGAACCGCCCGTAGAATCCCGACGCACGTATGACAGCCGATCTGATCGTCGTCGGGAAGACCGATTTCGCAGCGGTAAACTCGCTGGTGGAGATGTATCTCAAGCGGATCAACTTCTACCTGAAGTTCAGCATCATCACCCTACCCGATCTGCGCAACACGCGGAATCTGACACCCGAAACTCAGAAAAAACAGGAAGGCGAATTGCTCCTGCGGCAATTCGGCGACGGTGACTATGTAGTCCTGCTCGACGAACGCGGTTGCGAATACCGTTCGACGGAGTTCGCCGCATGGCTCCAGAAGCGGATGAACAGCGGCGTGAAGCGGGTCGTCTTCGTGATCGGAGGCGCCTACGGATTCTCGCAGGAGGTCTATGAGCGCGCCAACAGCATGGTCTCGTTGTCACGGATGACCTTCTCCCACCAGATCGTACGGGCTATCTTCATGGAGCAGATCTACCGCGGCCTGGCGATCCTGCACAACGATCCCTATCATCACGAAGGATAAAATCTCCCCCCTCCAAAAAAACGGACCTCTAAAAAAAGTTACAGGAGGGAGCCTCACGGCTGCCTCCTGCACTCGGGGCCTTTGAACCCCTAAACTACTAACCCAAACTTAAATAAATGAAGAAACCTTGTTGTATTGTCCTTTTGTAATTAAACGAACAAACTCTGTCTTTTATTATCCGCTTCTGTCAATAAAACTTTCAAATCTCGTGCCACGATTGCTGTAGGGCGGAAAATCGGAGTAAAATCCCGACGCGCTCACCAGGCAACCGCACCCAATACACTCGCAAAGTGCATGCCAAACCCCGCACCTGTCGGTATGGACCTATCAAAATAGTTCGAATCGGTGGCGCATAAGAGACAAAACACCCGATCTGCGATTTTACAGACCGGGTGCACGATTGCTCCCCCTAATGAGGGACCCTGCCAAATAATCAGCCCCACATCAGAATCGGCAAAAAATCCGATGGATTATTTCACCAGTTTGGTTTTATAGGCAGCCTTATACTTACCTTTGGCCATGGCGGCCAGTTTCGTCCGCAGCAGCGTCTTGCGCAGCGGGGCCAGGTGGTCAACATAGAGTTTGCCATCGAGATGGTCATATTCATGTTGGATGACCCGGGCGGCATAACCCTCGTACTGTTCATCATGCGGCGTGAACTGCTCGTCCACGTATCGAATCCTGATCCGTGACGGGCGCACCACCGGTTCATGGAGTCCCGGCACGCTGAGGCATCCCTCGCCCATCGAAACCTCCTCTCCGTCGCGTTCATAGATCTCGGCATTGATGAAAGCCTTCTTGAAATCAGCCAGTTCGGGGTACTCGTCAGCGTACATCGTCGCATCGATCACAAACAGGCGGATGCTCTTCCCCACTTGCGGCGCAGCCAGCCCCACCCCGTCGGAGGCGTACATCGTCTCGAACATGTCCTTGACGAACTTTCCCAATTCGGGATAGTCCGGCGTAATATTCTCCGCCACCTTGCGGAGCACGGACGAACCGTAGATATAAATCGGATAAATCATACTTCTTTCTCCTCTGATGCGATATCGGGTGTCGGCCCTCTGGACACGACCCTAATTCCGACTGCAAAGATAGGGACTCTGTTCCATATTTTTCACAATCAGGGCCGATTTTTTCCCGGCCCATCCAGGTAGTCCTGCAAAATGATGGTGGCACTGATGCGGTCGACCAATGCCTTGTCGCGACGCGCCATCTTCTTCACCCCGCCGTCGAGCATGGCGCGGTGGGCCATCACCGATGTGAAGCGTTCGTCGTAGTAGACCACTTCCACGCCGGGGAACTCCCGCCGCAGGCGTGCAACAAACGGCTCGATATGGGAGAACGATTCGGAAGGCGTACCGTCCATCTGCACGGGTTTGCCCACCACGATCACCTCCACGGGATTCTCGGCCAGATAGCGCTGCAGAAAAGGCAGCAACTGGGCGGTCGGCACCGTCTCCAGCGCATTGGCAATGATCCGCAAAGGGTCGCTCACCGCAACCCCGGTCCGTTTCACTCCATAATCCAGCGCCAAGATTCGTCCCATCTTTTTCTCTTTGCAATCCGTCGGGGGACAAAGGTAGCTCTTTTATCTTAACAAAAGAAAAATCACGGCGGAAAAACCACATTTTAAGCCCGCACAGAAGCGTTTCTCACCATCTTTTACTATATTTGCAATTCAACAAGTTGAATACATTTATAGATTAGGAGAGATGACACAGGAAGAACTTTTCAAGAAACTGGTAGCACATTCGAAAGAGTACGGATTCATATTCCCTTCGAGCGAGATATACGACGGTCTGAGTGCCGTGTACGACTACGGACAACTGGGCGTCGAGCTCAAAAACAACATCAAACGATACTGGTGGGACTCGATGGTGAAACTTCATATGAACATCGTGGGCATCGACGCCGCGATCTTCATGCATCCCAAAACGTGGGAGGCATCGGGCCATGTGAGTGCGTTCAACGACCCGCTGATCGACAACCGCGATTCGAAAAAACGTTATCGTGCCGATGTGCTGATTGAAGATTGGCTCGCCAAGCAGGATGAAAAGATCCAGAAAGAGGTCGACAAAGCCCGCAAGCGTTTCGGAGAGAGTTTCGATGAAGCACAATATCGCTCGACCAGCCCCCGGGTGTTGGAGATCGCGGCCAAACGCGACGCCATTCACAAGCGGATGGCCGATGCGATGAATGCCAACGACCTGAACGAACTGCGCCAGATCATTCTCGACTGCGAGATCGTCTGCCCCATCTCGGGAACGAAGAACTGGACCGAGGTACGGCAGTTCAACCTGATGTTCGAGACGAAGCTGGGTTCGGTGGCCGAAGGCGCCAACACGATCTACCTGCGGCCCGAGACGGCGCAGGGGATCTTCGTCAACTTCCTCAACGTACAGAAAACCGGCCGCATGAAGATTCCCTTCGGTATCGCGCAGATCGGTAAAGCGTTCCGCAACGAAATCGTAGCCCGTCAGTTCATTTTCCGCATGCGGGAGTTCGAGCAGATGGAGATGCAGTTCTTCGTAAAACCCGGCGAGGAGATGAAGTGGTGGAACAAGTGGAAGCAGACCCGTATGAGCTGGCACCGCGCGCTGGGATTCGGCGACGACCAGTATCATTTCCACGACCACGAAAAACTGGCCCACTATGCTAATGCAGCTACGGACATCGAGTACAACTTCCCGTTCGGATTCAAAGAGGTGGAGGGCATCCACTCGCGGACGGATTTCGACCTGGGCAACCACCAGAAGTTCAGCGGCAAGAAAATCCAATATTTCGACCCGGAATCGGGCGAAAGCTACGTACCGTACGTCGTGGAGACGTCGATCGGCGTAGACCGCATGGTGCTGCAGGTACTATCGGCAGCCTTCCACGAAGAGAAGATGGAAAACGGCGAAGAGCGCGTGGTGATGCACTTCCCGTCCGCACTGGCCCCGATCAAGGTGGCAATCCTGCCTCTGGTCAAGAAGGACGGCCTGCCGGAGTTGGCCCGCACGATTATCGACGACCTGAAGTTCGACTACACGCTGCAATATGACGAAAAGGACAGCATCGGCAAGCGTTATCGCCGTCAGGATGCCATCGGTACGCCGTTCTGCGTGACGGTTGACCACCAGAGTCTGGAAGACAAGACGGTCACGATCCGCCATCGTGATACCATGGCTCAGGAGCGTGTGCCCATCGCCGATCTGCATCGTCTGATCGAAGAAGAGGTGAGCATGCGGAAACTTTTCGCCAAGATCGAATTGTAAAAAACGAACAAGCATTCTTTGGGCCGACAACAAGTATATTGTCAGCCCAAAGAAATTCTAGAACCCTTAAGGAACAACCTAAAAAACACTCCATAATATGAAACCTTCATTTTGTCGAAACCTGTTCCGATCGCTGTGCGGCACGATGCTCGCCTGCGCCTGTCTCACCTCCTGCGGCACGAAACATAACACTCTCACCGAAGCCGAAATCGCCGACGGCTGGCAGTTGTTGTTCGACGGAAAAAGCCTGGACCAGTGGAAAGACTTCAATGGCGACTCGCTCACCATGCCTTGGCATGTAGTGGACGGATGTATCCAAGCCAACGGCGACGGCAGCGACCTGTCGGGCTACATCGTAACTAAGAAGCAATACGAAAATTTCATCCTCGACTGGGACTGGAAACTCTCCTACGGCGGTAACAGCGGCATGCTGTATCACGTGGTTGAAAACCCCTATTTCAAAGTGCCTTATGTAACCGGACCGGAATACCAGCTTATCGACAATGACGGCTGGGAAGCTACCAACGCGCCCACGAAACTCGAAGAGTGGCAGCGTCTGGGCGTGGATTATGCCATGCACCTGCCCAATCCGGATTCGATG
>CALYBN010000059.1 GCA_944414825.1 uncultured Rikenellaceae bacterium
CCGTCAGCCAGGAGGTAGCCGAGCAGATGGCCCAAGGAGTACGTCGCATCGCCGGATCGGACTACGCCATAGCGACCACCGGCATTGCAGGTCCGACGGGCGGCAGTGCCGACAAACCGGTCGGGACGGTCTGGATTGCCGTCGCTCATCCCGGGGGTGTAATCTCGCGCAAGATGGTCTACGGCCAGCTCCGCGAACAGAACATCGAACGCGCCTCGGCCACCGCAGCCAACATGTTGCGGCTGATCCTCAACGGGCACACCGACACACTGATCAATGCCGGCATGCTCTGACAGGGGCGGGACATGACAAAAGGAGTGAGGGGAAGGGTACGAGAAAAAGGACCAACCGAAAGTGAAGACACGGAATGCAGAACTTCCGTAAAGAAAGACCAGACAGGACTGTTTATGCGCCGAGAAAAGCGTTTCCCTCCCACGGCGCCGAAGAAAATAATGCCACCAAGATGAATTATCGACAACCTCTTGTTGCGATTTGTCAAAAAAGCCGTATATTTGCACGCTCATTCTGCCTCGGCGCGACGCCTCGGCCAGAGAGCACGGAACATAAAACCAACGTATAACAACCATGAAAGTCTGCGAAATCACAGGTAAAGTTGCTCTGGTGGGAAACAACGTCTCCCACTCGAACAGAAAGACCAAACGCCGCTTCAACCCCAATCTGAAGACGAAACGTTTCTGGTCTGAAGAAGAGGGCCGCTGGATCACCCTGAAGGTATCCGCCGCCGGCATGAAAACTATTAACAAAAAAGGCCTTGCATGCGCCATGAAGGAAGCTGCAGCCGCCAAGGTCATCTATTAACAAGGAGGTAACAAATGGCAAAGAAAGGCAACAGAGTGCAGGTCATCCTCGAATGCACCGAGCAGAAAGAGAGTGGCGTACCGGGAATGTCGCGGTATATCACCACCAAAAACAAGAAGAACACTCCCGAAAGGATGGAGCGTAGGAAATACAATCCTTACCTGAAAAGAGTGACCGTACACAGAGAAATAAAATAATCTTAGAAAGCCATGGCAAAGAAAGTAGTCGCAACGCTGAAAACAGGTTCGGGTAAGAACTTTACGAAGTGCATTAAGATGGTGAAATCTGAGAAAACCGGAGCCTACACCTTCAAAACCGAAGTGGTTCCCAACGACCAGATCAAAGAGTTCTTCGAGAAGAAGTAAGCTCACAGACCTATCTTAATACAAAGGGCGTTTCCATCACAGGAAGCGCCCTTTGTATATCCGGACGAAGCATGGAAAAACACACGAGGGAGATCCGTTGCACACGATTCTCTTAAAACCCCGGTCTGGAAGCGAAAATTTACTATCTTTGTGCAGAAATCAAATCCACGCAATCATGGCACTATTCGATATCTTCAAACGCAAAAAAGAGGAAGAGCAGCGCTCCGCCCCGGAAGTCGCACAGCAGCAAAAAGCAGAACTGAGCGCCGGACTGGAAAAAACCAAGGAGGGACTCTTCGGCAAGTTGGCCCGTGCCGTGGCCGGAAAGACCAAGGTGGACGACGACGTCCTCGACTCACTGGAGGAGGTGCTGATCACCTCGGACGTAGGGGTGGAGACTACCGTGCGGATCATCGAGCGCATCGAGGCCCGCGTCGCCCGCGACAAATACATGAACTCCTCGGAATTGCAACGCATTCTGCGCGAGGAGATCGCCGCGCTGATGCTGGAAAACAAGGCCGACGAGGAGAACTTCGGATTGGAAGTCATGGAAGGCGAGCCTTATGTGGTAATGGTCGTGGGCGTGAACGGCGCCGGGAAGACCACCACGATCGGCAAATTGGCTGCCCAGCTGGTGAAGGCCGGCAAGAAGGTCTACATCGGGGCCGCCGACACGTTCCGCGCCGCAGCCATCGACCAGTTGCAGGTATGGGCCGACCGCGCCGGAGCTACGATGATCCGGCAGGAAATGGGATCCGACCCGGCGTCGGTGGCATTCGACACGCTCCGCTCGGCCGTAGCCAACAAGGCCGACGTGGTGCTGATCGACACCGCCGGACGGTTGCACAACAAGATCGGGCTGATGAACGAGTTGACCAAAATCCGCAACGTCATGAGTAAAGTGATCCCCAACGCACCGCACGAAGTGATGCTCGTACTGGATGGCAGCACGGGACAGAACGCCTTCGAGCAGGCCCGACAGTTTACACAGGCCACGAAGGTCACATCGCTCGTTATCACCAAATTGGACGGAACAGCCAAAGGAGGCGTTGTGATCGGCATCAGCGACCAGTTCAAGATCCCGGTACGCTATATCGGCATCGGCGAGGGCATCGACCAGCTCAAGATCTTCGACCGCCGGGAATTCGTCGACGCGCTGTTCGGTTAACGGTCCAAATCAAAGGTCCAAGAGAGATAAAAAAGCGGCGGAGAATCCCAATATCGGATCTTCCGCCGCTTTTCACGTTTTTTCAATGCTGAGGGCGAACTACTCCTTGCCGGCCAGCGGGGCAGGCACGGTGTAAACCCGTGCGGAAAACTCCTTGTCGAGCATAAACAGTCCCAACTTGTTGTCCTCGACCATCTTCAACGAGTCGATGATCTCCTGAGCATTCTGCTCCTCCTCGACCTGTTCGTCGACGAACCACATCAGCATGTTGCTCGTAGCGATATCCTTCTCCTGCTCGGCAACCTCACAGAGGTTATGGATCATGGCCGTAACCTTCTGCTCATGCTCCAACGTATTCTCGAAAGCCTCCAGTACCGAACCCCATGAAGTCTGCACCTCGGCGATCGGAGCCAGCGTCACCCGGCCTCCCCGCGAAAGCACATAATTCACCAGGATCTGGGCATGCGCCTGCTCCTCCTGGAACTGGATGGCAAACCAGTTGGCCACACCCTTGAGTCCCTTGGCCGAAAAATCGACCGACATCGACAAATAGAGATAAGCGGACCAGAACTCCGCATTGATCTGGGCATTCAACGCCGCTTCCATTTTTTTACTCAACATGGTTATAAATCCTTTTAATAAGGTTAAACATTTTTTCGACGAACAAATATAACGAATATTTTCCCGTGTGCCGTTTTTTATTTATTACTTTTGCAGGATAAAATCCGAAATCGCATGAAAAAACACCCATATTTAATATTGCTCCTCGCATTACTGCTGGGCGGCTGTATTTCCCGCAACAACGGCCGTGCCATCCCTGCGTCGGCCGACTCCACGATCACCCAGGTCGTAGTCGGAGCCGATCGTGACGAGCACGGGTGCATCCGTTCGGCCGGCTACTGCTGGTCGGAGGTGCGACAAGCGTGCATCCGCCCCTTCGAAGAGGGAATCCGCATGGTGTCGGCCACCGATCCCGAAGCCACGGCGTGCGCCTATCTGGTTTTCTCGGCCGACTCGGCCCGGGCCGAACTGTTCCTGCCCGACACGGAAGCAACCGCCGTCCTTGACCGTCGCCCACTGTCCCAGGGTGGATCTGCCTGGAATGTGGAGGACGACGACACCTACAACGTCCGTTTCGTGGAGGACCGCTGGCGGATTGAACGACGTGCCCGCACGCTCTATCTGCAAGAAATCAAATAAACAATCGCCCATGAAGAAAAAAATCAATCTGATCACGCTCGGTTGCTCGAAGAATGTGGTCGACTCGGAGCACATCATGGCTCAGTTGGCGGCAGCCGGCTATGAACTGTGTCACGATTCCAACTCGACGCAGGCCAAGATCGTCGTCATCAACACCTGCGGCTTCATCGGCGATGCCAAGGAGGAATCGATCGAGATGATCCTCCGTTATGCCCAGGCCAAAACCGAAGGCCGCATCGAACGGCTCTACGTGATCGGCTGTCTGAGTGAGCGTTACCGCGACGAGCTGCGGGCGGAGATTCCCGAGGTGGACAGTTTCTTCGGAGTCCGCACGCTGAGCGACATCGTACGCGAACTGGGCGCCACGTGGCGGGACGACCTGCTGGGCGAACGCATGCTGACCACCCCGAAACACTATGCCTATCTCAAGATCTCGGAGGGGTGCAACTGGGGATGCGGTTACTGTGCCATCCCGTTGATCCGGGGGCGGCACGTCTCGGTCCCGATGGAACAGTTGCTCGACGAAGCCCGGCGGTTGGCCGCACGAGGTGTCAAGGAGTTGATGGTCATCGCACAGGATACCACCTACTACGGCATGGATCTCTACGGGGAACGGCGGTTGGCCACTTTGTTACGGGAGTTATGCCGCATCGAGGGATTGGAGTGGATCCGGCTCCACTATGCCTACCCCACCCATTTCCCGGACGACGTGATCGAGGTGATCGCCTCCGAGCCCAAGATCTGCAAATACCTCGACATCCCGCTGCAGCACATCTCCGACAGCCAACTTCGGTCGATGCGCCGCGGTCTTACGAAAGCCGACACACTGGCGTTGATCGGCAAGTTGCGGAGCGCGATCCCCGACATTGCCCTGCGAACCACGCTGCTGGTAGGGTATCCGGGCGAAACGGAAGCGGATTTCGCCGAGTTGGAAGATTTCGTCCGGGAGATGCGCTTCGAACGGCTCGGTGTCTTCCCCTATTCCGAAGAGGAGGGGACCTATTCGGCCGAGAAACTCACGGATGATGTCCCGGCAGAGGTAAAGCAGGCGCGTGCCGACCGGATCATGGCCCTGCAAAACGGAATCGCACACGAGAACAACCTGCGGCGGGTGGGCCGTACGGAACGCGTCATCATCGACGGCCGGCAGGGCGATTTCTACGTGGGCCGCACACAATATGATTCGCCGGAAGTGGACCAGGAGGTGTTGATCCCGGCCAACGGCGGCCGAATGCTGCGGGGCCACTTCTATCAGGTACGCATCACGGCAGCGGAAGATTACGATCTTTATGCAGAACGGACCGGTGAATAATTTTGAATATTCCTATATTTTGTTTATTTTTGAAGTGTAAACAAAATCGTGTTTCCGCACAATATGTCCGAATTACCTATTATAGAGGTTATAAAAGGCAAAATCGACCGACTGATTGCCGACAACCGTCAGCTCAGGAAAGAGTATCAGGAGCTTTCGGCTCAACGAGACAAACTGAAAGTCGAAAAAAGGGACCTAGAAGCGGAGATCGCAAGACTCGAAAAACGAGTTGCCGTATTGGAACTCAGCGAAAGTCTGGCCGGTCGCTCCGGAAACACGAAACTGGCGAGAGCACGCGTCAACCGTCTAATGCGGGAGGTAGACAAATGTATCGCCTTATTGAACAGGTAAGCAGAAGGAGATAACATCGTGGCACCGAAGTTGAATATAAAACTGAATATCGCCGGCAAGAGTTATCCCCTGAGCATCGAACGGGAGAAAGAAGAGAAGTATCGGCGGGCGGAACGGGAAGTTAACGAGCTGATAACCAAGTTCCGGTCACGGTTCCGGGCCGAAGATGAGGATTACCTCGCAATGGCCGCTCTACAGATCTCGCTCGCAAACGTGGAGATGGAAATGAGCCGCAGTCTGGGTGACGATATTGACGCCTTGATGGAAATTAACAAGGAGTTGGACGATTACCTCGGTTCGCTGAAATAGGCACATCGCCGGAAAAGAGACCGGCCACAAAACGGAAACAAAACACGAAGGTTCTTTACATACAAGACAGGAATATGCCCGCATAGATTCCTTTTAGCTTTGCGAAACTTAACATTTAATTTTAATTGGAGCTGTACTTGGCCCTTCAAAAACAGGCCTTAACCCGAAAGGGTGCATCCTCTGCCTCACAGGCATGATGCCGTTGGACGTTTGCGATCGATCAGCCGGAGGCTTCATATATGGCGATTGGGAGATTCGTCAAACAAAAAAAGGAGGGTCTATGCGGGTTTTTTATATCCGGAAACAACAAAAAACACAACCTATATAAATTTTTAACCATTAAACACTGAACAACTGATGATAAGCACCGGAATAGCCATATTGATCGGGATTCTTTCGGCGGCAATCGGGATCGGAATATACATAGTGGTTGCGAATACGATCACCAAAAACACGGTGAAGGCTCGCAGGCAGGCTGCGATCAAAGAGGCCGAGGCTGAAGGAGAGATGATCAAGAAGGAGAAAATTCTCCAGGCAAAGGAGAAATTCATCCAACTCAAGAGCGAACACGACCGCATGGTCAACGAGCGCAACACAAAGCTCAACCAGCGCGAACAGGGAATCAAGCAGATCGAAAGCAATCTGCAACAGCAACAAAACGAGTTGGAGCGCAAAAATAAAGAGATCAATCAGGTCAAGGAGCAGATGGAAAACCACATCGCTGTGCTCGACCGCAAGAAAGAGGAGATCGACAAACTGATCCGCGAACAGAACGTACGGCTGGAACAGATCAGCGGCATGAGCAGCGAGGAGGCCAAGAATATCCTGATCGAGAACATGAAGGCCGAGGCCAAAGCCGACGCCGCCACCTATATCAACGAGACGATCGAAGAGGCCAAAATGAGCGCCAATAAAGAGGCTAAACGCATCGTCGTACAGACCATCCAGCGCGTAGCCACGGAGACGGCCATCGAAAACTCCGTAACGGTGTTCAACATCGAGAGCGACGAGGTCAAAGGCCGGATTATCGGCCGCGAGGGACGTAATATCCGGGCTCTGGAGGCCGCTACGGGCATCGAAATCATCGTGGATGATACGCCCGAAGCAATCATCTTGTCGGGATTCGACCCCGTCCGCCGCGAAATCGCCCGGCTGGCCCTGCACCAATTGGTCACCGACGGCCGAATCCACCCAGCCCGAATCGAGGAGGTGGTCGCCAAAGTGCAGAAACAGATCGAAGAGGAGATCGTCGAAGTGGGAAAACGCACCACGATCGACCTGGGAATCCACGGTCTGCATCCCGAGCTGATCCGTCTGATCGGAAAGATGAAATACCGCTCTTCGTATGGTCAGAACCTGCTGCAGCATTCGCGTGAAACAGCCAATCTGTGCGGAATCATGGCTGCCGAACTGGGGCTGAACCCGAAGATCGCCCGCCGGGCCGGTCTGTTGCACGACATCGGCAAGGTACCCGACGACGAACCGGAACTGCCGCACGCAATCATCGGCATGAAACTGGCCGAGAAGTACAAGGAGAAACCCGACGTATGCAATGCCATCGGCGCCCACCACGACGAGACGGAGATGACCTCGCTCATCGCCCCGATCATACAGGTATGCGATGCCATATCCGGAGCACGCCCGGGAGCACGCCGCGAGGTAGTGGAGTCGTACATCAAGCGTCTGAAGGAGATGGAGGACATAGCCCTGTCATACCCCGGCGTAGCGAAGACCTATGCAATCCAGGCCGGCCGCGAACTGCGCGTCATCGTCGGTGCGGACAAACTCTCCGACGCCGAATCGGAAAGCCTGTCGCACGACATAGCCAAGAAGATCCAGGACGAGATGACATATCCCGGACAGGTGAAAATCACGGTCATACGCGAAACGAGGGCCGTTTCCTACGCGAAATAAAATCCGCGGGACAAACACAGCCGGCAAAAAATATTCATATGAGGCATATTACGAGCCAATATATTGCGTATTAAGGATTAAATGCTTATATTCGCCATGATTATACGGATCGCGTAAATCCGCGAAATCCGACAAGGGCCCGCCGCAAACCAGGGTGCACATGACATTTGCCATTCCCCGGGACAGAAGCGTGCCGCACGACACGACATCATGCCGGGCATAGTCGGATAGAGTGAATTTCTGCACCACGCTGTCCGGAATCGTAAACTTCAGTCCATCGGGGTGCGGGTGGCGCAAAAACTAAACAAACTGTTATGAAAAAACTTTTCGTAATGGCGCTCGCCCTTCTTGTAGGAGCCACAACCGTATCCGCACAGAGTGCAAAGGATATCAACAAGGAGCGCAAGGAGATCCTGAAGATGTCGAAGAGCGAGCTCAATGCCAAGGCAAGCAAGGCTGCGCGCAAGGAGGCAAAGGCTCTTGCAAAGCAGGGGTGGGTGGTATCGCCCGGAGCACTTCCGCTCGAGAAGCAGCTCGACCGTGCCTACAACATGCAGTATGAACTCGACGAGAACCTTCTGCCCAAGTATCTGATGTCGGAAGGACAGTCGGTAGGTGAAGTTTACGATGCAGGCAAGATGCAGGCTCTCGAACTTGCAAAGCAGAACCTTGCAGGCCAGATCGAGACCGAAATCACCCGTATTGTCGAGAACCAGGTTTCGAACAACCAGATGGCCGCCGAGCAGGCTGCATCGGTCGTAGAGTCGGTATCGGCAAGCAAGAACTTCATCACCACCAAGATCGGCCGCGTGGTACCCATCGTAGAGTGCTACCGCAAACTCAAGAACAAGCAGGTAGAGGTACTGGTTCGCGTAGCCTACAGCACGACCGTTGCCTTGAACGACGCCAAGGAGCCTATCCGCGAAGAGTTGCGCAAGAAGGGCGACAAACTCGCCGAGCAGCTCGACAAGGCTCTGGGATTCTAATCGTCGACAGACATATTCTCTGCGGCGGACATGCAGTGTCCGCCGCTTGACACTGCCACACCATACCCACTCCGCTGGGTATGGTGTCGGCGGTTAAAATGCAAAGCAGGAGCAGACGCATCAAATCATGAAAAGAGCGATATATACTTTCATAGCCGCAGCGGCCATGACGATGGTTTTTCAGGCGGCACCGGCACAGAAAATACAGAACGTATACGGTGAATACCGATACGTCGTCCCCGACAACGTAACCATGGCGGAAGCACGCCGCACGGCCGAGAAACGTGCCCGCACGGAGGCCATAGCCGAGGCTTTCGGCACGGTCATCACACAGTCGAACTCCACGGTTATCAAGAACGACACCGGCAAGTCGACGGTCGATTTCCTGTCGCTCAACGAGAGCGACGTCAAGGGAGAATGGCTCTCCAATACGCGCGACACGGAGTTCCAGTTCCATGTTGACGAGCGCACGGGACAGCAGGTAGTAATATGCCGGGTATGGGGCAAGGCGCGCGAGATCGTGGCGGCGAAAGTCGATTTCACGGCCAAGATCCTGCGCAAGGAGGCCGATCCCGCATTCGAAAGCGAAACCTTCAAGAACGGCGACCAGTTCTATCTCTATTTCAGTTCGCCGACTGACGGCTACCTTGCCGTCTACATGGTCGATGCCGAACAGACGGCATACTGTCTGCTCCCATACATGAACGACACCGACGGCCAGGCTCGGATTGTCGGAGGCCGCGAATACATATTTTTCTCGATAGACAAGGCCGAACGCGACGAACGCCCTGTCGTCGACGAGTACGTAATGACCACTCCGCGGAGTGTCGAACATGACAACATATACATCATCTTCTCGCCGAACGAGTTCACCAAGGCCAATGATCTCTACGCCACCGACGGGCTGCCGCGCCAACTGAACTTCGCCGACTTCCACAAGTGGCTTACCAGATGCCGTACGCGCGATGCACAGATGACCATGGTGCAGAAAGTCGTAACCATCAAACAATAACCCGAAAACAGCAACACACAGCGATACCGACAAAGATATGAAACGCCTTATTACGCTCCTCGCAGCGGCAGCCATAACAACATCAATCGCCTTCGGGCAGGAGTTCGCTTACCAGCAGCTCACCCCCAGCCGTTATGGCGGCAAATACGGTTATGTCGACCATAACGGCAAGACCGTAATCAAACATCAGTACGATTACGCCGAGAATTTCCAGTCCGACGGTGTGGCATGCGTAACGGTCAACGGCAAACAGGGCATTATCGACATGAACGGCAATATGTTGGCAGCTCCGCAGTACAGCAAGATATACACGTTCAACGAGGGGTTGGCATTGGCATACCGGGACGGCAAGTGCGGTTATCTAAATCTCAAGGGAGAGGAGGCGATCGAATTCAAGTACAAGCAGGGCTCCAACTTCAGCAACGGCACCGCCACGGTTCGCATAGGAGACAAATACGGTGTGATAACCGCATCGGGACGCACGGTAGTCCCTTGCGAGTATGACACCGTAAACGAAGCCCATGAGCGTTACGGCAAATGCTTTTCGAGTTTCGCCCGCCTCTATGTCGAATCGCGCATCAAGACGTGGCAGCAGAAGGGAATGTACGAAAAGACCGCCGACTGGCAGGCACGCGTCAACCAGCAGACCCGCAACCGCAAGATCGAGGAGTTGACAAAGGAGGCCGAAAAGGAGTACATAGCCCGCAACTCGACGCCACTTCAGGTCACCATCGAGGGATACGATGCCGACAACGAGGTATTCATGCTCAATGCCAAAGAGTACGGTCGTCTGCTCGTACCGGTGCCGCTGTCCGAGGCCCCCACATTCGAGAAGAAGTGGAGCAAGGTGAGGTTCTACCCGCGTTATTTCATCGAGAACGACTTCATTGCGCTGGCCGAGCTGATGCTCGCCTTCCCGTCGGACAAAATATACAAATACAGCAACACGGCATCGCTGAACTACACTGTTGCGCAGGTCGATTACAACTTCGCCCCGATAGAGATCGTCATGGCCGACGGTGACGGCGGCAAGGGCGGCAGCCAGAACATCTCGACGGTCAACATCTCGGTTGGCAAGGCCGATGTCGACGTCGACATACCGTCGGGCCGCATCAGCAATGCCGCATCGACATTCGCCGTGATTATCGCCAACGAGAACTACCAGCGCGAATCGAAGGTTGAGTTCGCCCGCAACGACGGCGAAACCTTCCGCAAGTACTGCACGACGACTCTCGGCCTTCCCGAGAAGAACGTGCACTACGTGGCCGACGCCACGCTCAACAACATGCGGGCCGAGATAGACTGGGTGTGCCGCGTAGCCAAGACATACAAGGGCTCGGCCGACATCATCTTCTACTATGCCGGACACGGCATACCCGACGAGTCGACACGGGCTTCATACCTGCTGCCCGTTGACGGTTACG
>CALYBN010000060.1 GCA_944414825.1 uncultured Rikenellaceae bacterium
CTCCCTGCGACGCTGTTCACGAGCCTCCTTCTCGGGATCGTAATAGCGTGGTTTGTACTCAAACTGGCGCGGTTTCGCACGTTTAAAAAATATACCCATTTGCTCTCTATTTATCGAATTCAAACAGACGCCGGTGCATCTTATTTACAAAGATACGATTTTTTGCCGCCTTCTACCGGCTCCCTAGCTGAAAAAACTACGCATTCGGTCGAAGATATTCTGTCGTTTCTTCTCTGCTTTCGTGAATGACGGGCTTTCGGCCAACTGCTCGACCAGTTTCTTCTCGGCCGAAGTCAGATGCGTAGGTACCACGATGTCCACCACGGCCAGAATATCGCCCCGGCCATAGCCGTTGATATCGGGGATGCCTTTCCCTTTCAGACGCAGGACCTGACCGGCCTGTGTCCCCGGCTCGATTTTCACCTTGGCACGTCCGTCGACCGTCGGAATCTCAACCGCACCACCGGTCAAGGCCGTCGGAATCGTGATGCCAAGGTTGTAGATCAAGTCGTTACCATCTCGCTCCAGGTCGGGATGCTTCTCCTCCTGGATCAGCACCAGCAGGTCGCCGTTCACGCCGCCGTGGCGTGCTGCATTTCCCTTGCCGCTGACCGAAAGTTGCATACCTTCGCCCACGCCGGCCGGAATCTTGATCTCGATCACCTCCTCGCCCTTGACGATGCCCTCGCCATGACACTTGTCGCACGGGGCCGTGATCACCTTGCCCTCACCGTGACACTCCGGGCAGACCGATGTACTCTGCGTCCGGCCGAAGAACGTGTTGACCACCTGCGTCACGTAGCCCGAACCGCCGCAACGCGGACAATTCGTATAGGAGTGGCTGTCTTTCGCACCGGTGCCGCCGCACTTGTCACACGACACCATCTTACTTATCTTTAACTTCTTGGTTGTGCCGTTCACGATCTCAGCCAGGGTCAGCTTAACCTTGATCCGCAGATCGGAACCGCGGTTCACCCGCCGTTCCGCACCGCCGCCTCCGAAGCCACTGAAGCCGCCGCCAAAATGTCCTCCAAAAATATCGCCAAAGTTGCGGAAGATATCCTCCATCGAGAAGCCGCCTCCGCTGAAGCCGCCACCGAAACCACCCGCACCGGCATTCATGCCCTCGTGTCCGAACTGGTCGTAACGGGCCTTCTTATCCGGATTGCTCAGCACATCATAGGCTTCGGCCGCCTCCTTGAATTTTTCCTCGGCTTCCTTGTCGCCGGGATTCTTGTCCGGATGATATTTGATCGCCGCCTGGCGATAGGCCTTCTTGATCTCGTCGGCACTCGCGTCACGCGACACGCCCAATACCTCGTAGTAATCTCTCTTTGCCATAACCTTACTCTCCTACAACGACTTTGGCATAGCGCACAACCTTATCTTTCAACTTGTAGCCTTTCTGCACCACGTCGATGATCTTCCCTTTGCGCTCCTCCTCTACCGGGAACTTGGCCACAGCCTCGTGGAAATCCGTATCCAGTTCCAATCCAACGGATTCGATCTCACTCAATCCCTTGCTGCGAAGCGTATCGTTCAACTTCTGGGAGATCAACTCCACACCAGTCCGTACGGCCTCCACATCCTTGGCGTCGGTCATCGCAGCCAGCGCACGATCGATGTCGTCCAGCACGGGCAGGATCGCCTTGATCACATCCTCCCCGCCGGTAGCCACCAACTCCATTTTCTCCTTGAGGGTCCGTTTGCGGTAATTATCAAATTCAGCCGACAGACGCATGTATTTATCTTTCCATTCAGCGACCTCGGCCGTCAGTTTTTCCTCTTTTGCAGTTGCTTCATCGGCAACGGTTTTGTCATCTGCCGCAGGGGTAGAGTCTGCCATTTCTGCCGAATTGACAACCTTTTTTTCCGTACTGTCTGACATATTGGCACTCGTCTGCTCGCCCGACGAGGTTGTCGGGTCATCGGCAGCGCACCCGCAACTCGGATTAATACCCTCTTTTTCAGTTGTTTGCTTTTTTGTTTTATTTTTCAGCATAGTTCTTGAATTTTTTCCTGCTTTGGTTCAATCAAATAACATACCAACCGGCCGAGGCGGTAAGGGAGTACAAAGTAACATATTTTTAGGCTCATTCTCAAACCGATCCGACAAATAACCTTCGCTTAACAAGGTTAACATTCTCTTTACACAAACTTCACCGAGTCATAAACTCCCATTAACGTTCGGGCAACATGGCCGCCCTACTTTTGTCATCGAAAATCATCAGGTTATTTTCAGTATCATGACAGACTCATTACGCCATTTCTTTTCCGTTCTTATCTTTCTGACCCTCACACTATTTTCCAACCTCACGCTCTACGGGCAAACTGTTCCCGGATCGATCCGGGGACGCATCACCAACGCCGCCACCGGAGAAGCCATCGCCGGGGCCAACGTCATCATCGACGGCACGCAGCGGGGTACGGCAACCGATACGGCAGGGTTCTTTCTGTTGAGTGGTCTGACCCCGGGCAACTATCGCCTCGCCATCTCCATGATCACCTATAAAAGCTATCTATCCGACATTCTCAAGGTAAAAAGCGGCCAGGAGCTGCTCTTCGATGTGAAACTGGTCGAGGAGATCAGTCAACTGGACAATATCGTGGTGGTCGCCTCACGTCCGGTCGGAACTGATGCCGGGCTGATCGCCCAGATGCGCGACTCACACTTGGTGGCCAGCGGCGTCTCGGGCCAATTCATCTCCCGGACGCAGGATCGTGATGCCTCAGAGGTGGTCAAACGCATCCCGGGCATCTCGGTCATCGACGATAAATTCGTCATCGTGCGCGGCCTGGCACAACGCTACAACAACGTCTGGATCAACGGCGCCGCCATTCCCAGCAGCGAGGCCGATACGCGCAGTTTTTCGTTCGACATCATTCCCAGTTCGCAGATCGACAACATGATGATCATCAAGACTCCCGTTCCGGAACTTCCGGGCGATTTCGCAGGCGGATTCGTACAGATCCGCACCAAAATCCTGCCCGAGAAGAACTCCCTCGCGATCAGCTACACAACGGGGTTCAACACCGAGACCCATTTCCACGATTTTCTGCGCAATCCGGGCAGCGGAACCGATTTCCTCGGCTTCGACAACGGCAAGCGAGCCCTCTCCTCCTCCGTACCGGCCCATCTGGACAACAGCGATGCCCAACTGGTCGACCGCATCTCCAAAGAGGGATTCAACAACGATTGGCGGGTAGAGAGCATCCGCCCGCTGCTGGACCAGAAATTCGCCCTGGCCTGGAATCATCGTTACAAAAACGCACAAGGCTCCGACTACGGGATCGTCGCCTCGCTCAACTACAGCAACACCCACAAAACCCTGCCCGATCTGGAGAACTCCCGGTTCGGCATCTACGACAACCTGAACGACCAAAAAGTCTACCTCTACAAATACACCGACAACCAATACGCCAACGACGTACGTCTGGGAGCCATGCTGAATCTCTCCTGGCTGCCCGCCCCAAAAGGCAAGATGACCTCCCGCTACGAATTCCGCAACACCTTCAACCAGCTGGGACGCAACCGCTACACCACACGAGAAGGTTATCACGTGGCCAGCGGATACTACGAACAGCGCCAGGAGGAGTATCTCTACGCTTCCCGGACCACCTACACAGGGCAATTCGCCGGCACGCACGACCTCCCCGATACGCACATCGACTGGAATACCGCTTACTCCTACTCCAACCGCCGGCAGCCGGACTGACGCATCGTGGAGCGCCAAAATGATGAAAGCAACGGCATCTTGGATTATGAGATTTTTCAATCGAGCATCCAACGCGATTTCATCACTCTCGACGAGCATCTGGTTTCGGCCGCAGTCAATCTGACCCACACGTTCAATCGCGAAGGCAGCATCGCCCCCGAACTGAAAGCTGGGTTATACGGCGAATACAAAACTCGCGACTACGATACCCGTCTGTTCAAGTACAAATGGAACACCACGGCCAATCTCCCCGACGGATTCGCCGCCCTGCCCACCGAAGAGATCATGGTCCCCGGCAATATGGGCACGGACAAGATACACGTGCAGGACGAGAGCCTCAACGGCGATAACTACTCGGCTCACAATCGCCTGCTGGCAGCCTACCTGGCCATCAACCTGCCGCTCGGGAAATTGAACCTCTACACCGGAGCCCGTCTGGAGCAGGTCTACACCTCGGTCACCTCCTATCCCTCGGAGGTAGACCTGCGCACCAAGGAGCGGACATACTCCTATACCAACCTGCTGGGAGACAAACAGACCAAAGCCGCGCTCATCATCGAACCGGGCGGCAAGATTCACGCTACCGGAACAGCCCAGAAGCCTATCGTATTCACCTCGGAACAACCGGCCGGTTCGCGCCGTCCGGGCGACTGGGGCGGGCTGATCATCTGCGGCAAGGCCAGAAACAACAAGGGCACCATGCAGATCGAAGGCGGCCCGCGCACCAAGCACGGCGGCAACGACGATGCCGACAATTCGGGCGAAATACAATACGTACGTGTAGAGTTCGCCGGCTATCCCTTCCAGACCGACCAGGAGATCAATGGCATCACATTCGGCTCGGTGGGTAGCGGTACCAAGATAGACCATCTGCAGGTCTCCTACTCCAACGACGACAGTTTCGAATGGTTCGGAGGCACCGTAAGCTGCAAATACCTGGTGGCCTATCACGGTTGGGACGACGATTTCGATACCGACAACGGGTTCTCGGGCAAAATGCAGTTCCTACTGGGCGTACGCCATCCGCAAATCGCCGACCAGTCGCTCTCCAACGGCTTCGAATCGGACAACAATGCCGACGGTTCGACCGAGGAGCCCTACACCACGGCTCAGTTCTGCAACGTCACCCTGGTAGGCCCCATCGGCCAACACGCCGACTTCTTCAACAAGGCAGGAATCACGGGTAGCGACGTCTACATCAGCGGCGGCTCGCTCTTCCCCAACAACGGTTCGCGCACCGGGCAGTATCAGGCTGGCGTACAGATCCGCCGCAACTCGCGCATCACGCTCCAGAATGCCGCTATTCTAGGCTACCCGGTAGGTGCGATCATCGAGAACGACAAAGGTTCCTCCACGCAGGCTGCTGCTACGACCAATGGGAATACGATCCAGAACGTCCTGTTCGGTGGCTACGACGTAACGGCCACAGCCTACGATCACACCTCGACCGCCCGTTGCATCCTGGGCTGCGACAAAAACAAATCGTGGAAAGACCATCTCTGCACCGACGGCAGCCAGGAAAGCTCCACCGAGACATCCTTCTCACACGACTACGTTCTGGAATCCTCGCGCCACAACAGTGTCTACACGGCCATTGCCGATCTGAAAATGGTAGACCCGGTAAGCATCACCTCGACCTACGCCATCAATCCCCACCAGAACTACGCTCCGCAAAGCGGCAGTCCGCTGCTGAACAGTGCCTTCACGGTTCCGGCCGGATTCGACGCCGCCGGCAACGGCTATGCCGGAGCATTCAGCGGCGACGGCGACAACTGGATGGAGAGTTGGACGGAGTTCGACCCCCAGAACAAAATTTATTAACACGGCGCAAGGCAGCCCTTCGCATCGCCATAACTCACAAAATATCAGGGAGGTATCCTCAAAGCGAATACCTCCCTGATTCATATTGGATTTTGCCAACCGGCATAGCGGCCGTATCATATCAATTCTCTCGGTCCACGGCATGCGGAATTTCCCTGATCGGCCTTCCGCCGGACATCAGCATACAGCAAATTTCCAGACGATATGCCGCTCATAGATCTCTCCTGCCTCCAGACGTTGCGACGGGAATGCCGCATGATTCGGCGCATCGGGGAATCCCTGACACTCGATAGCCACGCCGTCACGATTGGCATAGGGCCGACTGCCCTTCCCTGCCGGCGTCCCCTGCAGATAATTTCCCGTATAAATCTGCACGCCGGGTTGTGTAGAGGCAATCGTCAGGCTCCGACCCGAAACGGGATCGCACAGTTGACCCACCTCGACCAACGTCCCCTGAGACCAATCCCGCACGACCCAGCACTGATCGTAACCGCCACCGAAACAAAGCGCCTCAAAATCAGCTTCGATGTCCTGTCCCAGCGGTTTCGCCTCGCGGAAATCCATCGGCGTACCCGCCACCGAAGCCAATTCGCCTGTCGGGATGAGCGTGACATCGGTCGGCAGCCACCGGTCAGCATTCAGGCGCAGGGTATGTCCCAGCACGCTGCCGCTGGCGTGACCCGCCAGATTAAAATAGGTATGATTCGTCAGATTCACCACCGTCGGGGCATCGGCCCGTGCCAGCAGCGTGATCTCCAACGTATGGTCGTCATCCCAGTCGTACACCACCTCAACGCCCATCGCACCGGGATAGTTCTGATCGCCATCGGGGCTTATCAGCGAAAAAACAACTCGGTTGGTCTCCACACGCCCTTCCCACACCCGGTTACCGAAGCCATCCGGACCACCGTGCAGGTGGTTGGGCGGGTTGTTCTGCGCCAGGCGGTACTCCTGCCCGTCCAGCCTGAAAACGCCCCGCGCGATGCGGTTGGCATAGCGGCCCACGGTCTTGCCCATGGCGGCCGGATCGTTCAGATAGCTCTCCATCCGATCGTAGCCCAGTACCACATCGGCCAGTCGCCCCTCCCGGTCGGGAACGGTCAGCGACACCACGCCGGCCCCCAGGTTGGTAAGCGAAACGGTCGCCCCCGATGCACTCCGCATCATATAGAGGACGACCGCTTCGCCGGCCGGGGTGAACCCCCAGACCTGCTGTTCTATTTCCATAGTTTCTCGGGATAAACCCCTGCGTCGATCAACTGGCGGATCTTGGCAACCACTTTCGGACGATCCTCCTTGTAGGTCACACCGAACCAGTCGGAATCGGTACGCAGGATGCGCAGTTCAGCCTCGCCATCCTTCACCAGTTTGTTAACCATCGTCGGGATGTAGAACTCTGCCTTGAGATTGGCCGCATTCTCAGCCAGGAAGGTCTTGAAATACTCCTTCGAATAGGCAAAATAGTCAGGCGTAAATCCGAAGAGGTTCATCGACACCGGCGTATCCTCAGCCAACGGATAATCCTGTCCGTCAAGCGTGTAGACGATCTGTCCGTTCTTACGCTCGATCGACGTACGCTCTACCATCGACACCAGGTTGTCCTTGTCGTCCACCTCACACACACCACGCGATACGGAACCGAAGTCCGACAGGGTGTTCTTCACCTGATAGCCCACGTTGCAATATTTTCCCTTCTGACCGGCCACCGAACGCAGGTAGTCGCCAATGGTCTGATAGGCGTTCTTGCCATAGAAATCGTCGGCATTGATCACGGCGAAAGGCTCGTTGATCGCCTTCTCGGCCATCATCACGGCATGGTTGGTTCCCCACGGTTTCACACGGCCTTCGGGTACGGTAAATCCTTCGGGCAGCATGTCAAGTTCCTGGAAAACGAACTCTACCTCAACCTTACCGCCGAAACGAGCCGGAGCAAACACTTCGCGGAACTCCTTCTCGAAAGCGTGGCGGATAACGAAGACCACCTTGCCGAAACCGGCACGGATTGCATCATAGATCGAATAGTCGATGATGGCCTCGCCGTTAGGGCCGACACCATCCATCTGTTTGAGCGAGCCGTAACGAGATCCCATTCCGGCTGCAAGCACCAAAAGAGTAGGTTTTGTCATTTTATCAGTTATTAAAGTTAGAATATTCGATTCGGTTCACAAATGTAGAGTTTTTAAATTATTTTCAGAACCAAATTCTGCTCAAATTGACAAAATAAATCACAGGTCCCCGTAGTTTTATGGTAATAGTAGGGATTTTTGCCGGAAGAATCCTATTTTTGCGTATCTTTGTCAAATATATGGTATTCCTCTCGAACGAATGAAATCGAACCGTAACCTGATATATTTTCTGCGCAATCTCCGCGAGAAGCACCGCCTCAGTTTGCGCAACGAACACAACGACAGCGAAGTGTGGTACATGCACATCAGTCCTGTCGAGATCATCGGCGGTTTCATCGCGCTGGTTCTGATCCTGTTTATCGTAATCCTCACGACAGTGGCCTATACGCCCCTGCTGGACCTGATCCCGGGCTATCCGGGCAACCGTTCGCGGGAGATGCTGATCGAAAACATCATGCGGCTCGACTCGATGGAGCGCACGCTGAACGACCTGCAGGTTTACAGCGACAACATGGCTCTGATCATGGAGGGCAAAACCCCCGTCATGCGAAATGTGACCCAAGCCGGAGATTCCGTCCGGATCGAGAAAACAGAAACCGCAGCTCCCAGCACCGAAGACTCCATACTACGGCGGCAACTGGAGGGCGACGGCATCTATCGGCTGAACGATCCAACCTCGACACGTCGGAGTATCCGCACCGGACTGGAATTGTTCTCTCCGGTAAAAGGAATTGTCGCAGAACATTTCAACCCCAAGCAAGACCGATATGGCGTGGGCATCGCCACGGCAGGCAGCCAGCAGGTATTGGCCGTGGAAGCCGGTACGCTGATTCTGTCAGCCTGGTCTCCCGACGACGGACATATCATCCAGATACAGCATCCCAACAATCTGATTTCGGTCTACAAACACACCTCCCAGGTACTCAAACCGATCGGTTCCCGCGTGAAGGGCGGCGAGGTGATCGGCTACACCGGAGAAGGACTTTCGGGTGAAAAGGGAAAAGGTTTGTTTGAGTTCGAACTGTGGCACAACGGGGCCCCGGTCGACCCGGAAAGTTACATTGTTTTCTAAACCCGCATCATGAAGCAAAGAATCGCACTGCTCGGCTCCACAGGTTCCATCGGACAACAGACCTTGGATATCGTACGGGCTTATTCTGAATCATTCGAAATTACCACCCTTACCGCAAACCGCAACTGGGAAGCACTTGCCGCCCAGGCGCGAGAGTTCGAACCCGACAGTGTGGTGCTGGCCGACAAAACCCACTACCCGGATCTGAAAGCCGCGCTGGCCGATCTACCGGTGAAGGTCTATGCCGGCGAAGAGGCGCTGTGTCAGGTGGTAAAAGGAGGGAATGTGGATACAGTGGTCAATGCCCTGGTGGGCTATGCGGGCCTGGCCCCCACGGTAGCCAGTCTCGAAGCCGGCAGGAAACTGGCACTGGCCAATAAGGAGAGTCTGGTGGTGGCCGGAGAACTGGTCATGGGCCTCGCCACACGGCACAAGGCCCCGATTCTGCCGGTCGATTCGGAACACTCGGCCATTTTCCAATGTCTTGTCGGCGAGGTGAGTCCGATCCGGAAAATTCTGCTGACAGCTTCGGGCGGTCCGTTCCGCCAAACACCCAAGGAGGCACTGGAAAAGGTCACGGTGAAGCAGGCCCTCTCCCATCCCAACTGGGAAATGGGGGCCAAGATCACGATCGACTCGGCCACGCTGCTCAACAAGGGTTTCGAGGTGATCGAAGCCCGGTGGCTGTTCGGCGTACGGCCAGAGCAGATCGAGGTGGTGGTCCACCCGCAATCGATCATCCACTCGATGGTGGAGTTCGACGACGGCGCCATCAAAGCCCAATTGGGTACGCCCGACATGCACCTGCCGATACAATATGCCCTGACCTTCCCGCAGCGGTGGAACTCCACGCAGGAGCCCTTCTCGTTCGCCCGGTGCACGGGGTTCACCTTCGAGCAGCCGGATCGGGAACGTTTCCCGGCCCTGCAACTGGCCTTCGATGCTCTGGCGCGTGGCGGGAACAGTTGCTGCACGCTCAATGCCGCCAACGAAAAGGCCGTCGCAGCATTTCTTGACCGACAGATCGGCTTCACGGAAATCCCTCGCATCATCGAGACAACCCTTGCCAAAGCTACCTTCATTGCAAAACCCACACTGGAGGATTACCAGGCCAGCGACGCCGAAGCCCGGGAGATCTCCCAGCGACTTATCCGAAAATCATAAACAAGAAAAATATCGCTATCAACCAATCTATCATCACACATAACAGAAGCATCATCAAACATGGAATTAGTCATTAAGATAACCCAATTCGTACTTAGCTTTTCGCTGCTTGTCATCATTCACGAACTGGGCCATTTTCTGTTTGCCCGGATGTTCGGCATCCGGGTCGAAAAGTTCTACCTCTTTTTCAACCCGTGGTTCTCGCTCTGCAAGTTCAAGATCGGCAAAACGGAGTACGGCATCGGCTGGATTCCCTTCGGCGGCTATGTGAAGATCGCCGGCATGATCGACGAAAGCATGGACACCGAGCAGATGGCCCAACCGCCTCAACCCGATGAATTCCGCTCGAAACCCGCCTGGCAGCGACTGCTGGTGATGGTGGGCGGCGTGCTGATGAACGTCGTGCTGGCGCTGTGCATCTACATCGGGATGAGTTTTACGTGGGGCGACCGCTACATCGCCAATGAGGACGTTCCGTATGGCTACGTATTCAACGACCTGGGCCACCGGATCGGATTCCAGGACGGCGACCGCGTCCTGAGCGTCGAGGGCAAGGAGATCGAAAATTCGGCCATGGTCTTTCTGACCATGGTGCTGGATCAAGCGACAGAGGTGGAAGTACTGCGCAATGGGGAGTACGTCACCGTCACCATTCCGGAGCAATACCGCGCCGAGATGCTCAACAGTGCCGATTTCATGGAGATCCGCAGCCCATTTGTGGTGGGAGACCTGCTGGAGGATAGCCCCGCAGCCCAGGCAGGCCTTCAGAAGGGCGACTCGCTGACGGCCTTCAACGGAGAACCGATGGGTTTCTTCGACCAATACCAGCAGGCGCTCGCGACACACAGCGGCCAGCGTGTAACGGTCACCGTAGCGCGCGATTCGGCCGGCGTGCAGGTTCTGCGTACACTGCCGGTGGAGGTTTCCAGCGAAGGGAAGATCGGCGTGATGGTGGCCTCGCCATTCCGCTACATACCGATCCGCACCCAAAGCTATACCTTCTGGCAGGCGATCCCCAACGGCCTGCACCGCACCGGTACGGAGATTTCCAACTACTGGAAACAGATCAAAATGCTCTTCTCGCCCAGCACCGAAGCCTACAAATCGCTGGGCGGCGTACTGGCCATCGGCAGCATCTACCCCACCTCGTGGAACTGGGAGGCATTCTGGAGCATCACGGCCATGTTGTCGCTGGTGCTGGCCGTGATGAACATCCTGCCGATTCCGGCACTGGACGGTGGCCATGTTCTGTTCCTGCTCTACGAGGTGATCTCGCGGCGGAAACCCAGCGACAAGTTCATGGAACATGCCCAGATGGTGGGCATCCTGATCCTGCTGGCCCTGCTGATCTTCGCCAACGGAAACGACATCTACCGATTCTTTATCAAATAGCACGTAATCAAATAGCACGCTGCACGCCCTAAACTTCCGCAACCATGGCAAAAGTCAAAAAAGCCTATTTCTGCCGCAACTGTGGCCACGAATCCCCGAAGTGGATCGGGCGCTGCCCGGCCTGCGGCGAGTGGAACACCTTCACCGAGGAGGTGATCCAACGCGACAGCAGCAGCGGTACGGGTTCGCTCGTCCGCAACGGTAATTCACGCCCGCAACGTGTAGCCGAAATAGCTGAGTTGACCGCCAAGCGCATCGACCTGGGCAACAGCGAGGTCAACCGCGTGTTGGGCGGCGGCATGGTGCGCGGATCGCTGATCCTGCTGGGCGGTGAACCGGGGATCGGGAAATCGACCCTCAGCCTGCAAATCGCCCTGGCGGCCAACGGCCTGCGAACCCTCTACGTCTCGGGTGAGGAGTCGCCGCAGCAGATCAAGATGCGAGCCTCACGGTTGGGTGTGCACAACGAGGAGTGCTTGATCTACTCCGAGACCCTGCTGGAGAACATCGTCGCCCAGATGGATGAACTGAAGCCCGATCTGGTGATCGTGGACTCGATCCAGACCATCTACACCGACCTGATCGACTCCTCGGCAGGGAGCGTCTCCCAGATCCGGGAGTGCGCCGCCACGTTACTGAAATACGCCAAAACACACGATTTGTCGGTCATCATCATCGGCCACATCACCAAAGACGGCACCATTGCCGGCCCCAAAATTCTGGAACACATCGTGGACGTAGTCCTGCAGTTCGAGGGCGACAGCAACAACATCTACCGCATTCTGCGCGGCAACAAGAATCGTTTCGGTGCCACGTTCGAGATCGGCGTCTTCGAGATGCGCAGCGAGGGTCTCGCCTGCGTAGACAACCCTTCGGAGATTCTGCTCTCCCACTATGACGAACCGCTGAGCGGCATCGCCGTGGGAGCCGCCGTGGACGGGATACGCCCCTATCTGATCGAAACACAGGCTCTGGTGAGCAATGCAGCCTATGGGACGCCGCAACGTTCGGCAACGGGCTACGATACGCGCCGATTGAATATGATTCTCGCCGTGCTCGAAAAACGCGTGGGGCTGAAGATGTACACCAAAGACGTATTTCTCAACTTCGCCGGCGGCTTCAAGGTCTCCGACCCGGGACTGGACTTGGCGGTCGTTGCGGCCATCATCTCCTCCTATTTCGACCGTCCCATTGGCGAAGGGATTTGCTGCGCCGGTGAGATCGGACTCTCGGGTGAGGTGCGTCCAGCCCCGCGGAACGATCAGCGGATCATCGAGGCGGCCCGGCTCGGCTTCCGGCGTGTGGTTGTCTCCGGTTATCTGCGCAAGGGTGCTCCGAAACCGCCGAAAGGCATTGAGGTGGTCTACATCAACCGTATCGACGAACTGCCGCGCATCCTTTTCGGCCAGGCATCGTCGGATGCGGAGTCTCGATAATCTAGGCCGGACGTCCCAACTTCAAGTCTTACCCAAGCCCCATCTTCCCCGACTGGAAAAAGCCTCGCATCCCTGCCCTGTCAAAAACCGAAAGCCGGCAAAGAACCTCAACTATCCAAAAAAACGGCCGCCGGGCGATAGACCCGGCGACCGATCGATTAAGGCGATTGGGAGACGTGTTTAATTATTCAACGCATTGACAGTCGTACGCCACAGATACTCGTAATGAGCCCGGTCGTTGGCCGGAGCCGAGTTCATCCGCGAACGCATCAAGGTATTGATCTTGGCAATCATCGACTGGCTGTAGGATTCGATCTCACTGACATTGTCGATCTTCAGACCGCGCTGGAACGGATACCTCGATTCGCCGAACTCCTCTGTCAACAGGGAGGCCGCCACCGTTCCCTTCCCGTACTGCTCCTCAAGCTCCTGCAAACGATCCCCAAAACGAGCCACCAGATCCGGATTGATCTGTCCCGTGAAGGTCAGTTCCTCATAGGAAGGCATCGAAGAGTGATCGACCTGTACGGGCAGTCCCTCCTCCGTAAACTTCTGCGCATTACGTGCTACGACCATCGGTTTGGCCAGCGCCGTAACAACCGAACGTTGCAGAACCTTCTCCTCCAGCGTCAGACTGCGGTTGCGAAGCGTGGTATTGAACACCTCCCGATAGAGGTCATCAAAATACTCCTTAATGGTATAAGCCTCCTGATCGGTTGCAGCCTGCGAGGAAAGGGTCACGTTGTTCGGAACCGTTGTAGTCAGATTCGTAGCAATCAAGTTGCTGATCGTAGCCGAAAGATCCGTGTGCAGTGGGAATCGGTCGGTCAACTCCGGCAGATTGATCCAGTCACAGGTCCGCAACTGAGCCACAACCCATGCCAGCGACTCCTTCTGACGCGCCTTGTCGACCGGCACGACCGGTTTGCCGACGCTCTCCTTCACCTCGTTCAGGTAAACTCCTCCGATCTGATACATCACGTTGGTCAGATAGCGGTAATATTGGTTGGCCAATTGCACATAGAGTTCCTGTCGCAGACTGGCATCATCATCATCCTTGATCCAATTGTTCATATTGGGCAGAATATATTTCAGATTGCGGATACCATACTCACCCGCCTTAATAGGATCATCTCCCAAGTCTTCCGCCAAAGCACTCGGATCGAAAATACCGTATCCCGTATCGGAAAATTGTTGACGGCCGTACCGATAGAGCGGATCACCCGCCTTCTCGTCGATCAGACGACCTGCGATGGCCGCCTCATCCCACATATCCTTGGCCTGAGGGACGGGCGAGTAGAGCCATTTGATGACATACTTGTCGTAAATCCCC
>CALYBN010000061.1 GCA_944414825.1 uncultured Rikenellaceae bacterium
ATCTTCTGTCGATGCTGTTTCTTATGCTGGGATTCATGCTGTCGGCTACACAATTGGACGCCATGGCCGATCATGCGATATCCGGCCAGGTTGTCGACTCAAATGGGACGCCGCTTGCCGGAGTCAACGTCATCATTAAGGATACGAACGTCGGTATCGTGACCGACGTCAATGGAAAGTTTACGATTCGCGTTCGTGACAACAGTAAACAAGTAACCCTTTCCTTCTCTTTCTGGGGTATGCCACCATCGAAAAACAGGTTACAGTAGGTATTACCGGACCTCAAGGTCATATTGGACGACAGCTCCACCATGATCGACGAGGTGATAGCCATCGGATATGGTACCCAGACCGAGTGAACCGTCACATCGGTCATTACCTCCGTTAATTCGGATGATTTCTCCGGCTTCGTGGAATCTTCCATCGAACAGACAATTGCCGGTATGGTGCCGGGAGTAAGGATTCAGTCTGCAGATGCCACTCCGGGCGGAGATCTGAACATTGAGGTTCGTGGTGTCGGGACGGTAAATGCCGGAGCATCGCCGTTGTTCATTGTGGATGGTGTGCCGATCGAAGACGGGCTTCTGTCGATGAATCCCGATGATGTGGAGAGTATCCAAATCTTGAAGGATGCAGCCTCGACGGCCGTTTACGGTGCGCGGGGAGCCAATGGCGTATTTCTGATTACCACAAAGCGGGGTATGACAGGGAAACCTTCGGTGAGCGTCAATATCTCGACTACCTTCGCCCAGGCACAGCGGAAATACGAGGTTATGAATACGGCCCAATTGCTCGAATATCTCGACGATTCGAATATCAATCATCGGTATTGTTATCAGACCAACGAGACGCAGGACTACTTCCCGTTCGATGCCACGCTGGATACCGATTGGCAGGATGCCATTTTCCGGACGGCTGTGCAGCAGAAATACAACATTTCAGTATTCGGGGGGGGGTATCGAGAATGAGACGGAGACCAAAGGGATCAATTACCGTGCGGTTTCGATCCTTGTGAATGCTTCCCGTGCCTGCCGCGCTATCTTGTTGCATTCCTGCAATATGAATACAAACTGGGTGACATCCCTTTTCGGGAGTTGAAGCGTGAATTTATCGGAAAAACAATTGTGCCAATCTTCCTTTTTCGTTGTTTTCTCTAAATCGAGAACGGAACGTCATGATCAACTACATATTCCACGTGTTATTGCTTGTAACGGCAACCGGAAAGAATCATGTATTCGTATGACTGAATACAAGGAAGTTGTTTTTGGTCCGAGTGTCCATAAGTGAGAAAATGAGAGCCGTGGGGCAGGCCGTGGAGAATCACAGCTTTTCCACCGCATCCAATCCCCCGGCAGACAATTCCACTTCATATTCCTGCCCGCCGGGAGTGCGCAGGATGCAGTACTTGTGCTTACGGTTAATCTTGTATATCAGGTTGCGGTTGAGCAGGAGGTTGCGTCCGGCACGGATAAACTCCTTCGTACCCAGTTTTCTTTCGATGACGCCGAGCCTTTCCAGCACGATTTCTTCGCCTTCGGTCAGCATGATGTTGGAATAGTTGCCGCTGGCACGCACGTAGACCACTTCCTCCTTGCCGGCATAGAGAGTGCCGTTGAGAGTGCGGAAGGGAAATTTGCCTGACGGTGCTGTGGGCTGCGGGGCTGAGGATGGAGTCATTGCGTCGCGCTCCTCGATGCGGTGAATGGCCTTTGCCAGATCTGATACGTCCACGGGTTTCAACAGGTAGTCGGCGGCGGCGAAGCGGATGGCCTGCAACAGGTACTCCGAGTTGCTGTATGCGGTGGTGAAGATGATGTGAGGCAGGGGGATGGCCTCCTTCAGTTCGCGCAACAGCTCCAGGGTGGTGTGTCCCTGCAGCTGGATGTCGAGGAAAAGAATGTCCGGTCTGTGGCGCAGGATGGCGGTGAGGGCGGTTTCGTAGGATTCGCAACACTCCACTACCTCGATGTCGGGGTGGTAGGTTTCCAGTTTCTGGAGGAGCGAGAGGCGGGGCAGCCGCTCGTCTTCGACGATGATGGCGCGGTAGTTCTTCATAGTCGGTGAGGTGGATCAGAAATAGTTATAGTGGCTGGGGACGAACAACTCGAAGCGTGTGCCGCAGGCTCGGCCCTCCGGGGTTTTGAGGTCGGTCACGGTCTGCACGATGTATTTGTCGTTGCGTTGGTTGTAGAGTTCGATCTGCTGCTCCATGATGCTGAGCCCTTGTTTGGTCGAGGTAGAAGAGATGGTGGTGGCGGCTTCGCGTCCCACGCCGTCGTCGGTAACGGCCATATTGATACCGTCGGGACGGGTCGTGACTTCGATCTCTATGTGTCCGTTCCCCGGTTTGTTGCGAAGTCCGTGTTTTATGGCATTCTCGCAGTAGGTGTGCAATATCATGTTTGGCACCTGTATGCCGGGGTCCACATCGGACGCCACACGGATCTCATAAGAGAGGCTTTCGCCGTAACGCAGTTGCTCCAGCGAAAGGTAAAGTTTGACATACTGTATTTCGTCGCTGATGGAACGTGAGGGTTTGTCCATGTCTAACAGGGTGGAGTTGGTGAAGCGCGAATACAACGACAGGTATTGGTTGGCTTTGGAGACAGAGTGGGTTTGGATGAAGTATTCGATTCCGGCCAACACGTTGGCGTTGAAGTGAGGGATGGACTTCAGACGAATGGACTTTACCAACAGGTTGTTCAACTTGATTTCGCGTTGCAGTTCGTCCATCTTCTGGCGGTTGCGCCGTTTGTAGTAGGTGTAGGCCAGGGTCCAGATGCCGCTGCTCAGCCCCAGCGCGATCACCAGCCAGAACCAGCCGTGCTGCCAGAAGGCGGGCTGCAGAAGCATGTCCACCCCGATGGTGTCCGACGTGCTATTGCCCAGCAGGGCCGATACCTCCAGCCGGTAGCGGCCGGGCGGCAGGTTATTGAATTGTACCTCACGTCCGGTCTGCGGCTGCGACCACTCTTCCTGGAAGCCTTTCAGACGGTAACGGTAGCGTATGTTTCCCGTTGCGGAATGGGAGATGGCGATGTAGGAGAAACGCAGGTTGCGCAGCCCATGTTTCAGGTGGATACACCCGTCAGCCCCGGCTGCAACGGGCTGCCAGTGGACGTTGTCGGTCGAAGCCTGCGCGGAGAGGAGTTCCAGCCTGGGGGTGGTGTACTGGTAGACCAACTCGTGCGGACGGAAGGAGACGGCCTGGTCTACGCATGGAATCCAGACGGTGCCGTCGTCGGTTTCGGCGATCTGGGCAGCCAGGGGCTCGATGCCCGTGAAACCGTTGTACTGATTGAAGAACATGGTCTGCTGCCGGTGATTGTCGGTGATGTAGATTCCGTCGGTGACGGCCACGATGAGGAAGTTGTCACGTGTCTGGTGAACTGAGCGTATCAGGTTGCCGTAGCTCCGTACCAGGATGGCGGAGTCGTTGTGCACGGTGTAGAGGTTCTCGCCCGAGGCAAGGAGAATTTCGCCATCGGGATTGGTGGTCATGACTGTGCAGGCAATGCTGCTGTCCGGTAGGGTGATGTCCCGGCGCTCTTCGCCGCGGAGGAGTACCACGCCGTAAGCCGTTCCTACGTAGAGGCTACCGTCTTTGTCTAAGACGGCACAGAAGACGCCGCGCAGGCTTTCGTGGGCCTGGAGAATGTGTCCACGGGCGTCAGTGATGTAGAGTGCCTGGCGGGTAGTCACGAGCAGACTGTCGGCATGGCTGCCCAGAAACTGGTAATTGAGCCAGGGCAATCCCAGCCAGCGGCGTTCGTTGCCATTGCAGGCCAGCACGTCGCCCATGCCCAGCAGGTATGTGGTGTTGCCAATGCGGGCCGTACGGGGCAGGAAGTAGTTGTCCGACTCGCGCGGATAGGAGATGGGGTGTAATTCTTCGGCATTCTCTCCCACCAGCAGACGCCCGTTCAGAGTACCCGCCAGCAGGCGTCCTTGTGCGTCTTTGTCGATGGCGCGCAGGATGTCGTTATGGTCGCTCAGACGGTGGTTTACGAAATTCAACAGGAAGAAGTTGTAGACGCCCTGGTAGGTGGCCAGCCAGAGGTTTCCCTCGCGGTCGATGCACATCTGACGGATGAGGTTGATGCCGTCCACGATGTGTTTGACATGGCCCTCTTTCGAGAGACAGTACAGGTTGTGGGCATCATGTATGAAAATGTTCCCCCTGCGATCGGTGCAGGCGGCCACGCCGTAGTCGGGTGCCAGAAAGCGGTAAGCAGCCACGGAGTGCGCACGATCGCCGTCCACCTCATAGATGCCATCGGCTGCAAAAAGGTAGAGCCGTGCCCCGTCTCTCAGGAGTGAGTAAGGTTCAGTCACCTGGATGGGCGACAGGACGGAGCCGTCGGTCCTTATTCGGCAGACATGACGGGCGGTAGGAATGTAGAATGTCTGTGAAATGGTGTCCAGATAGACCCTGCGGCGGAGGTCCATACTGTCCAGCACAGGCGACTTCAACACAGTTTCCGCCCCCTCGGCGGTCAGACGGCAGACTGTGCGTCCACGTTCCTGTTCGTCTTCCAGCAGTACGAGTCCCGGCGGCAGGGAGTAGGCGTTGAGATTGTTCAGCAGCAGTCCGCGATCGTTCAACGGCAGCGTTTGCAGCCTTCCTCCCTGGTCCACCACGTGCCTGCGCCTGAAACCGAGAGCCCACAGACTGCCCTCTGTCCCGGGACAGAAGGAGAGGATATTTTCCTGCTTCCCTTTGAGATAAGGGATGAACTCAAACCCGTCGTAGCGCACGAAGCCGCTCAAGGTACCAATCCAGATATAGCCCTTTGCGTCCTGCCAGATGTACTCGGCGAGCATCTGTGGCAGGCCGTCCTGTGTGGTGTAGTGGCGGCGGGCGTATTCCGAGGTAACGGCAACGGGCTCTGCGGTGGCCGCGGCACCGTTCGGCAGCAGGGCAGCCAGTGCGGCGAGCAGACCAAACAGAATGTAGCGTTTCGTATTCAAGCAGAATGTGTATTTGCCAAAGGCTTTGTTTGTAAATATATTCTTTTCTGCCGATAATTCCAATCTCCTACAGGCCCGTATTAAAAAAAATACTCGTTCGTGTATGCCGCTCCCTTGTTCGTGTAAACGATGGGGGTGTTCATGTAAACAGAGCATTCAACCTATTGGGAGTTAAAAACTTATCCCTTATCTTTAAATCAACGGAGAATCGCAGCCCCCCCCGATGGTTCCGCCGGTCTTCCCCCGCCGGCCGCCATCGGAGCCTTCCGCAGATCCCGAAAGGGATGTCGGAAGGGCGCGGAATAGAGGACAGTCCACTAACCAAAGAGACAGGAGAAAGCGCGATAGAGTACAAACTGATTTAGAGATTGAACCCAAACAAACATGAAGCAGCCCTCCCTGGCAATACGCAACTAGCATCATAAGTGGCAGCACAGAAGATAATCCGATGGCCGAAGGACAAGGAGCAGGGACGGTATCCCAATTGCGGAGAAACATCTGATATTAATCTTTTTAAAAAAAGGACAAAATGCAAGGAAAATTCTATTTCAGTTTCGTGATGCTGGCAGCATTGACGATGACGATGGTCTTTTGTGATAAAAATAAAGACGATACCTCTTCCCCTTCCGAGGGCCAGATAGAAATCGTAGGAGCCTGTGCACTGACACGGGGCTCCACGGATCCATCGGTTGACGAGTTCAGTGCCCATGACCTCTATCTTTTTGGGGAAGGTATTAACCCCAATAATTTTTATGTCAACGGGTATGGCGATTTAGAATCCGGTTGGGTTATCTGCATAAAATGTTGCTGCCTGAATGAAGAGGTTGCTAAACTGGACAAAGGAGAGAAAGCATATTATCACCGGCTTGTTCCCGGCACTTACACCTGGGACGGAAGCCAAGAGGACAAGCACTTGCGCATTCAGGATATGTATGCCATTTTGTACGAAAATGACAAAAGAGTAGAGGATTATAGTTCTAATGATATAACGGCATGCACCGTCGAAATCAAACGTGGTCGTTTGGGCGAAAAATATGAACTCTCCGGAGAGATAAGCTTTACTAACGGGGAGAAACTCTCTTTCGTTTGGGAAGGCGGTCAGATCCAACATAGGTATAATGCCCAGTAAAACACCTTGTACATAATCCCTATTTCTCATCTTTCCCAAAAACAGATCATTCACTTTTTAATAATTCGAACTATGAAAAAGATTTACTTGTTTATTGTTATGGTTTTTTTGGGGTTAAATCTCCATGCACAGGATAATGGCTTCGGCGTGCGTGCCGGTGTGAACATTGCCAGCATGACTAATTACAACTCCAAAGTGGGGCTCCATGTGGGCGGTTTGTACCGTTTGCAGCTTTCGTCCAGTACCCCGATCTTTTTTGAACCGGGGGTGATGTTGCAGCTCAAGGGAGGAAAACTCACTCGAGAGGGCGTTTCATCCACGTTGAATCTGGCTTATGTGGAAGTCCCGGCAGTGTTCGCTTATCGCTTCCAGATCAATGATACATGGGCCATTCAACCCGCTTTAGGTCCCTATTTTGCATTTGGAGTTTCGGGAACGCTCAAGCAGTCTTTCCTGGGGCAGACTCAAAGCGGTGATCTCTTTGGTGCGAACGGAGCTCTGAAACGCGGAGATGTGGGATTGAAAATAGCATTAGGGGCATTGATTAAACGCGTATATGTTGGCTTTGGGTATGACTTGAGTTTCGTCAACTTGCCTAAGAATTACGCAGAAGGCGATCCGAAAATTAAAAACGGATCATTCTATATTTCGGCGGGGTACAATTTTTAAGGTGAATCTGGGGAGTGCTGTTTGCTGTCCATTTGAGATGGCCAGATTTCTTCTTTATTATTTCGTCCTGGTATACAAAAATGCAACAGCCTGATTGTTAGGACTGTTGCATTTTTGTGAAGACGTCCCATCGGGGGGGGCATCCCTCATTTTGTTTTGTGATTTTTGGACAGAATCAGGCTGGAATCATAGCATGTCGATATTTTTCCAATGCCCTTTTGTGTCATTGCCGACCGAGGGCCCCGGGGTCGAACGACCTGAATCGATCTGGCGACGAAGCATCTCTTTCATCTGTTCGATTTGGTCTGCATATTGCGGGTTTTTGATCAGGTTATGACGTTCTCCGGGATCGTTCTTCAGGTCGTAGAGTTGCAGCGCCGGCAGATTCTTCAGATCTTCCGGTTTGTTGGGGTAGCCCCAACCGCCGGAGCCTGCCCCCAGGATGAGTTTCATGTCGCGGTCGACCAGAGACAACATGCCTTGTCCCGATTGGATGATCATATTGGGGCGGGTAGCCTGGCCGTTTTGTGTTAGTACGGGCCAGAATGAGAAACTGTCTTCAGCCTCCGTGGTGGATACGTCGTCGCCCAGCATCTGTGCGAAGGTGGCATACAGATCGCCCAGCGAGACCAGATCATCGTTGCGTGTGCCCGTATACCGATCTCCCCAGGAGATGATGAGCGGAATGCGGTGTCCTCCTTCGAAGATGTCGGATTTATAGCCACGGTAAATATAGCTGGGGAAATGCCCCTGTTGCTCCAGTTTGTTGATTTCTACATAAGGGGCACATCCGTTGTCCGTGGTGAAAACAACGATGGTATTTTCGGCCAGGCCGTTTGTTTTGAGAGTTTTGAGAATCTGCCCCATCAGGTAGTCCACCATCATGACAAAATCGCCATACGGTCCGATCCCGCTCTTCCCGACAAACTCTTTCGTGGGGACGACCGGTGTGTGGGGAGCGGTAATGGGCAGATAGAGGAAGAAGGGTTGTTTCTGCTCTTTGTGTTGGGCAATGTAATCGGTGGCTCGATGCAGCAGGTTCGGAAGGCACTTCTCGGCATCAAAATCTTCTGCAGCAACGCCTCCGTGCATGAGGTTCAATCCCTTCTGTGGAGCAACATGAGCCGTTACCGGCGCTGTGACGCGATTGTTCTCCACATAGAGATAGGGTGCCATGTCAAGCGATGCGGGTAGACCGTAAAAGTAGTCAAATCCCCGGTCGGTAGGACCATTGGTAATGGGGGCTGTGAAATCGACTTCTTTGGGGTTGTCGGTTCTGTGACTCCAGTTCCATCCTAGGTGCCACTTTCCGATGATGGCTGTCGTGTAGCCATGACGTTGGAACAGGTTTGCGATCGTGCTGCGTTCGGCGGCGATCATCGGTTCCGAGTAGCCACCCAATACCCCGTTTTTCAGTGTAGTGCGCCAGGGGTAACGCCCCGTCAGAATCGAATAGCGGGACGGAGTGGAGAGTGACGACGTGGCGTGGGCATCGGTAAAGACAATGCCTCGTGCGGCCATGGCATCTAAATAGGGAGTCGGAATTTTCGATTCGGGATTGAGGGCGGTAACATCACCATATCCCATGTCATCGGCCAGGACCACAATGACGTTGGGTTGCTTCGCGGCGACAGTGGAGAGTGTCCCTGTCAGCGCAAGAAGCATTGTTGGGATCGTTTTCATTTCACAGATTTATGGTTGTTTAGATACTGTTCAGCAGGTCGACCTTGCCTTCATTGACCAACTTCAGGATTAACTCTCCGAAGAGGGTGTTCTGCCAGGCGAACCACTTGCGGGTGAAGTTGCTGGGGTCGTCCTTATGGAAGCTTTCGTGCATGAATCCGGTTTCAGCGTCGGTGTTTATCAGAGTTTCGATGCACCATTTGATTTCGGCATCGTCCTGCGACGTGAAAGCCTTCATCATGATGCTCATGGGCCAGATCATATCGTATCCGATGTGAGGACCGCCGATCCCTTCGCCGGCCGAGCCGCGGAAGAAGTAGGGATTGTCCTCGCTCCAGACAAACCGCCGGGTATTCTGGTACACGGGATCATTCAACTCCACGTCGCCCAGGTAGGGCATTGCCAGCAGGCTGGGGACATTGGCGTCGTCCATGAGCAGGTGGTTGCCGAAACCGTCCACCTCGAAGGCGTAGATGGTGCCGTATTTCGGATGGTCGTAGGTGGCATACTTCTTCAGAGCCTCCTCGACTTCATCGGCCAGGGCCGTACACTCTTTGGCCATTTTTTTGTTGTGGTTTACCTCGCGCAGGATCTCGGCCGCCTTGCGCAGCGAACTTACGGCGAAGAAGTTGGAGGGGATCAGGAATTGGAAAGTCGTGGCGTCGTCCGAGGGGCGGAAGCAGGATGCGATCAGCCCGACGGGTTTCACCGGATTGCCCTTACCGCCATTGGGCAGCGTGTCGAGCGCCCGATCGGTCTTTCGCAGGAAGGTATAGGGTCCCACACCCTCCTTGCGTTGCTGTTCGCGGAAGGTTTGAAGCACATTGGAGATGGCGTCGAGCCACTCTTGGTCAAATACTGATGTATCGCCTGTGGTTTTCCAGTAGTGGTAGGCAAGACGGATCGGATAACAGAGCGAGTCGATCTCCCACTTGCGTTCGTGAAGTTCGAGCTTCATGTCGGTCTTGTCGCTCATCCACTGATGATCCGGACTGGGATCATGCGGGTCGAGGAAGGCATTGGCATAGGGATCGATGATGATGCACTTGAACTGACGGCGGATCACACCAGCCAACATCGCTTTCAGTTCGGGATCTTCGTTGGCAAATTGCACATAGGGCCACACCTGGGCTCCGGAGTCGCGAAGCCACATGGCATGGATGTCACCTGTGTAGACCAATGTGTCGTCTTTGCCATCCGTTTTGTAATACCGGACGGTGGTGTCGAGCGTATTGGGGAAACAGTTTTCGAACATCCAGGCCAGTTTGCTGTTTTTGAGGATTTTCTTGATGCGGTCGATTTCGCTCTCGATAGCCTGCGACCGGAACAGACGTTTGTCGAAAGGAGGTCGCTGACTTTCACGATAAGCGGTTCTGTCGGTCCCGTCTGCAGCAGCCAGTCGTGTGGCATCTGCCTGAATGATTGTTGTTTCGGATGATGCAAATGCCTGTCCTGCTGAGATGAAGATCAGTGCAGTGGCGCAAGGGAGTAGGAATTTGGTTATTTTCATGGGTCTATAAAGATTTGTAAATTTGTCTGGATGCTGGATATCAGATTCCGATATTCATGATCTGTTTTTCGAATAGATCCCGGTCTTTGGCTCGGGCGCGCATGCGGGTGCGATAGGTGTATATCGTGGACAACGAGTATTGGAAGAAACGGGCGATATCGATGCTGTTCGTGATCCCCAATCGTATGAGGGCAAAGATCCGCAACTCGGGGGTGAGCCGGCGGTTATCTATGATGATTTGGTGTTCGGGCAGTAGCAGGGCATTGAACTCTTCGATGAAGTTGGGGAAGAGATTGAGAAGTGTCATGTCGAAATACTCATAGAACTCGTCGAGTTCCTGCTGGGTATCCAAAGAGGTTTCGACGAAATGGAGCATGCCTTGCATTCCCTCCACCCGAGCGATCTTGCAGGCTTTTTTCTTGTATGATTCGATTTTGGAGAGATAGTTGAGGTGTTGCTCCATAAACAGACGGATATATTCCACCTTAATAAGGTTGGCATCCTTGAGTTTCAGGTTCGTTTTTATGAGGGCATCATTTGCTTTGGAGAGGTTGTCTTTGACGATTCTCATGTGGCGGTATTGGCGCGCAACATATACAATAGCCGCAATCAGCAGCAATGTGACGGCTGCAAGCAGGATCAGGATCAGTGTAATGGTCTCTTTCTGTTGCAACTCCTTGGTCTGAAAGGCTCGGTTAATATCAAGAAACATGTTGGCCGCTTCGAAAAGCCTGGAGCGGTCGTTGCTTGCCACCACATCCTCGATATGGCACTTCATATAGTTGAAGGCGCGCATGACCTCGTCGCTTTCGTAGAGATAGCCGGCCAGTTTTCGTAAGGCAACATAACTGCGGGAGGCATATCTTATATCTTCGATGGCGGCTTTGGCCAGGTAGAAAAGCTCATTGGTGTGGTTGCCCAGTTGGCGGTATATGTCGGCTAGGTAGAAATAGAGCAGGCCCGGGTCCTTATCTAACGAGTCTGGGGGCATGCTGTTGTAGTTCTGCATTACCAGCTTGAGAGCGGCTTCGTATTTTTTCTCAAAAAAGAGATGTTCGATTTTGACGAGGTTTTTCTGGATCCTGGGTGTATAGGGATCCTGTAGTAGCGAGTCGCGATAGTTGCTCGAGCGCTGTTCGTAGTGATCTTTGTCTTTGAACGAGATGGCATAGCCGCGGAGTGAATTATAGATCATCCGCTTTTGATTATAATATTTGTATCGTTCGGACGTTGCGATTTTGTTTTCCGAGATGCCGTCTAATACCTGAGATGCTTCGATGAATAGGCCCATGGCCCGGAGGATATTGACCCGCATGAGCCGTGCGTTGTAATAATCCTGCTCATGGCCGATGGCTTGGGCATATTCTTCGGCGTGTTGCACATAATACATTGCCGAATCATTCTGATAAGAAAAGTAGGCGGATCCCAAATCCAGGGCATATGCGAGGCGTTCTTCCGTGGTATGGGCGTTCCGGTACTTTTCGGTCAACATGGCGAGGTTTAGCTCCTTGGGTTGGGCATATGCCTGTTTATGGACAATGATGTTGTCCAGGGCAACGAGTATCGAATCCAATTTCTGTTGAGAAATTGCGAACGATGAGACGTTCCAGAGCAATAGCACTCCTAAGAGAAGAAGTTTTTTCAACGTCAAAGTTTTTTATGGGATAAGTAGATTGTTGGTCCTTCTATTGGGTCTCTATGGTTAACTTTCCGCTGTGTAACAGTGCGGTATGGCTAATTTTATAATCTTTGAGGTTTTTCCCTCCGTATGTCATGCGTTTGGGATTTCGGCCGGGCCCTGTTTTGTGGATGGAGAACCGTTGGCCGCCCAGTTCGAACGAAATGCTGTCGAAGAGCGGGACGCTTACGAGGTATTCCGGATCTGCCGGCGAGTAAGGATACAGACCAATGGCGGAGAAGACATACCAGGATGACATCTCTCCCGCATCATCCATGCCGGCATAAGCCAATCCGTGTGCACCCATACGGTAGTAGTTTTCGAGCAGACTGTCGATCACCACTTGTGATTTCTCGGGTTTTCCGATAAAGTGGTAGAGAAACGGGTAGCTGTGATCCGGCTGGTTTCCGTGGCAGTATTGACCGAGGAACCCCGTCAGATTATGGGCTTCATAGCCTTGCCAGGGGGTGGAGAACAGCGAATCGAGTTTCTCTTCAAATCCTGCTGCTCCTCCGTACAGGTCGATCAGGCCTTTTGTGTCGTGCGGTGCGAAGAAAGACGATTGCCAGCCGTTGGCCTCCCGGTACATGTAATGATAGTAGGGGTGTCCCGGATCGAAATCTGCGACCCAACGGTCGTCGGCCAGACGTCCACGCATGAAACGCGACTGTGGGTCGAATACTTGACGATAATTCTGCGATCGTACCAGCATTTTCTGAGCGGTTGCCTCATCTCCCAGTTCCTGGGCCAGGCGGGCGACAGCATAGTCGTCATAGGCATACTCCAGGGTTTTTGTTACTCCGGTTTTGGCTTCGGTGGCGATTTCGGGGTGGTCCAGTTCAAGTTCTGAGACGTAGCCGTTGGCGATGTACTCACCCAGATAGGGGCGTCCGCTGTTGGATTCTCCCTCGACGGTAGCGTTGTGGAGCATCAGCCGGTATGCCTCCTGCACATCGAAGTTTCGGATGCCGCGCAGGTAGCTGCCTGTGACGAAAACCGAGGCGTGATCGCCGTGGAAGAATGTGGGCATGTATCCCTTGATCTGCCCTCGGTCGATGCACGAGGCGATGACATCGGCTGCTACGTCGGGAGATAACATTCCCAGCAGGATCAGTTTATTGCGGTAGGTGTCCCAGAATGCCGGGTCGGTGTAGTAGCGGAAGTCTTTCTGCTGGATCTTTCCATTTAGGTCACAGAAACGGCCGTCGACGTCGCTGCGCAAGGCCGGCCAGAGGGTCGAACGGTACAGGGCGGAGTAAAACGTCTCTTTTTGTCGTTCGGTTCCTCCTGTTACCTGGATTTTTGACAGAAACTTGTTCCAGGTCTGATCCCCCTCTTTTGCGATCTGTTCGAAACTCTTGGCGCCGATTTCAGCCTTGAGATTTTGCTGTGCTCCTTCGATGCTGACGAAGGAGAAGCCGATCTTGATCTCCAGAGGGCTCGGTTCGGCGGGCAGTTGGAACTTCACCAAAGGTATGGGAACGCCGCGGTAACGTTCGGCCGAGGAGCTGCCCGGAGCGACCGGACTGTCGGGAATGATGCCGCCGCCGTCGCAGGTCAATTCCTCGATGGATTGGATCGGGTAATTGCACTCGGCATAAAAATAGATCGTTTCACGGCCGGCCTGATAGCCCGAGAAGGCATTGGCAGAGGCTTGTGCGATGTGCCATTTCTCGACGCGTTCGTTGTTGCGGGGAAGGTTGACCAGCAGCATGATCTGTTTGGCCTCGTCCGGTGTATAGCGATGGAAACCGCAACGTAATGTGGAGGTCAACTCCGCCTCGATGCCGTAGCGATCGAGGTGGACCCGATAGTAGGCCGGTCGGGCTGTTTCGTTTTCGTGGCGGAAGGTCGAACCGTAATCGTCGATCCGGATATCGTCGCCGCATACGGGCAGGATGGGAACGTAATTCAGGTTCCAATGTCCTTTATTGGTGTGGCTGAATCCATAAATGGTCGAGTCTTCATACTGGTATCCGGCTCCGGAACGGAATGTGGTGACCGGGCTGACCTGCACCATGGCATTTGGCAGTGCCGATCCGGGGAAAACCTCGGCACCCCAGGCTCTGCGGGTAGGTTTGTAGCCCAATTCTGCCTCCTCCCATAGGGTCTCCGTACCGAGCAGGGGATTGACATAGGCGGTATAGGATTGCGAGGAGGAGATACCGCAGGAGGAGAGTAGAAGACAACAACAGAAAATCAAAGGGTTCTTCATGATGGTAAAAAATAGACGAATGCTGGTTATTGGATAGGGGTTTCGCTATATACGGATGCTTTCCATTCGGCCAGTTTCGCGTTCAACTGCTTGGCCAGTTCCGGATGGAGTGCAGCGACATCGGTCGTTTCGGCAGGGTCGGTTTTCAGGTTGAAGAGTTGGGTTTTAGCACCGTGGCGCGTAAGTTTCCACTCTCCGTCACGTACGGCATAGGTTTGTTTGCCGATCCCCCAGAAAAGGGTGCGCGGTGCAATTGTCACGCCCTGCAAAAGGGGCCTGATGGATACGCCGTCGAGCGGTTTCTGCGAGTCGTCGTATTGTATGCCGGCCATATCGAGAAAGGTCGGGAAGAGGTCGAAGCCCATGACGGTCTCCTCACACTGCGATCCGGCTTTGATCGTACCCGGCATCTGCATGATTGCCACGCTGCGATGGCCGCCCTCCCAGATGCTGCCTTTTTCCCCGCGCCAAGAACCGGAGGAGCCTCCGTAGGCGCTCACGGGACCATTATCGGAGAAGAATACCACCAGGGTGTTCTCTGCGATTCCACACTCTTTGACACATTGGAGAACTTTTCCTACGCTACGATCCAGCTCCTCGACCATCTCCTTGTAGATCTCCTGATTGGGCCGGGTTCCGGCTTTGTCGCCCTTTTTGACCCCATCGCGTACGGCCGGGTCTGTTGGCCCCTGGAGTGGCGAATGTGGTGCGGCATGTGCAATATACAGACAGAAGGTGCTGTCTTTGTGTTCCCGGATATAGTCACAGGACAAATCGGTGAGTAGGGTTGTTGTATAGCCCGGCATTTCCTGTAATTGGAGTCCATCCCACCAGTCGGGGTCCCCTCTCCGGTTCCGATGGGATTGGTAGTCCACATTCCCCGATTTGAATCCGATGAAACGTTGGAATCCGAAGTTCAGAGGATTCGACTGTTCTTGATAACCCAAGTGCCATTTGCCTACGAGAGCCGTATTGTAACCGTTGTCAGCCAGAACCTGGGCGAAGGTCACCTCTCCGGGTTGCAGACCGGCCTGGATCTTATCCATGGCGTCTGTGACTAGGATTACGTTCTCGAGTCCGGCTCGTTGCTGATAGCGTCCTGTGAGCAGGGCGCAACGGGTCGGGCTGCTGACGGCCCCATTGGCATGAAAGTCGGTGAACGAGAGGCCTTGTTGAAGCATTTGTTGAAGATTAGGCGTATGAATTAAGGTACTGCCGGTCATTTGTGTGTCGCCGTAACCCATGTCGTCGGCCAGGATGATGATAAAGTTGGGTTGTGTTTGTGCATTTACCATCTGTATTGCCGTAGAGATTGATAATAGGCCAGGGAGGAGAATAAAATGTTTCATGGCTGCTGTTTTATTCTGTGTAAATATACGCATTTTGTTATTGCAAATCTTCTCTTTCGGAGTTGTAGTAGATATCTTGGGGGAAAATATAGCTTCCATTGGATGTAATTCTTTTATTTTTAGCTAAATTGATGATTTAGAATCAAGTTGGTTTTTGAGAATTAGTGAGGTAACTTGAGGGGTTGAGGATTCTGTCGTTTGTGAAAATCAGTCTGGAAATAGTTTTCGTTTGGTGAAAAAATGTATCTTTGCCTTTACTATGAGTGCTAAGAATTTTCCGAATCGTTTGTTCAAGATGACGAAGGCCTTCTATCGCGAAGTGCCCTCGACAGCCGAAGCACGTGCCTTTACCGATTCGTTGGTGGGGCTGATGTTCCCGGTGCGAGATAAGAAACACATTTCGCTCAAGGAGATTGATCTGCGCTGGGAGGTGCTGCAGGAGCAGTTCCTGCAGATTATTTCACCGTTGTGCGCCGGGCAGGATTGTTGTTGCGAGGAGCTGACCGAACGGTTTTTCGATGAGATTCCGTTGATCTATACGGGTCTGATGCAGGATGCCGAGATGTATGAACGTTGTGACCCGGCTTCTTACTGCAAGGAGGAGGTGATTCTCTGCTATCCGGGATTTTATGCCGTGATGGTCTACCGGCTGGCGCATGTGCTGCACCAGTTGCAGATCCCGATCCTGCCGCGTGTGATCTCCGAGTATGCCCACTCCCAGACGGGGATCGACATCCACCCCGGAGCCACCATCGGCCGACGGTTGTATATCGACCACGGAACGGGAATCGTGATCGGCGAGACGACCATCATTGGCAATAATGTGAAGATCTACCAGGGGGTAACGCTTGGTGCCACGTTTGTTGACAAGGAGTTGCATGGCGTGCGGCGCCACCCCAAGATCGAGGACAATGTGATCATCTACGCCGGAAGTACAATCCTGGGCGGGCAAACCGTCATCGGTCACGATACGGTGATCGGCGGTAACGTGTGGCTTACGGAGAGCGTGCCGCCCTTCTCGCGGGTCTATCACAGGCCGGAAATCATTATCAAGGGCGCCAAAAAAGAGACGCAGGAGTGATGTGGCGCAAGTGGTGGAACAGCGATCTGATGGTGTTGGTGCGCCGGCTGGCCATTGTCTATCTGGTGCTGGTCGTCTGCCGGGTGGTGTTTTACCTCTATAACAGCGACCTGATCGGTCCGCTTGCGACTGGGGAGTGCTGGAAACTGGCCGGCGGCGCGTTCCGTTTCGATTCGGTGTCGGTGTTCTATGCCTTTACGTTATTCGTAGTCTTGTCGCTGTTGCCGTTCCGGTTTCGTGAGCGGAGGTGGTTTCAGCGAGTGTTGTTCTGGTATTTCGCCATTGTGACAAGCCTCGTGGCGGCGCTCAACCTGGCCGATACGGTCTACTTTCACTATACGCAGATTCGCTTCACGGCGGCCGATTTCTTCTTTGCGGAGAACGACAATACGGGCCATTTGATCGGGACCTTTGCGGCCGAGAACTGGTATCTGGTCCTGGCTTGGGCAGCCATTACGGCTGGAGCCCTTTGGCTTTATCGCCATAGCGGTAGGCCGGTGACCCCGATCCGTAATCACTGGCTCTATTTCGGGGTAAACCTCTGCCTGCTGGCCGGGGCGGGCCTGGTGTCGCTGGCGGCCATGCGGGGCGGCGGGCTGAGTCGCGAACTGCGCCCGATTACGCTGAGCAATGCGGCAGCTTATACCACTTCGTCGGCCAAGGCGAATCTGATCCTGAGTAATCCGTTCTGCATTCTGCGCACCATGGGCAACCGGGGAATCTCTTACACGAAATATTTCCCGCAGGAGACCCTCGATTCGCTCTATACGCCCTACCACTTCCCCCCCCCGCTTGATTCGGTATCAACAGCCGGGCCGTTGGCCGGATACAACGTGGTGCTCTTCGTTATGGAGAGCTTCAGTGCCGAACACTCGGCCCTGCTCAACCCGGATCTCTATCCCGACGGAGGGGGCTATACGCCTTTCCTGGATTCGTTGATGCGCAACGGCTACTGCTTCACGCGGGGATATGCCAATGGGCATAAATCCATCGAGGCACTGCCTTCGTTGTTTGCTTCAATACCCTCCTTCAAACGGCCGTTTGTGCTGATGCCCGAGGCGTTGGGCGAGGGGCGGCAACTGCCCCGTATTCTGAACGAGGAGCGGGACTACGAAACCCTCTTCTTCTGTGGTTCGCCTCATGGTTCGATGGGTTTCGATGCTTATGCTCTTTCGGCGGGTATCGAACGGATCTACGACAAGGATGACTACGATGCCAACTATCCGGGAAATGACGACTATGACGGTTTCTGGGGCGTGTGGGACGAACCTTTCGTGCGTTTCATGGGGAGTATTTTGGATCAGACGCCACAGCCCTTCTTTGCATCGATCTTCACCATCTCCTCCCACCATCCTTTTGTGGTTCCGGCCCAATACGCCGATTCACTGCCGGCCGGGCGGACCAAGATTCACAAGGGTGTGGCCTATACGGATATGGCCGTGCGTCGCTTTTTCGAACGCTACGGCGATAGCGAGTGGTTCCACCGTACGCTTTTTGTCTTCTCTGCCGACCATGTCTCGTCGGAGCGTTTCGCCCCCAAGACCGATACGCCTGTGGGAACGCAGCACATCATTCTCTTCTTCTATACGCCCGACGGATCGCTCCGGGGGTGTGACGAGCGGGTTTTCCAGCAGACCGATGTCATGCCCACCGTGCTGGGGCTGCTGGGTTACGACAAACCCTATTTCGCTTTCGGTCGCGATGCTTTCCGCGAGCCGGAGCGCCTGCCGGTGGCGATGAGTTACAGCACCCACTTCCTGGGGGTGACCGACTCCCTCGCGATGTTGTTCGACGAACGGGAACCGGTGGCCGTCTATGCTGCTTCCGACACCCTCCAGCAATGGAATATTGTGGCGCCGGCAGATTCTGCACAACAGGTCTTGCAACGCTACATGGAGGCCTTCATCCAACAGTACTATTCCCATCTGGAGCGGAAACAATTCACGGTGCCGAAACAGGACTCCGTGGGGTTGTCCCGTTGATCGACACCGTGTAAATCGAAAGTTTTCCCGTTTTTGTCCGGTTGCGAAAAATTATCGGAGCAATGAGATCGTTCGGCTGTTTCGAGGCCAGTGCTTGTCAGGGCTGACTGCTAGAACGGCAGGTCGTCCACATCCTCGGCCGAGGTAGCCGGAATGGGGTTTTGCGGCGCGGCAGCCGGACCCTGTGAGGGCGTGTAGGCTGCAGCCGGTTGCGACTGGTAGCCGCCTTGCGAGGCCGGTGCTCCGTAGGAGGTCCCATCGGCCGGCATTCCCGTGCCTTCAGCCTTGCGGCCCAGCAGTTTCATGTCGTCGGCCAGGATCTCGACTGAAATGCGTTTGTTGCCGCTGTTGTCGGTCCACTCTCGGGAGCGAATACGTCCCTCGACATAGATCTGGCTCCCTTTGCGGACAAAACGGTCGGCCACGTCGGCCAGATTGCGCCACAGCGTGATGGTGTGCCATTCGGTATGGTCTTTCGACTCCTGTGATTGCCGGTTGTAGATTCTTTCAGTGGTTGCCAGCCGGATGCGCGCCACCTTGACGCCACCCTCCAGCGTACGGATTTCGGGGTCCATGCCCACGTTTCCGATCAGAATGACTTTATTGATCATGGATTAAAGGTTTGTTATCATTTTCGTGAAGAGGCGGGTCATGCGTTGGGCGGCCTTCGCTCCCTCGATCTGCACCTCTTCGTGGGTCGATTTTTCGCCTGAGAGCCCGACGTTGGTGATGACCGAGACGCCGAAGACCGGAATATCCATGTGGCGTGCCGCGATCACCTCCGGCGTCGTCGACATCCCCACCGCATCGCCTCCGATGGCCTTGAAGTAGCCGTACTCTTTGGTAGTTTCGTACGTGGGGCCGGTACCACCCACATAGCAGCCGTGTTGCAGGGCGATACCCTCCTGAGCGGCAATTTCGTCAGCCTTGGCGATCAGGGCCGGGTCGTAGGCGTCGTTCATGGCCGGGAACCGCGGACCCAGTTCCGGGATATTGGGGCCTATCAGCGGGTTGGGCAACAGGTTGATGTGATCCGTGATGACCATCAGGTCGCCCGTGTGGAAATTCGGGTTCACTCCTCCGCTGGCGTTCGATACGAATAGGTAACGGATGCCCAGAAACTTCATGACCCGAACCGGGAAGACCACCTGCTGGGTGGTGTATCCCTCATAGTAATGGAAACGGCCCTGCATGGCCACCACCTTGCGGCCGCCCAGCATGCCGAAAATGAGGCGTCCCTTGTGTCCCTCGACGGTCGAAACGGGGAATCCCGGTATCTCTTTGTAATCAATGGCGGCCCGTGTGTCGATGCTGTCGACCAGTCCGCCCAGTCCCGAGCCCAGTATGATACCGACTTCAGGTTCGAAATCGGTGCGGCTACGAATGTAGGAGACTGTGTTTTGGATTTGTTCTAACGTCATAGTTCAAAGTATTTAGGAAATCCTTTTCGGTATCGTTCGGGAAGCAGATCCGGATCGGGGCATAATAGAGCTTTTCACGGATCTCCTGCGGAATTTTTTTGCGGCTGGTTAACTTCACGGCGTCCTTTTCGGTGGTCACAAGAACCGTACCTGCCGGCGCTCTTTCCAGTGCTTCGGCCATGGTCTTCAGGTCGCGGCGGCGGTAAGGGTGATGATCCGGGAAAATCACTTCGTCCACCACCTGGTAGTTGGCACTCAAACCCTGGCGGAAAGCCGCCGGATTCCCTATGCCTGACAGCGCGATGACGGGACTTCCTGCCGGCAGGAGGTCTTGTTCAGCCTCCTCCGCAAAGAGCGAAACGGCCTGTCCCTGTACAGTTGAACAGAAAAACAGGCTTTGGTAGGGATAGAGTCCCAGCGACTTGCGGACGATCCGCCGGTCGAGGGCCGTCATGTCTGGCGGACATTTGGTTACCAGTACAAAATGGGCCCGATAGAGTTGTGAGCGGAGGTCGCGCAACGATCCCCACGGCAGCAGATGGTCGCGCCAGATGGGGCGTGTATAGTCTACCAGCACCACGTTGACCCATGGCTCTACGTAGCGGTGCTGGAAACCGTCGTCGAGGATGATCAGATTGACCTCCGGATGGCGTTCCCGGATCTGGCGGATCCCCTCGGTACGTTTTTCGCAAACGGCCACTACGATATCCGGAAACTTCAGTTTGATCTGCTTCGGTTCGTCGCCCACCGTGCGGAAGGATGAGTTAGTTTCTGCCTCGACATACCCTTTGGTCCGCCGGCGATATCCGCGCGAGAGCAGTGCGACACGATGGTCCCGGGAGAGGTGTTCGATCAACAGCTCTGCCACCGGGGTTTTGCCCGTGCCGCCTACGGTGAGGTTTCCCACGCAGACGATCGGGATATCATACTCCTGGGAGTGCAGCACGCCCCAGTCAAACAACTTGTGTCTGACGGCTACGATCATTCCGTAGAGGAGGGCGAAAGGAGCCAGGAATGTTTTGTTCATCCGGATTGAGATTGCGTAATTGTTCAAAGTTACGTTAAAAAAGAGGATTTCCAAAGCAATTCGCCTCGAATGCGGCAGAATAAGGCACCTTATCTAATTGATATGTCTGAACCGCCGGATTACGTCGATATCGGTGATCTCTTTGGAGAGCATGGCGATGGTCTTTTCGGGAACTTTCTTCAGGTCCAGCAGCATCAGGGCATCGAGGCTGTCGCAGAAGTCGTGGTCGACGTTAAAGGCCAGTACATGGCTGTTGAGTTGCAGGTATTTCTTGATGAGAATCGGGATCGACATTTCGTCGCGTTCGATGTCGCGTACGATCTTGTTGATCAGGTCAATGGAGTGGATGCCGGCGATGAGCGACAGGTCGAGCGGAGCGTCGATCCCCTGAAGTCCGGTGACGGGATGGATGTGCCGGGCCAGTTTCGGGTTGAAATGATGCTGTTGCAGGTATCCCACGATCAGGGTTTTGGCATTTTTGTCGAACTCTCCGGAGATGGTCACCGGGCCCAGCAGGTTGCGGTACTGCTCGTGTTTGAGCAGGACGTAGAGAATCCCCTTCCAGAGAAGCATCAGCGAGACCGGTTTGCGCTGATATTCCCGCACGACGAACGACCGTCCCAGTTCGATGGTCTTCTCCAGAATGGGGGCCATCTCCGGTCCCATGCGGAACAGTGAATCGGTGTAGAATCCCTTCACTCCATAACGAGGTATGATTTGGTCGCCCATGCCCAGACGGTAAGCTCCCACCACGCTCCGCTCGGTGTTGTCCCAGATGAAAAGCTGGTGATAGTAGGCATCGTAACGATCCGTGTCGAGCGCCTTCATCGTCCCCTCGCCCACCTCGCGGAAGGTCATCTCGCGCAAACGGCCGATTTCGTGCATCAGGTTGGGAATGGCCTCCGGCGGCGTGCAGAACACCTCGAATTCGGCCTGTTCGAACAGGCGGTATTCAGTCCGGATCTTTTCTAGTTCGGCCATGATGGCGGCCGTGCCTTTCGAGTCGGCGACGGTCTCTGCCGACCGAGGCTGTGGCTTGTGTTTGGGGAGGATGCGCAGGTGTCGGCGGGGTTTCTTCTTGCAGAGATACTCCACGTTGGCCCGCAGGTAGTCGCCGTAGGTGGTCAGTGACTCCAGACTGGCGAGTTTCCGGGGCAGCAGGGCGCTGCCGATGCTGATATAGACCGATTTGCCGCGTTTGTTGAGCAGTTCGTGGGGTAGTAAGGCCGTGCGGAGCAGAGGGTGGATTTTCCCCAGCAGGTGGAAAAGCGTGCTGTTGCGAGCCTCGATGCAGAGGGGAACAATCGGGACCTCGGCCCGGCGTACGAACCGGATCACCGAGTGGCTCCAGGGCTTGTCCTTCACCCGGGAGAACCCCTTTTGCCATGTGGCGACCTCCCCGGCCGGGAAGATCACCAGCGCCCCTCTTTTGCGGACGTGTTCCAGTGCCTGACGCATGCCGGTGTAGTTGCGTCGAGGGGTCGAGGGGTCGAACGGGTCGACTGAGATGAAATAATGTGCCAGCGGTTCGATCCGCTCCAGCAGGAAGTTGCCCAGAAAGCGCACGTCGGGTCTTGACCGGGCCAGCAGGTCGATCAGCAAGATACCGTCCAATGCTCCTGTGGGGTGATTGGCCAGGAAGATCACCCCGCCCGCCGGTGGAATGTTCGACCGGTCTTTGTCGCAAACGCGGTAGGAGATTTCCAGCCATCGGAGAGCCTCCTCCGTGCAGCGGTCGCCGCTGTCGCGTACGGCGTCATAGAGGCGGTTGAGGCGGTTGAGACCCAGCAGCCGCATTAGGAGAGCAGCCAGCAGCCGTGCCGCAGGACCGTGCCGGCCCATCATCAGTTCCCTGCTTTCGATCAATGGCATAGGTTATCGATTAGGTTGAATTCATATACAAATTTATAATTTATTTTGAGGATTCATCCTGGCGGTAGGTTAAGTTTAGGTTCTCTTTTCGGGATTTTTCGCGGGGTCGGATCAGCGCTTCGGGTCGGTTTGTGCTGTGATAAATATTCTGTCGTGGAGAATGGCGATTTTTCGAACCGAATCCTTATTTTTGTTTCGAGGATTGAACCATGGCTAACGAACGTATCGAGAAACTCAAGGAGCAGGTCGCGCTGCTGCCCCTCTCGCCGGGGGTTTACCAGTTCCTGAACCGGGACGGGACGGTCATCTACGTGGGAAAGGCCAAGAGCCTCCGCAAACGGGTCTCCTCCTATTTTGTGGAGAACCGCGACCATACCCCCAAGGTGCGGATCATGGTACGCCATATCGCCGAAATTCGCCACTTCGTGGTCAATACCGAGGCGGATGCCCTGCTCTTGGAGAACAACTTGATCAAGACCCTTCAGCCGCGTTACAATATTCTGCTCAAGGACGACAAGACCTATCCGTGGGTGGTGATCCGTAACGAACCCTTTCCGCGAGTGGAATCGACCCGCCGCATGGTGCGCGACGGTTCGCGCTATTTCGGGCCCTATGCCTCGGTGATGATGCAGAAGAATGTGCTGGAGCTGATCAAAGGATTGTATCCGCTGCGGACCTGTTCGCTCAACCTCTCGCCCGAGGCCATTGCCCGGGGGCGCTATTCCGTCTGCCTGGAGTATCATCTGGGGAACTGCCTGGGGCCGTGTGTCGGGCATCAGACCGAAGAGGAGTATCGTCGCAATATGGAACGTGTGGCCGCCATGCTGGGCGGGGACCTGAGCAGCACGCGCCGCTGGTTGGAGGAGTCGATGGCAGAAGCTGCCGCGGCGATGCAGTTCGAACAGGCACACCATTACAAGACGCGTCTGCAACTGCTGGAGAACTACTCCAGCAAGTCGGTGATCGTCAACAGTTCGCTGCTCAACCTGGATGTCTTTTCGATGTTGCGGGACGAGGATGCTGTCTATTGCAACTTCGTGCGGATCAAACGCGGGGCGGTGGTCAATACCTTCACGGTGCAGTTCTCGCTCGGGGCTGAGGACGACGACCGCGCCATTCTGACGCGTGCACTGTCACAGGTGAGTGAGCGGCTGGCCGGTCCGCTGGCCCGCGAGGTCGTGGTTCCGTTTTTGCCCGAGGAGGAGGTCTTCCCGGGGATTACGTTTACGGTACCCAAGCGCGGCGATAAGTTGAAACTACTGGAGTTCTCGCAGAAGAATGCCCGCATGTACCGTCTCGAACGGCTTAAGAATCTCGAAATCAAAGATCCGGCCCGCCATACCGACCGCATCCTGGAGGCGATGCGCAAAGCACTTCATATGGACGAGCTGCCGCGCCATATCGAGTGTTTCGACAACTCCAACCTGCAGGGGACGCATCCGGTGGCTTCGTGCGTGGTTTTCCGTGACGGGAAACCTTCGCGCAAGGAGTACCGCCATTTCAATATCAAAACCGTCGTGGGGCCGGACGACTTCGCCTCGATGCGCGAGATCATCGGGCGGCGTTACCGGCGTCTGTTGGACGAGGGAGCGGAGTTGCCGCAGTTGATCATCGTGGATGGCGGTAAGGGGCAGCTTAGTTCAGCCTATGGCGTGTTGCAGGAGTTGGGACTGGCCGACCGGGTGAAGATTGTCGGTCTGGCCAAACGGATCGAGGAGATCTTCTTTCCGGGCGATCCGACCCCCTACTATCTTGACCGGACGGGCGAACCGTTGAAGGTGATCATGCACCTGCGCGACGAAGCGCACCGCTTCGGCATTACGTTCCACCGCCAGAAACGTTCGGCCGATTTTATCCACAGCGAACTGGAGTCGGTGCCGGGTCTGGGCGAAGTCTCCATAACCAAACTGATGCGTCGTTTCAAGACCGTTTCGGCCATCCGCCAGGCCTCGCCGGAAGAGCTAGCGGCTGTCGTGGGGCAGGCTCGGGCCAAAACCCTGGTCACTTTCTTGCGAAAGAGGGTCGATGGGACTGTTGATAAATAAGGGATAACTTCTGCCGGAGGGGTACTAAACGAATTTTACAAATCGTTATATTTGAAACTTCGGCCCGGAGGGAGATTTCCCCTCTTCAGCTCTAAAATACCAGACTATGAACGAAAAACATTCGATTGACCTTGAATTGGACGAAGCCGTAGCACAAGGCAACTACGCCAACCTGGCCATTATATCTCATTCTTCTTCGGAATTTGTACTTGATTTCGCGGCTGTTATGCCGGGTGTCCCCAAAGCGAAGGTGCGCAACCGCATCGTCCTGGCGCCGGAGCATGCCAAGCGGCTGCTCATGTCGCTGCAGGACAATATCACGCGTTACGAGTCGAACATGGGGCGGATCAATATCCCCGGGCCGGAAAGTGTCGAGGAGGATACGCCACAGAATGCCATCTCCTTCAATATCGGCGAGGCATAGATCGGTACTCGATCTTTTTGCTGCAGCGGGAGAACTCTTTCCGCCCGTTTCCGCTATTTCGTGTAGGTAAACTCTTCGCCGTCGTGGTAGATTGTCACCATGGCGGTCTCGGCCGGTTCTACGCGGCCGATGATGCGGGCGTCGACGTTGAATTCCCGCGAAATCTTGACGATGTCGTTGGCCACGTGCGGGTCGACATAGAGTTCCATGCGGTGCCCCATGTTGAAGACACTGTACATCTCCTCCCAAGGTGTTTCGCTCTCCTCCTGGATGGTGCGGAACAGCAGCGGGGTTTCGAACAGGTTGTCCTTGATAACATGCAATCCCTCGATGAAGTGCAGCACCTTGGTCTGGCCGCCGCCCGTGCAGTGTACCATGCCGTAGAGGTTGTGCCGGTAGTGGCGCAGTACCTGTTTGATGATCGGGGCGTAGGTCCGTGTCGGGGAGAGCACCAGTTTACCCATGGTCAGATCCTGACCCGGCACCTTGTCGGTGAGTTTGTATTTCCCGGTGTAGACCAAATCCGAAGGAACGTTGTTGTCGAAACTCTCTGGGTATTTCGTGGCCAGGTAGTTGGCAAATACGTCGTGCCGGGCTGAAGTGAGTCCGTTGCTGCCCATGCCGCCGTTGTATTCGGTTTCGTAGGAGGCCTGTCCGAACGAACTCAATCCTACGATGTAGCATCCTGCTTTGATGCGGTCGTTGCTGATCACGTCGGCGCGCTTCATGCGGGCCGTTACGGTGCTGTCGACGATGATCGTGCGCACGAGATCGCCCACGTCGGCCGTCTCGCCGCCCGTAGAGATGATGTTCACGCCCAGATCACGCATGCTCTGCAGGAACTCCTCCGTGCCATTGATGATGGCCGAGATCACTTCGCCCGGGATCAGCCGTTTGTTGCGGCCGATGGTCGACGAGAGCAGGATGTTGTCCGTAGCGCCTACGCACAGCAGGTCGTCGGTGTTCATCACGATGGCATCCTGTGCGATGCCTTTCCACACGGAGAGGTCTCCCGTCTCCTTCCAGTAGAGGTAGGCCAGCGACGATTTGGTGCCGGCACCGTCGGCGTGCATGATCATACAGGCCGAGGGATCGCCCGAGAGGGTGTCGGGTATGATCTTGCAGAAGGCTTTCGGGAAGAGTCCCTTGTCGATTTTCTTGATGGCGTTGTGTACGTCCTCTTTTGCTGAAGAGACGCCACGGCGTGCATATCGTGATGAAGCGGTCATGGTGATGAATCTATTATGCCTGCAAAGGTAATAATTCCACGGGGAAAATGGAAAAAATTCTTGTCTTTGACAATTTTTCGATATTTTTGTCTACAAAGCAGACTATGGAGCTATGACGGGAGGAGGGAAACAGGAACCGGTATTCGATCTGATCAAGAGCATGAGCAAGGCCGAGAAGCGCAATTTCAAGCTCTATGCCACGCGTCTGGCCGGGAATCAGCAGGCCAAATTCCTGACGCTGTTCGATTTTCTGGACTCCTCCGATGAGTACGATGAGGCCAAGGTGTTGCAACGCTGCCCGATCAAGAAGGAGCAGCTACCCAATATGAAGGCCCACCTCTATAAGCAGATTCTGGTGAGTATCCGCCTGTTGAACGTGCAGCACTCCCAGTCGATGCAGTTGCGCGAGCAGCTTGATTTCGCCCGGATACTGTACGACAAGGGGTTGTACCGCCAGAGTGACAAATTGCTGGAGAAGGTCCGCGAGCAGGCGCTCGAGATCGAAGAGTATTCGATCGCTCTTGAAGTGACCGATTTCAAGTTGCGGATCGACATGCTCAACGTCACATCCGAGATGACCGCCACCAGTGATCTCTCCTATCGTCAGTTGTTGGATATCTGTTCGCGGGTCGAGACCATTGCCGAGTTGTCGAATACCACGGTCCGGGCTTATTCGCTCTACCAGAAACTGGGGTATGCCCGCACGCAGAAGGATCTGGATCTGATCATCCACTACTTCAAGCCGCGGTTGGAGGCCTATGTCGGGCGGAAGATGTCCTTCCTGGAGAAGTTCTACTATTATCAGGCGTCGGTGTGGTACTACTACATTCAGCACGATTTCGCGCGTTGTTACCGTTACAGCCGTCTATGGGTGGATCTTTTCGAGGCCAACCCCCGTATGAAGATCCTCATGTATGATAACTACATGAAGGGGTGTTCGCGGATCCTGGATGGATATTATATGATGTGGAAACACAAGCACTTCGTCGAGAACCTGGCCCATTTCGAGCGGGAGTTCGAGACGTTGTCCCGGCTCAACGACAATGCCTATATTCTCTCCCACCGGATTCTCTATACGGCTCGCATTCACCAGAGTTTCATGGAGGGGACCTTCAAGGAGGGACTGTGGCTGGTGCGCGAACTGGAGCAGTTCATCGATCACTATTCGAAACATCTGAATATCCACTACAAGATGTTGATGAACTACAAGATCGCCTGCCTCTATTTCGGTGACGGCAACTATGTCAAGTGTATGGAGTACCTGGCCCGCATCATCGGGACCAAGGACCCCCAGGTACGGCGCGATGTGCAGTGCTATGCCCGGATTCTGAACCTGATCGCTTCGTATGAGGCGGGCATTGACTACAATCTCGATTATCAGATCCGTTCCGTATATGCTTTTCTGGTGAAGATGAACGACATGCATGCCGTGCAACGGGAGATGCTGCAGTTCCTCAAGAAACTCAATACGTTCTATGCCGATCACCTCAAGGATGAACTGAAGATTCTCTATGAGCGGTTGAAGCCCTATGAGAATCATCCCTACGAACGCCGGACGTTCTACTATCTGGATATTTTGTCGTGGCTCGAGAGCAAGATTACGGGATGCAGCGTGGGAGAGGTAATCCGGCGGAAATTCCGTGAGACGACCTCCGGAAAGAGCCATGTTTAAATTTTTTCTAAAAAATTTTTAAAATTATAATTTTTATCTCAGCCCCGGGACGGAGTTACTGATTAAAACTGCCCTTGGTTTTTCAGCATTGTATTTGCAAGAAAAATCCCCGTTAAGATTTAAACACTGCGCAAGCGTATCGTTGCCGGCAGCGGCATTAATTTGTATGTCTGCCGATTATGCGATATATTTGTCTTCCGCAAAAAAATATTAAAGCATTCTAGTTTATGGAAAGTCAGGCAAAACAGTACGTTGAATCGTTCATGGCAGAACTCATTGCCAAGAACCCCGGCGAAAAAGAGTTCCACCAGGCGGTTCGCGAGGTGGTGGAGAGTGTCGCCCCCTACATTGTGGAGAATCCACAGTTGATAAAAATGAAAATCATGGAGCGTATCGCCGAGCCCGAGCGTGTGGTGATGTTTCGCGTACCGTGGCTCAACGACCGCGGCGAAGTGGAGATCAACAAGGGCTATCGCGTACAGATGAACAGCGCTATCGGCCCTTATAAGGGAGGTTTGCGTTTCCACCCGAGTGTCAACCTCAGTATTTTGAAGTTCCTTGCCTTTGAGCAGACCTTTAAGAATAGCCTCACCACACTACCCATGGGCGGTGGCAAAGGTGGTTCGGACTTCAACCCCAAAGGAAAATCGGACAACGAAGTGATGAAATTCTGCCAGAGTTTCATGACCGAGTTGCAGCGTCATATCGGACAGGATACCGACGTACCGGCCGGTGATATCGGCGTGGGCGGTCGTGAGATCGGCTTCCTGTTCGGACAGTACAAGCGGCTTCGTGATGAATTTACGGGTACGCTTACCGGAAAAGGGCTCGGTTGGGGCGGCTCGCCGCTGCGTCCCGAGGCTACCGGTTACGGAGTTTGCTACTTCGCACAGGCCATGCTGGCTACGCGGGGCGACAGCTTCCAGGGAAAAACGGTCGTAGTCTCCGGTTCGGGGAATGTGGCCCAGTATGCCGTGGAGAAAGCTACGCAGCTCGGGGCCAAGGTGGTAACCCTCTCCGATTCGAACGGTTATATCTACGATCCGCAGGGTATCGATGCTGATAAGTTGGCTTATGTCATGGAGTTGAAGAACATCTTCCGGGGCCGTATCCGCGAATATGCCGATCGCTATCCGGAAGCTACCTACTACGAGGGAGAACGTCCGTGGGGCGTGAAGTGTGACATTGCAATGCCTTGCGCTACGCAGAACGAGTTGAACGGCGAGGAGGCCAAGACGTTGCTGGCCAACGGCTGCATGTGTGTGGCTGAGGGAGCCAACATGCCCTCTACGCCGGAGGCAATCGAAGCGTTCCAGGCTGCGAAGATTCTCTATTCGCCCGGTAAGGCATCGAATGCCGGTGGAGTGGCGACGTCGGGTCTGGAGATGACGCAGAACTCGATGCGCTTGAAATGGACTCCGGAAGAGGTGGACGAGAGATTGCGCCGGATCATGACCGATATCCACGCTGCCTGCCTCAAATATGGTACGGAGTCCGACGGATATGTCAATTATGTGAAGGGAGCCAATATCGCCGGCTTTATCAAGGTGGCCAATGCCATGCTGGCTCAGGGCCTGGTATAGAGCGCCGAGAGAGACGACCGGTCGACGTGTGTGTGGAATGAGGTGTGAAGGCGTACGGCAGAGGGGCGTGTGAGATGGAAGGAAGCGTGTGCCGTGTGAGTGTGTCTGTGACGCAAATTGCGAGAGTGAGTGGATGCAGTCTGGACCGTCGGTGAGAGAGTGAGAGAGAGGCGGCTGTGGCTGTCTGAGAGGGAGAAGCGAGTGTGAAGGGATGGTTCGGTTCGCCTGTGAGAAGGGAGCTTGAGAAGTGTGAGGGAGAGAGGTGAGAAGGCGTGCGGATGCAGTGTGTGTGCGGCGGGAGAGTCGATCGGATATTATACAGCAGGGAGAATTTCCGGGAAAAGGAGATTCTTCCTGCTGTTTTTTTTCTCTTTTTGGAAGTACGTGGCACCGGGAAATCCGAATTTGTTGCTATTTTTATGGGGTGAAAAATGATTAAAACTCTCTGAATATGGAAAATTACCTGGCTTCCTCTTCCCGTTATGATTCGATGTCCTATCGCCGTTGTGGCCGCAGCGGGCTGTTGCTCCCGGCCATCTCGCTGGGGCTGTGGCACAATTTCGGCAGTGTGGATGTCTACAATAATTTCAGTCGCATTGCCTTTCGGGCCTTCGACCGGGGGGTTACGCACTTCGACCTGGCCAACAACTACGGCCCTATACCGGGTTCGGCCGAGGAGAATTTCGGACGTATTCTGCGCGACGGGTTGGGGGCCTATCGCGACGAACTGGTGATCTCCACCAAGGCCGGCTACGATATGTGGCCCGGACCCTACGGCAACTGGGGCAGTCGCAAATATCTCATGGCCAGTCTCGACCAGAGTTTACGTCGCATGGGACTGGAGTATGTCGACATATTTTATTCCCACCGTCCCGATCCCGAAACGCCGATCGAGGAGACAATGGGTGCCCTGGCCGATATTGTGCGGCAGGGGAAAGCACTCTATGTGGGAATCTCCAACTACAATCCGGAGCAGACCGAGCGGGCGCTGGAGGTGCTGCGCCGTACGGGGACACCCTGCCTGATTCACCAGGTGCGCTATTCGATGTTCGAACGGAAGATGGCCGAGAGTCTGCTGCCGTTGCTTGATCGCGAGGGTGTGGGGATGATTGCCTTCTCGCCGTTGGCGCAAGGTGTGCTGACGGACAAGTATCTGAACGGTATTCCGGAGAATTCCCGGGCTGCAAAGACGACAGGCCATCTGCGTCGTGAGCAGGTGACGCCGGAGCGGGTGGCTGCGGCGCGTACCCTTAATGAAATCGCGGCGCGGCGTGGTCAGACGCTGGCCGAGATGGCTCTGGCTTGGTTGCTCAAGGATCGCCGCGTGACAAGCGTGATCATCGGTGCCAGTTCGGTGGCTCAGTTGGATGACAACCTGAATGCTCTGCAGAATACCTCTTTTGCTGTAGAGGAACTGGCCGAGATCGAGGCCATTTTGCAACAGGCGCAGCCGAAGGCCTGATTTGGTGCTGTATTTGCTAAATGCAAGCGAACTATTCGCCCGGCTGGATCTCTCTGCCGGGCGTTGTTTTGTGTTTGTCGGTCGAAGGGAGGACGGAGGTCTTGCAGGACCGGGTGTATTCGAGGGGATATGGCTGTTATCTGGTTGTGCATGTTGACAACTCCGAAGGCTTTCTGTCAGGAGACGCTATCGGGGGTGTTCTGGGTGGAGGTGGATTCTCGTAGCAACTTCAGGCCGGATCCTCCGAGAATCGTTTCAGATAGAAATTCTCCCGGGCGTGCATGCGTTTTTCGGCGGACGGTGTCTTGTCCTTGTAGCCGCACAGGTGCAGCACGCCGTGGATCAGCACGCGGAGCATCTCCTGGCGTGCCGTTGCCCCATACTCTGCGGCATTGAGTGCCACGGTCTGGCAGTCGATGAAGATGTCGCCGCTCACGATGCCCGAGCCTTTGCGGTCGCTGTAATCGAAAGTGATCACGTCGGTGTAGTAGTCGTGACCCAGATACTGTCGGTTGATGCCGATGTGGTGTTCCGACGAGCAGAAAATGTAATTGATCTCTCCCGGGCAGTAGCCTTCGTGCTCGATGCTGGCGCGGATCCAGGCCGAAACCCGCCGTTTGGCGAGCAGGCGGTACGAGCAGTCTTCGTTGTAGTATCTGACAGCCATTCTGTGTATCTTGATTTAGAGGTTGAGCCATTGTTCGGGGTTGAGGTACTGCGGTTCGTTGCCGGAGCCCTCTTTCCAGATCTCGAAATGGAGGACGTTGTCGTCGCTGTTGTTGCTCGAGGCCAACTTCCCTACCCGCTGGTTGATAGCCACCTTGTCGCCCGTCTTGACGGATACCGTGGCCAGGTTGGTGTAGATCGTAAAGTAGTTGCCGTGACGTACCATGATGCAGTTGTTGAGCCCGGGCAGGGTGAAGATCCGTACCACGTTGCCCTCGAATACGCACAGCACTTCGGCTCCCTTGTCGGCGGCGATATTGACACCCTTGTTGTTGACCATCAACCCGCTCTGTGTCGGATGCGGGTGTACCCCGAAGTGGTCGATGATCACGCCGCCGCGTACCGGCAGCGGCAGTTTGCCCATATTCTGGTCGAAGCGGCCCGTCAGTTCAATATCGTATTGTGTTTCACTTGAGCTTCGTTTCGTGTTCTTCGACTTGCGAGCCTCCTCGGCGATGATCTTTTCCAGTTGCTTCTGGGCCTTCTCGATCTCGGCTCGCTTGGCCTGCAACTCTTTGGATATTTTGCTTTCCTTGGCTTTCAGTTGACGGACAGCACTGGCATATTGTGTCTCGTCGCGACCCAGAGCGGTCAGTTCTTTCGTACGGCTCGTACGGGTCTGGTCGAGTTCGGCACGTCGGGCGTCCAGTTGCTCCACCTCGGCGGTGATCTGTGTCGAGACAGCCTTGATCTCGGCGGCCTTCTCTTCCCGCATGCGATTGTAGCGTCGCATGAAGTCGATGCGCCGTGTGGCGTCGTTGAAATCCTTTGAGGCGAACAGGAAAAGCAGAAAGTCGTTCAGTTTATAGTTCTTGTAGGCAGCCCGGATCATCTCGGCATACTCCTTTTTGAGCTGCACCAGCGAACTGTTGAGGTCGGCGATGGTGTTGTTCCGGACGAGGATGTCGTTGCCGAGCAGATCCAGTTGCTGCTCCAGCGAACGCACGATGCTGCGTCGGCTGCTGATGCGGGCCTGGATCAGTTTCAACTGACTTTGGTTGACCTGTTGATCTTTACGCGTTTTATCGAGCAGGGCGGTATTGGTCCGGATGTCGGCCTCCGCTTTGCGGATCTGTTCGCGAAGCGATTCGATGCTTTGACCTCTGGCCGCCGAGAAGGCCAGCAGTGTCAGCAAGAGCAGTGAACCGAGCGTTTTTTTCATTTGTTTTCCTGTTTTTTGAGCCGTTCAGCGATCTTCTCTGCATCATAACCAGCCTCCAGGGCTTTGCGCCAGTAGACCGTTGCCATGAAACCGTCATTCAGAGCGAAAAGAATATCGCCGTAGTGTACCAATAGTTCAGCGCTTGCGGAACTGTCGAGTGAGATGGCCTGCTGGATGACCTTTTTTGCCTCCTCATACCGCCCCAGTTTGTAGAGCACCCAGCCGTAGGTGTCCAGGTAGGTCGGGTTGCCCGAGGTCAGCTCCATGACCCGTTCAGCCATCTCCAACGCCTTATCCAGTTTCTCCTCCTCTTCACTCAGATAGTAAGCATAGTTGTTCAGGATCATCACGTTGTCGGGCCATAGGTGCAGAGCCTTTTCGTAGTAGGCATAACTTTGCCGTTTGGCTTGTTTCTGATGATACATATCGCCGAGCACGCCCAGCACCACCGAGCGTAGCGAGTCGCTGTCGGCATGTTTCAGTGCCTCGCGATAGGTCTCTTCGGCCTCCTTCTCCTTTTTCAGGTAGGTCAATGCTCCCCCTTTGCGCAGATAGAGTTCGGCGTTGTCGGGGAAGAGGTGCAGAGCCATGGTGGAGTATTTCTCCACCGAGTCGCTGCGTTGGAGGTAGGCCTCCATGTCGATAATGTTGTTGAAGGCCTCGATGTTGGAGGTAGTGTCGGTGAGATAGGTTTTGTAGATTTCCAGAGCCTGCTCCATCTCCCCATAGGCGATCAGGTTGGAGGCGTAGAGGTCGACTACCTCGTAGTTTTGCGGATATTTGATCATCAAGGTCGAGGCCAGCGTGCTGAGTTGAAAGTAGTTGTCGCGATAGAAATTGCGATTGCTGATAATATCCTCAAAGAAACGGACTTTATTTTCGACCGGGATGTCGTCGCTTTGGAACAACAGCCGGGCGGTGGCCAGAAAGTTCGTATTATCGCCCTTGCGTTTGTAGTAGTCGTTCATGGAGGCGATGATATCCGTTCCGTTCGGATTGAGGTCGAGTGCTTTGTCGTAGTTGACCATGGCCAGTGAATCGCGTTTCATCTGGGCGTAGAGTTCCGCCAGAACCAGGTAGTTTTCATATCGATAGGGGAAATCGCGGATCAGGGCCTGGCTTTCGGCTATGGCCTTGTCATACAGTTGTACGTTGATCAGCAATTGTCGTTTGTAGGCCGACAGTTCCTCCATGCGACCCAGTTTGTTTTCGGCCGAATCGAGTACGACGATCGCCGTGAAGGGTTGTTTGTTCTGTTCGTAGAGCATGGCCAGCAACCGGTAGTTGTCCGGATTGTGCGGTGCGATCTCCACCAGTTCCTCGTAGAGGTCGAGGGCCTTGCTGTACTCTTTGTTGAGAATCATCAGTTGCCCCAACTGGCCTTTGTACCACACGTTCGCTGTATCGATGGCATTGGCTTTCAGGCTGAACTCCAGGGCTTTGGCCGGATCGCGCTGCAGCAGGTTGTTGGCAGCCTCGTAATAGGAGGGGTCGTGCATCGAATCCACCTCGATGGCGCGGGCAAACAGACGGTCGGCCCGTTCCGGATCACCGTACAGCAGAGCACTTTTGATGCCTTCCGTGTAGTAGAACGTTGCTTCCAGCGGACCTTTGTAGCCGACATCGGCCGGTTGCAAAGAATCTTTGACCGGTCGCGAGAGAGTTCCGCAAGCGGCCATAGCCAGCATGACTGTCAGTATATAGATGATTCTCAGTTTGTTCATATTTTCAATGGAGCGATACCGCTGCTCGTCAGCGGGCAACAGGTGCGGATGCTGTCTGCTCCGGCGGGATGCGATCGCCCGATTCCTAGCAAAGATAATTGTTTAATATGAAACTACCAAAGGGGCGCTTTTCGTATGCCGGGCTGTGGTTTTTCGTCTCTGATTTTGTATCTTGCAACGAAAACGAATATGTGGATTCCTATGAAGAAGTTCGTGATATTTTTCGTCGTGGTGTGTGTGGCTCACTTTGCGGTTTCCGGGCAGGAGACACAGCCGTTGCTGACTACTCCCGATTATAGCTGGTTTCCCGACAGTATTGTGCAGGGAAATGCCACAGTGAAGGCTCTGTCTTCCACTGAATTGGTCTCGGGTAATAAGACCTCGGCCTGGACGTGGAGCCTTTCACACGACCTGTCAGCCTATGCACACTATCAGGTGGGGCCGTTGCTCGAGGAGGCGCTCTACAATCTTTCACTGGAGGAGATGGCCCGTTGCTGTGAGGAAGGTTCTTCCGCAAGTCTGGTGCTTTGTGGAGGATCCCCGCAGTTGAATTATGCCTTTTGGTTGGCGGGTGCCGTGTTGATGCCGGAGAAGGCAGCACGCGGTTTGGCGGCTTGGGCCTCTGCACTTGAGAAACAGCCCCGGAATCTCGAGGCGGATACGCTGTGTCCGGTCTCCACCGACCGTATGATGTGGCCTGCCGTAGCGTGGGAGATCTATCTGGCGACGGGCGATAAGGCATGGCTGCGTGAGATCTATCCGACAGCGCAACGCTCCGTCGAGAGAGACCGGGAGAGGCTTTACGATCCGGCGATGAGGCTCTTGCGGGGCGGATCATCCATGACAGGGAGTGTACAGAACGACTATCCGGAATGGATGCAGCCGGCTGAGATCGGCCAAAGTTTCTCCCTGCTGACGAATGCGGTCCATTATCAGGCTTTGCGTTCGCTTGCCCGAATGGCCGGGCAGTTGGGAGAAAAGGAGGCCTCTGATCATTATGCCGGTCAGGCTAATGCTTTGCGCCGGGCCATCAATCAACGGTTCTGGATGCCGGAGAAGGGATACTACGGGCAGTATCTCTATGGTCGTCACGATCTGATGCTTTCGTCGCGGGCCGAAGCGCTGGGAGAGGCCTTGTGCGTGTTGTTCGACATTGCCGACCGGTCGATGCAGTCGCTCATCGTCGAACGGTTACCGGTGGTATCGTTCGGAGTACCTTGTATTTTTCCTAATATTCCGGGGGTAGAGTCGGATTATAACAACAGCATCTGGCCGATGATTCAGGCCTATTGGATGTTGGCCGGGGCCAAGACGGGCAACGACTGGAGCGTCATGCACAGCGTAGCCTCGATCTACCGCCCGGCGGCACTGGGGCTGGCTAATCCGGGGCGTTTTGTGGCCGAGGATGGCTCTTTCGATCGGCAGGACGCAGGGGGAAATGACATCGGAGGTATGTCGGCCAATCTGGCTGTGGTCTACCGGTTGCTGTTCGGTATGCGGTTCGAGCCGGACGGTTTGCAATTTGAACCTTTTGTCCCGGTGGGGATGGCGGGAGAACGGACGCTTTCCGGATTCCGCTATCGGAATGCCCGGCTCGACATACGTCTTACGGGTTGCGGAGATCAGATTCGTCGTTTTTTGCTCGACGGTGTGCCCCAGAAGGAGGCTCTTCTGCCGGGAGATCTCTCCGGACGGCACGAGGTGGTGATTGAATTGGCGGATGTGCGATTGAGGCAGCATCGATTCAATTTTGTGGGAAACCGCTTTGCTCCGACGATGCCGAGAGCCCGTTTCGAGAACGGCATGCTCTCCTGGACGGAGTCGGTCGGAGCCGATTACTATATGATCTATCGCAATGGCCAGTGGTGGACCATCGTGCGCGGCGAATTCCTCGGCATTCCGCTGCCGCCCGATGCGGAGGGGAAGTATCAGGTCGTGGGACAGACGGTCGACAAGGTGGAGTCGTTTGCCAGCGAACCGGTTACGGTACGTCCCTCAGAGGCTGTGGAGAAGGGTGAACGGTAGCACGTCAAGTCGGATTCAGTTCAGGGCTGCAAGGTGTACCTATGGCTTGTGTTATGGCCCCGCCCGAAGATGATCCGGTCGGCGATGGAGATCCCAGGTGGATTCCGTTTGCTCTTTTTGAGGTAAAACTATTCCGGGCAACCTTCCGTTAAAATAGGGAAAAGGTTGTCCGGAATAGTTTTACCCGTCAGTTGGGTTGTTCGTCTTGCTTTACAGCACCGAGTTGAACTGATCCAGGAATCGGACGTCGTTTTCGAAATAGAGACGCAGGTCGCGGACTCCGAATTTGAGCATCGCGATCCGTTCCACGCCCATGCCGAAGGCGAATCCGGTATATTTCTTGCTGTCGATATGGTTTGCTTCCAGCACGTTGGGGTCCACCATGCCGCACCCCATGATCTCGAGCCAGCCCGTACCCTTGCAGACGTTGCAACCCTTGCCACCGCACAGGTTGCACGATACGTCCACCTCGGCCGACGGTTCGGTGAAGGGGAAGTAGGAGGGCCGCATACGGATGCGTGTCTGTTCGCCGAACATCTCCTTGGCGAAGTAGAGGATCGATTGTTTCAGATCGGCGAACGAGACATTCTCGTCGACGTAGAGTCCCTCGACCTGATGGAAAATGCAGTGTGCCCGATAGGAGATCGCCTCGTTGCGGAACACGCGTCCCGGGCAGACTACACGGATCGGCGGTTTCTGGTGTTCCATCGTCCGCACCTGGATCGAACTGGTGTGCGTGCGGAGCAGGATGTCGGGGTTCTTTTCGATGAAGAAGGTGTCCTGCATGTCACGGGCTGGGTGCTCGGGCGGGAAATTCAGCGCCGAGAAGACGTGCCAGTCATCCTCGATCTCGGGACCTTCGGCCACCGTATAGCCCATGCGGGAGAAGATCTCCACGATCTGGTTGCGGACCAGCGAGATGGGATGGCGGCTGCCGATCTTGTCGTTCGAACCGGGTCGGGTCAGGTCCTCGGCGGCCTGCTCCGTCGCTGCCGGTTCTGCAGCGGCAGCGGTTTTCAAGTCGTTGATGCGTTGCTGGGCCAGGGTTTTCAGGCGGTTGATCTGCTGCCCCAACTCCCGTTTCATCTCGGGGGCTACGGTTTTGAACTCTTCGAGGATTTGGTTCAGTTCGCCTTTCTTGCCGAGGAGGCGGATGCGGAACTCCTCTATTTCTGCGGCGGCCTTGGGTTTGAACTCTTCGACGCGCCGGATCAGGTCGTTGATTTTTTCGATCATTTTTTGATATTTATGGCTTTATACCTACTTTTACCCGTGTTAACAGGCAAAGTTAAAAATAATTTACGGATGATCCACATGAAACGCTTATTAATGACGTTGTTTTTCCTGTTGCCACTGGCGGCGGGGGCTCAACGCGTGGGGTTGGTGCTGAGCGGTGGAGGGGCAAAGGGCCTTTACCATATTGGGGTCATCCGGGCCTTGGAGGAGAACAATATCCCGATTGATTATGTGTCCGGGACCTCTATGGGGTCGATCATCGGAGGGCTTTATGCCATCGGTTACACGCCGGAGGAGATGGCCAACGAGTTCCTTTCGGAGAAGATCAAGTATTGGATCACAGGACGCATCGAGAAGGATCACCAGTACTATTTCAAGCAGATGCACCAGAGTGCCGCTATGCTGAACCTGCGTCTGAATTTCAAGAATAAGCGACATGTGGCACGCCTGCCGTCGAATCTGGTTTCAACCAGCCAGCTCGATATGGCTTTCATCGAGTATTTTTCGGCCGCTACGGTGGGATGTGGCGGCGATTTCGACCAGTTGTTTGTCCCGTTCCGCTGCGTGGCGTCGGATGCCATTGGGCGCCAGGCGGTTATTTACCGCAAGGGCGACTTGGGACGGGCGATTCGGACGTCGATGTCGATTCCGCTGCTGTTCAAACCGATCCGGACCGATTCCATGCTGTTGTATGATGGGGGGATCTTCAATAATTTCCCGTGGCAGGTGCTTTGCGACGACTTTGCTCCCGATGTGTTGATCGGCAGCAAGTGTGTCGAGGCGCATGACAATCCCGATGAGAACAGTTTCATGGATCAGGTCTTTTCGCTCACGATGATGCACACCGATTACGATCTGCCGCGTGAGAGCGATATCATGATCGATCGCATTTTTGACGATGTCTCGATGATGGATTTCGACAAGGCGGCTTATATCATTCAGAAGGGGTATGAGGATGCGATGGCGCAGATGGAGACGATCAAGAGCCGTATCTCGCGGCGGAGCGATCCGGCCGAATTGGCACGGCGTCGCGCTGCGTTCCGGGCGGATCTGCCGCCACTGCTGTTTGATCACTTTGAGTCGGAGGGGTTGACCCCCGATCAGCAGGAGTATGTGCGGAAGATGTTGAAACTACCCGAAGAGCGGCATGTCTTTTCGTTCGAGGAGTTTCGGTCGGAGTACCTCAAAGTGTTGGCCGAGGGGGAGATTGACGGAGAGTTCCCCGATGTGCGTTACAATCCGGCCACGCAACGCTTTTCGATGCGGATGAAGATGACCACCAAACCCAGTTTCAAGTTGATGTTTGGCGGCAATATCTCCTCCACGGCGTTGAACCAGGCCTATATCGGACTGGAATATAAGACAATCGGCCGTACGGCCAACAGCTATAATCTGGACGGATACCTCAGCCCGTTCTATACTTCCGTGGCCCTGGGCGGTCGCATGGACTTCTTCCTGCGCAAGCCCTTCTATTGGGAGTATGGGGCGATGGTCAACTACTATAATTATTTCCGTTCGAACTACGGGTTCCTCACCAAAGGACATGACCTCACCTACTCCAAATATCGGGATATCTATGCGACGGTAGCCGGCGGCTTTCCCGTCAGCCGCCACTCTGTGCTCAACCTGCGACTCAACGTCGGGCAGGATGAGTATCGTTACTTTCAGAATACGGGTTACGAGGATTCCGATGTGATGGATCGTACGCGTTTTAATTTCTATGGCGTGAAACTCGAATTGGAACGTCAGAGCCTCAACTACCGTCTCTATCCTACACGAGGAGTCTACCAGTTGATGTCGTTGATCATGATCGACGGCCAGGAACGTTTCTGGCCCGGAGCCAGCGGTCTCGACCTGGGGCAGACGCGTGACAAGGCTGATCGCTACTGGTTCGGGGCGCGTTTTGTACGGGAACACTACCTGCGTTTTCCGACTGCCAAATGGCTGACGTGCGGCTATCTGGTCGACTGTACACTGACCACTCATCCGTCGTTTTTCAATGATTATGCAACCAATATCTCTTCGCCCGCCTTCACTCCTACGCCTCATAGCAAGATTGTCTACATGAAGGAGTTCCGGAGCGGCTCCTATCTGGGACTGGGGCTGATGCCCTGCTTCCAGTTTTCGCCCAATTTCTATCTCAAGTGTAGCGGCTATGCGTTCATGCCGGAGAATTACAGCGGTCGGAAAGAGGGGATCAAACAGCGCCTGCGTTATATTTTTGACGCGTCGGTAGTGTACCAGACCCTGATCGGGCCACTGAGTCTGTCGGTGTCGCAGTATGATGCCAACCGCCATAATTGGTTCCTTACCTTCAATTTCGGATATGCCATCTTCAACAAAAAAGGACTCTTCTATTAATCGCCGGGCCGACGAGCGGCACTCTGCTGCCTGGGACCAGGGCGAGCAGAGAGCAGGACAAGCCTCTCCCGCAGCCGGACGTGAGACACGACCCCATATCGGGATCTTCGGCCGTTGTAATGTGGGGAAAAGCACCCTGCTCAACTTCATCGTAGAGACGGATACGGCCATCGTGTCGCCCGAGAGCGGCACGACGACCGACGTGGTGCGAAAGAGTTACGAGATACTGAATTTTGCACCTGTGGTTTTTCTGGATACGGCGGGGATCGATGATCAGGGGTCGCCGTTGGGTGCCGAGCGGGTTCGCAGGACGCTGGAGGCAATCAATCAAGTGGATCTGGCCCTGCTGGTTTTCCGTGTTTGGGGAGAGGAAGAGGAACAGTTGGCCGCTCGGTTTCGGGCCGCAGCCCTGCCCTTCGTCCCGGTTTACAATCCGACGGTTGGAGAGGACGAAGAGATTGCGGGTCAAGGTGGAGCCAATGTCGGGCAGCCGATTACGGAAGGGGCCGTTGCAGATGATGAGAGCCGCCGTATGGCGCTTCCCGAAGGAGTGATCCGGGTAGATCCGTTGCAGGGCGATGCTGCGCAACGCGATGCCTTGCTGGCTGCGATCCGGCGGCTGTTGCCCGAGAGTTCCTATCGTACGCCGTCGATGTTCGAGGGACGGGTTGAAGCGGGAGAGACGGTGCTGTTGGTCTGCCCGATCGACAGCGAGGCGCCGGCCGGGCGGATGATCCTGCCGCAGGTGCAGGCGATCCGGGAGTTGCTCGACCGACATGCCGTACCGGTGGTTGTGCAGCCGGAGGAGATCGGCCGGGTGTTCGCGCTGGGGTTGGTGCCGTGCCTGGTGGTGACTGACAGCCAACTCTTCCCGGAGGTACGGGCGGCGGTGCCTCCGGCAATCGAGGTGACGTCGTTCAGCATTCTGTTGGCGGCGGCCAAGGGGGATTATCCGTTGTATCTGGCTGGTTTGGAACGGGTGGATAGCTTGCAGGAGGGAGACCGTATCCTGATTGCCGAGAGCTGCACGCATCAGGTCAGCTGCGATGATATCGGGCGGGTCAAGATCCCCCGCTGGTTGGAGGCCTATACCGGTCGGAAGTTCCGTTTCACGGTGGTGTCGGGTCTTGCGCCGCTGCCGGAGGACCTGGATGAGTTTGCACTGATGGTGCAGTGCGGCGGTTGTATGGTGACTCGCAGTCAGCTTCGAAACCGCATCCGGCAGGCGGCAGCGGCCGGGGTGGCTGTGACTAATTACGGCATGCTGATCCGAAAGATACGATAGCAACTCGCCGGGATACTTGGGATATTCCGGGGTAAGACGTATAACAAGGGCCGACCGCATTTAAAAGTGCAGCCGGCCCTTGTTGTGGGTTTGGTGCTTCAGAAAAGTTTTTTCTTGGAGGTGGTCACCACGAAATCCTTCAGATAGAACGGTTCGAAGTAGGCAACATCTTCGAATTGCTCCGCTTGAAAAGCCCGAAAAGCCGGCCCTACCAGCCCTCGAGCCGATGGGGTGACGTTCAATGCCTTCACGCCTTCACTCGGTAGCGTCCCGACGCATTTAGCAGACCCGTTACCAAAGATTACCAGAGGCCCTTCACCGCCGATATAGGCAGCGAAACTTTCCGGACCCACCACATAGGCTGCCACCTCGTTCAAGGGGTGGAGTTGCGAGTCGAACACCTGGGCATAGACCTCCATGCGCCGTGCATCGATCATCGGGCAGAGGCGAGCCACGGCCCATTCCTCCTCTTCGATATCCAGAATGCCGGCTTCGAAATCCTCGGCGGCCACATTGGCCAGCGCCTCCAGCGAACCGATCCCGATCAGCGGGATCTTCTGCCCGTAGCATAATCCCTTGGCCATCGACACTCCGATGCGCAGTCCGGTGTAGGATCCGGGGCCTTTCCCGACGGCGACGGCGTCGAGTTCGTCGGGGTCCAGTTGGTTCTCTTTCAGTAACTCGTCGATGTAGACTCCCAGTAGTCGGGCGTGATCGCGCCCTTCGGTACTTTCGCGCAGGGCGATCAGTTCGTTGTCCCGCGAAAGGGCTACGGAACAGATATCCGTTCCGGTTTCTATGTTCAGAATCAGTGACATGCTTTCCCTTTTAATTCTCAGCCATAAATGCTTCGATCTCCTCCACCGTCACCGGCACGCGGCGTTTGCCCAGTATGCGGTTGCCCGTAGGGGTGATCAGCAGGTCGTCCTCGATGCGGATCCCGCCGAAGTCGAGGTATTGCTCGGCCCGGTCGAAACGGATGAACGCTTTGTTCAGTCCTTCGGCCTTCCACTTGGCGATATAGGCCGGGATGAAGTAGATACCCGGTTCGTCGGTCATTACCATGCCCGGTTTCAGCCGGCGCCCCATGCGCAGGGCGCTTACCCCCAACTGTTCGCTTCGTTTGGTCTCCAGATCGTATCCCACGTACTTTTCACCAATGTCCTCCATATCATGGACGTCGATACCCATCATGTGTCCCAAGCCGTGCGGCATGAAGAGGGCATGGGCTCCAGCTTCCAGGGCATCGTCCGTATTCCCCTGCATGATACCGAGATCTTTCAGCCCGTCGACGATCACACGGCAGGCCTCCAAGTGGATGTCGCGGTAGAGTTTCTCCGGACCGGCCAGTTCGAACGTACGGGCATTGGCGGCCAACACGATATTGTAGATATCTTTCTGTTTCTGGGTGAATTTCCCGTTAACCGGGAACGTACGGGTGAAGTCGCTGCAATAGTTCATCGTTGTCTCCGCGCCGGCATCCACCAGCAGCAGGCGGCCGCTCTCCAACACCCCATCATAGCAATGATTGTGGAGCGTTTCGCCGTGCTGCGACACGATCGAGGCGAAAGACACTCCGGCTCCATACTGCATGGCGACCCCTTCGATTGCACCGGCGATCTCACGCTCCACCACGCCCGGACGGCACATCCGCATGGCCGTGGTGTGCATCTGGTAGCCGATTTCGCAGGCGCGTTCAATTTCGGCGATCTCCTCGTCGCTCTTCTTGTCGCGCAGCGAAACTACGGCCAGCGCCAGTTCCACCGAAATGTAGTTCGACAGGGCGTCGACCGCCACGCCCAACAGCCGGCTCAGCAGCAACTTGTTCTCGGCACGGTAGGGCGGTAGGAAGTGTACGGGGCGGCCTTTGCGGAGAGCCAGTGTGATCTGTTCCGGCAGGGCGGCCAGCGGTTTGGTCTGCGAGATGCCGATTCGTGCGCCCAGTTCGGCAACAGTAGGTTGCGGTCCCGTCCAGATGATGTCGTCCATCGACAGGTCGTCGCCGTAGAGCGTATCCTCGCCGGCGTCGATGTCGAGCACGCCCACCATATCGGGGTGGTTCAGCCCGAAGAAGTAGAGGAACGTGCTGTCCTGGCGGAAATGGAACGTATTGCTGGGATAATTGGCCGGAGCTTCGCCATTACCCGGCAGGATGATCAGTCCGCCTCGTGTTACGCGTTCGCGTAGCAGGGCACGCCGGGAAGAGTATGTTTTGTCGGAGAACATGGTTTGTTATGTTTTTGTTTGTTATTGTCTAGAGAGCGGGAAATGATCGCCAAAACCAAAGATAGTGAAATAAATCCGAATATTGGCCTCTTCCCCCGCGAATAATCGCGGTCGTCTGTTAGCGGCACTCCTCTTCGCTCACCTGCACGATCTCGATACCGACCCGTTTGAGCAGATTGAGTCCGTCGGCGGAGTGGTAGCTGTCGCAGTAGACCACGCGCCGGATGCCGGCCTGAATGATGAGTTTCGAGCATTCGATGCAGGGCGAAGCCGTTACGTAGAGCGTGGCACCTTCGCTGCTGTTGGCGCTTTTGGCCACTTTGGTGATGGCATTGGCTTCGGCATGGAGGACATAGGGTTTGGTTTTGCCCATGTCGTCCTCGCAGATGTTTTCGAACCCGGAAGGGGTGCCATTGTAGCCGTCGGAGATGATCATCTTGTCTTTGACCAGCAGGGCTCCCACCTTGCGACGAACGCAGTAGGAGTTCTCGGCCCAGATGCGGGCCATACGGATGTAACGCATGTCGAGCTGGTGCTGTTTTTCTTCTTGGTATCCCATGATATGGTACGGATTATCCTGTTTTTTCAGATGCAAAGATAGGTTTTTTGCTCGGAAATCGATCGCCCCTCATGGGGGATTTCGCTCAAAAAACCGGAGCCCTCTCCTCTCTGACGAGGGGATTGGGGCTCCGGCCGACTGTCAAATAACATTACGGTAAACTAAACCTTAATCTTTTCTTATATCGTAGATTGAATAGATTATGAATATTTTGTTTCTGATCTCTTTCAATGTACAAGGGACGGCTTAGGCCAGATTTTCTGCGGTTTTGAAGCCCCCTTTGGGGAAGATTTGGGTCTCCATGACCGGCCGATGAAAATGCGGAATAAATTCCAGGACCTGGGCCAGGGCAATGTTGTCGCCCGGGGTTTTGTAGAGGATAGCAATGATGGCAGACGTGTCGCTCTGTGGAATCTCGGCGAGCGCTTTGAAGTCGCCTCGCCGCACACAGTCGCAGACACGGTCCCGGTTGGCGGCTTCGTAGAAGAATTCGAAACGGCGCAGTCGTTCGCCCGTAGGTTTGTAGACCGGCAGGCCTTTGTGGAACAGGCAGATGAGTGTCTTGACCAGGCCGATGATCGCCGTGATGCCCCCGATCAGGATGAGGGCTGACGAGAGGTTGGCATTGGATTGAATGGCTTCTACGGTGTAGACACTGGCAGTCAGGCCGACTCCAACCAGGAGCACGATGATGGAGGACAGCGGGTTTTTCTTTCTACGGGTGATGTGCAGGTCGCCGAGGCCGTAGATCGCCTCGTCGATCAATTGATACTCATTGTTCATGGTTTGATTTGATTTAACGTTGCATGTAATAACTCTCTTTTTCGGTTCCTGTTCTATGGGAACCGAATCTGGAATGGCTATGTACGATGACGTTAAATAAGAAGCCGCCGCAGGGAGTAGACATAGTAGTCTGCACTGCGTCCTGTGGCGAAGGAGTGTGTTCCGACAGATTCTTTGAGATAGGGATAGGGGTGGGTCGGACAGTATCGTTGTCCCGCGTGAAACGGGTTGATGTGTTCGTGTGAAGAGGGTTTGTTGGGGGGAATGTTTTGTCCGGCCGAGGCGGTTATCCGTGGAGGTGTCCCCGGGAAGAAAAGCGAGTTGGCCTCCAATATATCGCGAGCTACATCACGGCCATCTTGTTGAAAGAAGCCGACATCGTTTGTTTGGGTTTCTTGATTCAGCAAGAGATCGGTTGTCGGGAAAAACGTTTCGCCGGGCTCGTAAGAATAAATGGCCAGCAGGCAGCAGGCCATTAGACTGAGCAGGTATGAAATGTTTTTCCGCATCGTCCTCGTTTGAATGGATTGTCACAAAGATACACAATTTGTGGGATTTGCTGTCAGTGCTGTGCATAAAAAATACGGGAGAGTGTGAACTCTCCCGTATTTTTTTGTGAGCCGGAGGCAAAATACGCCTTTTGCGGCTGTGATTTTCCGCCTACTCGTCCTTGTCCGTATCGGTGTAAGCCTTGAGCAGTTTCTCCTGTACGTCGGCCGGCACCTGTTCGTAGCTGGCAAACTTCATCGAGTAGGTTGCACGGCCGCTGGTGAGCGAGCTCAGCGTGGTCGAGTAGCGGTACATCTCGGCCAGCGGGACGCGGGCTACCAGGCGGTCAAACCCCTTGTCGGAGGTCATGCCCTCGATCATGGCGCGGCGGTTCTGCAGATCGCTCATCACGTCTCCCATCTTGTCCGAGGGCACGAGTACCTCGACACTGTAAATCGGTTCCATGATCTTGGCGCCGGCATGGCGGAACGCCTCCTTGAAAGCGTTGCGGCCGGCCAGTTTGAACGAAATTTCGTTCGAATCCACCGGGTGCATCTTCCCGTCGTAGACCACCACGCGGATGTCGCGGGCGTAGGAACCCGTGAGCGGGCCCTCTTCCATCTTCTCCATGACTCCTTTCAGGATAGCAGGCATGAAACGCGCATCGATCGCGCCGCCCACGATGGCGCTGTAGAATTGCAGCATGCCACCCCACGGCAACTGATACTCCTCCTTGCTCTTGACGTTGACCAGCAGATCGCGGCCGTTTACCTTGTATTTCGACGGTTCGGGCATTCCCTCGTAGTAGGGTTCGATCACCAGATGCACCTCGCCGAACTGTCCGGCACCACCCGACTGTTTCTTGTGGCGATAGTCCGCAGCGGCCACCTTGGTGATGGTTTCCCGGTAGGGGATCTTCGGAGCGAAGAACTCCACCTCCATCTTATAATTGTTGGCCAGGTTGGTCTTCAGAATATTGAGATGATGCTCGCCCTGTCCCTGGATAATGGTCTGTTTCAACTCCTTGGAGTATTCCACCAGGATTGTCGGGTCCTCATAAGCTGCTTTATTGAGCAGTTCACCCAGTTTCTCGTCCTCGCCCGTCTTGACAGCTTTGATAGCGGCGCGGTAGCGCGGCTCGGGGAAGACAATCGGTTCGATTGAAACGGGATCCATACCCGGTGCGCAGAGCGTGTCGTTGGTCTTCGTACCTTTGAGTTTCACCGTACAGCCGAGGTCTCCGGCGTACATTTCGGTCACCTTGATGCGGTTTTTACCGGCTACGGCGAAGATTTGTGCGATTTTTTCGCGGTTGCCCGTGCGGGCGTTGATCAGCTCCATGCCTTCGGTCAGCTTGCCGCGGATCAGGCGGAAGTAGCTGATCTCACCGATATGCTGCTCGACAGCACTCTTGAAGACGAACAGAACGGCCGGTTGATCCTCCTTCGGTTCGATCTCCTGACCATCCGTCGTTTTGAAATTGGGCGCCTTGATCGGACCGGGGGCTACGTTGATGATGAATTCCATGAGGCGCTTAGTACCGATATCGCGTTTGCCGGAGGCGCAGAAGACCGGCATCAGGTCGCGTTTGGCCAGTCCCAGTTTCAACCCGGCGCGCATCTCGTCCTGCGTGAGCGTTCCCTTTTCAAAGTAAAGCTCCATGAGGCTTTCATCGTTCTCGGCAGCCGCTTCGACCAGGATGTTGTTCAGCTCCTTGGCGCGCTCCATCTCCTCCTCGGGGATCGGCAGTTCTTCGCGGAGACCGTTCTCATCCTTGAACTTATACATTTTCATCATCAGCACGTCGATGAAGGCGTCGAACGACGGTCCCGGATTCACGGGATACTGTACGATGACCGGTTTCACGTGCGAGGCGGCCGTGATGGAGTCGATCGTACCCTCCCAGCTGGCTTTTTCGCTGTCGAGTTGGTTTACCAGGGCGATAATCGGTTTCCCCAATGCACGGGCATAGCGGGCCTGCACTTCGGTCCCGGCCTCGAAGCCGTTCTGGGCATTGAACAGCATCACGCCTACGTCGGCTACCTTGAAGGCCGCGAACAACCCGCCGCAGAAATCGTCCGATCCCGGGGTGTCGATGATGTTGAACTTATAGTCCATGAATTCGGTGAAGAGAAGCGTAGGGTAGATCGACCGTTTGTACTGATGCTCCAGGTCGGTGTTGTCCGAGAGCGTATTGTCGTTCTCTATACTACCTCTGCGTTCTATGACCTTACCCTCAAAAGCCATAGCTTCCGCAAAGGTAGTTTTACCAGAGCCCGGCGCCCCGAGCAGAACGACATTCTTGATGTCGTGCGTTTTGTATGTTTTCATGGTTCATCGGTTAATAGATTTGACTCAAAGGTTTGTTTTAGTCTCTAAATATAGGAAAATAATCCTGAAAAGTCACATCTGCCGTGAATATTTATGATTTTTGCCCTAATTTTGAGATGTGATCTTAAAAGTTTCCCGCATGCGAAAATCCTTTTTGGCGCTCTGCGCTCTGACGTTGCTGTGTGGTTGTAAACGCGATCGCGTGATTACGGACACTGTGAGTGTCAATGACTGGATCTACGACAGGATGAAAGAAGAGTATCTGTGGTCGGCGCAAATGCGACCGCTTGCCGAGACGGACCGTTCGCTTACCCCAACCGACTTTTTTGATACCTATATCCGTTATCGGCAATCTCCCTCCGTACCGCTTGAGTCGGACCTCTACGGCGATCGTTTTTCGGCCATCCTCTTTACGGGGCAGACGGCTACCCGTGCTTCCGCTTCGGATGATGCGGCATTTGGATTCGGTTTCGAGGCGCGTCAGTTCGTCAGTGGTGACCAGGTGCTTTGCGGACAGGTAATCTATGTACACAAAGGGTCGCCTGCCGAGCGGGCCGGATTGCGGCGCGGCGATTGTTTCGACGTTCTGAATGGAGAGGCGATGCCCATTTTGCAGAGCCGCTACCGTCAGATACTTCAGGGCGGGAAGGTGACCCTGAAGGTGTATTACCCGGAGGAACGGACCATCAGCCTTGTGGCCCAGAGTTATGACGATGACCCGGTGCTGTTCGATACGATCTATCTCGATGCGCCGCGGCCGGTGGGTTATGTGGTTTACAATCGTTTCGCGGAGGGTGGCGACGGGCGTTACGATCGGGAGTTAGAGGATCTTTTTGCCCGGTTCCGGACGGCGGGTGTGCAGGATCTGATTCTCGATCTGCGTTACAATGGTGGTGGGGAGCTGACGGCAGCTCGCTATCTGGCCAGCCTCATCGTACGGCGAGATTGCCTGGGCAAGGTTTTTATCTATAAGGAGCGGAACCATAGCTTTGGCAAACCGGATGCTTTCGAGAGCGAGGCGTTCCTGTCCGCCGGGCAGGTCGATGCCAACCTCGACGCCGAGCGGCTCTTCGTGTTGACCAGCGGCAATACGGCTTCGGCCAGCGAGCTGGTGATTCACGCGCTGAAACCTTATTACGGGACCGGGATGACGGTCATCGGGCGTCGGACCCGGGGTAAGAACCTTGGCGGAATCACCATTACCAATCGCCGCTATGAGTGGGAGTTGCATCCTGTTACGATCCGGGTCTACAATTGCGAGAAGGTTTCCGGATACGAGGCCGGAATCGCCCCCGATGTGGAGCGGGATGAGTTTGTGGGTAGCGGATCCTCTTGGACGCCGGGCCCGACATCGTCCTGGAATATCGTGCCGTTTGGTGATCCGACAGATCCGTTGTTGGGTGAGGCGCTGGACAGGCTCGGAGGGAGAGCTGCCGTTTCGACGCTTTTGCGGCCCGGCACGCTGAATGATACTAAGAGTCCGGCTGCCGGTCTTGTCCCTCCGGTGGAGTGCCGGATGGTGCTTGATTTGCCGGAGAGAGAAGTGTCCGAAGGCCGGATCGTTGTGGAATAAAAAGAGTATCTGGTTGTTTGAGAAAGAAGGGGCTACTCAAGATTCAGCAGTCGGGCCATGATTTTGGGAATGTCTGTATTGTCTTTGATCCCGCAAAAATATTCGGCTCCTGTCCCATAGGCGAATAAGGGGACCATCGTGGCAGTGTGTCCTTGCGTCGAAAATCGGTAAGCCAGCCCTGGAGTAAGGGCATGTTGCTCTTCGTCGTTTTGCTCCGCAATAAT
>CALYBN010000062.1 GCA_944414825.1 uncultured Rikenellaceae bacterium
ACCCTGCTGGGATTGATCCTGGCGATCGGTATCGTCGTGGATGACGCGATTGTGGTTGTGGAGAACGTGGAACGGATCATGGACGAGGAGCACCTGTCGGCCTACGAAGCTACAAAGAAGGCTATGCAGAACCTGACCGGAGCTCTGATTGCCACCTCACTGGTTCTGTGCGCCGTGTTTATTCCGGTGAGCTTCCTGAGCGGAATATCCGGTCAGTTATATCGCCAATTCTCGGTAACGATTGCCGTATCGGTCCTGATCTCTACGGTGGTGGCCCTTACTCTGAGCCCGGTCATGTGCTCCCTTCTGCTCCGCGAAAAAGACAAGCGGAAGAAACCCAAGTTGATTTTTCGCTATATCAACCATGGACTGTTGTACGGGAATACACGCTATGTACGCCTGCTGCGCTGGGCCGTCGCCCACCAACGACGCATATTGGCCTGGTTCGGAATGTGTGTGGTAGCGATTTTCGTGATCAATCGTCTGATCCCGACCAGCTTCATGCCGCAGGAGGACCAGGGCAACTTTAAAATCGAATTTGAGCTCCCCGAAGGGAGCACGCTGGAGCGCACGCGCCGGGTTACCCAACGGGCCATGGCCTATCTGATGACCCTTCCCGAGGTGGAATCGGCCCTCGACGTGACGGGTTCCAGTTCCCGCATCGGGACCAGCCAGAACCGTAGCGAGATCACCGTAATCCTGAAGCCCTGGAAAGAGCGGAAACATACCACCCTGAAAAAGATCATCGACCAGATTCGGGCAGAGATGGAGCGGTATCCCGAAGCCAAGGTCTACATCACGACCCCGCCCGTCATCCCCGGCCTCGGCACCTCGGGAGGATTCGAGATGCAGTTGGAGGCGCGGGCCGATGCCACGTACGACGATCTGGTCAGTGCCACCGACACCCTGCTGAAATACGCCTTCCGCTGCAAGGAGCTGACCGGCGTAAGTTCTTCGATGCAACCCGAGATCCCGCAGCTCTATTTCGACATCGACCGCGACAAGGCCAAAATCCTGGGAGTGCCGATGACCGACATTTTCTCCACCATGAAGGCCTATACGGGTTCGCTGTATGTGAACGATTTCAACCTTTTCAACCGCATCTACAAGGTGTATCTTCAGGCCGAGGCGCCGTATCGCATGACGCGTGACAACCTGGGGCTTTTTGCCGTGCGGGCCAGCAACAACGCCATGATCCCGCTAACAGCTTTCGGTACGACGGAATACATCACGGGCCCAGGGAACATCAAACGTTTCAACATGTTCTCCTCGGCCCAGATCAGCGGCGAGGCAGCCCCCGGATATAGCTCCGGCGAGGCCATGCAGATCATGGAGTCGCTCGTCAAGCAGCACCTGCCCTCCAACATCGGCGTAGAGTGGAGCGGTCTGTCGTTCCAAGAGAAACGCGCCGGCAAACAGACCGGAATCGTGCTGTTGCTGGCAACCCTGTTTGTTTTCCTCTTCCTGGCAGCGCAATACGAAAGCTGGTCGGTGCCGATCTCGATCCTGTTGGCGCTGCCGGTTTCCGCTTTGGGCGCCTACCTGGGGATATGGTGCTGCGGGATGGAGAACAACATTTATTTCCAGATCGGACTGGTGATGCTGATCGGCCTGAGTGCCAAGAACGGTATCCTGATCGTGGAATTCGCCAAAGACCAAATCGACAAGGGAATGGACGCTCTCCATGCAGCCCTGTATGCGGCACGGCTTCGTTTCCGACCGATTATCATGACCTCGTTAGCCTTCATGCTGGGTATGTTGCCCATGATGCTGGCGAGCGGACCCGGCGCAGCCAGCCGCCAGACGATCGGAACGGCAGCCTTTTTCGGCATGTTCTTCTCGACGTCGCTCGGCATCATTCTGGTTCCATTTTTCTTCGTATTGATCTACCGCTTGCGGTCGGCCTTAAAAACTCGTAAACATGAATAATATTTTCCGTGGGGTTATTCTATTCGGAATCCTGTACAGCGTAACCTCCTGTATGGTCGGGCGGAACTATGTCTCGCCGGAGCTGAACCTGCCGGAAACCCTCCAGGAGGAACAACCCGGCGATTCGCAAACGCTGGCCGATGTGGCATGGTGGAATTTCTATACCGATTCAACACTTCAAAAACTGATCAACCGCATGCTCCAACACAACAAGGAACTGCTTGCGGCACATTCCAAGGTCCAGGAGCAGGCCTATCTGAAATGGATCACATCGGCAAACTTTTTCCCGGAAATAGGGGTTTCCGTTGGTGCCGAACGGGAGGTCGAAAACTATGGTGGCGATGCTCCCAATCCGGACAATACACTCATGGCACAAGGGTATCTGAAATGGGAACTGGATCTGTGGGGAAATCTCCGCTGGAAACATCGCCAAGGGATTGCCGAATACCTCCAGAGCGTGGAGGCTCAACGGGCGCTGCAAATGTTGCTCGTCTCGAAAGTCGCGACCTCCTATTATGAACTGATTGCCTTGGATAATGAACTGGCGATCGTGCAACAGACTCTCTCCACCCGTGAGGAGGGGGTACGTCAGGCAAAATTGCGTTTCGAAGGAGGTCTGACCTCCGAAACATCCTATCAGCAGGCCCAGGTGGAATTGGCCAAGACGGCGACCCTGATTCCGCAACTCGAGCAACAGATCTCGGCCAAGGAGAATGAAATATCGCTTCTGTGCGGCTCCTATCCCTCGGCAATCGAACGCGGGCATCTTGATCCGGACATCTTGCTGCCGAAACATCTTCCGGTTGGGCTCCCTTCCACCCTGTTGAAACGCCGACCAGATCTCCGGGCTGCAGAGCAACAGCTCATCGCAGCGCATGCCCAAATGGAGGTTGCCTATACCGATCGGTTCCCGAAACTGACCTTGACGGGACGGTACGGTTTGGAGAATGATGCCCTTTCGGCCTTTCTGAAGTCGCCCTATAGTTTCCTGAGCGGCGAATTGCTGACCCCTCTCTTCTCGGGCCGGAAACTACGAGCCCGATATCGGGCCGCACAGGCTGTCTACGAACAGCAGACTTATGCCTTTCAGCAAAGCGTACTCACTGCCTTTGCCGAGGTCAATGATGCCATTGTGGCCTACAATAAGATTCGAGAAAGTTGCGAATTGAAGTATCGGCTGGAGGTGGCCGCCAAAAATTATGTGGATCTGGCACGGCTTCAATACCTCAACGGTGTGATCAGCTATCTGGACGTGCTGGATGCCCAGCGTGGATATTTCGAGGCGCAGATCGGATTGAGCAATGCTATTCGCGACGGACAGATCGCCCTGGTGCGTCTCTACAAGGCATTGGGCGGAGGATGGCAACAGACCTATCCCGTTGAAAACGAATCTACGGACGCCGAATCAACAGTCTCCTTATCCCGGGAGGAATAACCTTGCGAAACGGTTTTTCTGAGGCCAACGTTTTTCCAAGGTTTCCCTTCGGCGAGGGCTCAATACTCCATTCCCGACCTTAACTCTCCCCGGGCAACGGCCAACGTGGCAATGCTGAGACGGCAGTCGGGTACGGCACGCAGGATGGTCTCGCCACAGGAGATGAGCGTCGCACCGGTCGTCAGCACATCGTCCACCAGCAGGAGGCGTCTGCCGACCAGCCGTTCCGGGTGGCGTACGGCGAAGATGCCGTGTACGTTCTCCCAACGTTCATCCTTGGTGCGGTGCGTCTGACTGACGTTATATACGCGGCGGACGACACTGTGCGATTCGACCGGAACACCCAGCGCGGAGGCAATTCCCCGGGCAAGGTACTCCGACTGATTGTAGCCGCGCTGCAAACGACGCAACCAGTGAAGCGGGATCGGAACCACGAGGTCAATACCGCCGTACAGACCCGACTCTTTCAACTCGGCGCCGTACCATGCACCCAGTTTCTGAGCGATCGCCCATCCACCCTGATACTTGAATCGGTGGATCAGGTCGCGGAATCCGCTGCCGTGGACGAAATAGTAGTACGACGAGGCGGCATCGAGCGGCAGGTGACCGTAGAATTTCCGAGCCACCGGATTGTCGGCCTGCCGGGCGAATCCGGTCAGGGGCATCTCCCAGCGGCATGTCGTGCAGAGCAACTCTCCCTCCTCCGGGAGCACCCGGCCGCATACGGCACACGTAGGCGGGAAGAAAAGTCGGAACAGATCGCGCAGGGGATTTTTCATGAGGGACAAGCGGGTTAGTGGTGTGTGTACAGGGTTTATAATTCGCAGCTCTCCAGGCGGCCGTTGAGGTAGAAAATCCCCCAGCGGGCGATGAACTTTACCAGTACATAATCCGCATCATCCGCCCCCTCGGGGAAGTGACGGATCATCCACTCCTGCCACAGTGTGTGTTTACTTTCGGCGTCGTCGATCACCTCAGCCATACCTCTCAGGGTCACGCTATCACCGCCCGCATAAAAACAAAGACCGGCACGAGGATTGGCTTCGATATGGCGGACCTTGTGCGAGCTGAGGTCGGTAGCCATCCAGACATTGAGGCCTTCGGCATGCAGTTTGGCCATGACGACCGGACAGGGAGTCCCCGCCTCGTCGAGCGTGGCCAGGACCACCGTCGGACATTGTCCGAGCAGGGCGACGGCTTGTTGTATGAGTTCATTTTCCATAATACGGGTTTTATTGGGGATCTACGTTACATACGACGGTCACCGATCGGAATTCAGCCTTGCCGTGCAGCCGGGCGATGGCCTCCGCCAGCAGGACTTTGGCTTGGGCGAACGACCGGCTGCGCTCCACCTTCAACAGGAAGGTAACCAGGAACTCCTCCCGGATGCGATCTACGGGTGGAGGCTGGGGCCCCAGCAACCGGCGGCCGAAGATCCCGCGCAGGTCATCTCCCAACCGATTGGCGGCACGCCATAGCAGCATTTTATCTCGGTGCCGGAGCAAAATCCCTACCATCCGGCAATAGGGCGGGTAGAAAAATGCGCTGCGTTCGGCCAGTTGCCTCCGAGCCATGGCCAAGTAGTCGCCTGCAGCCACCTGACGGATCAGAGGGTGCTCCGGCATCGAGGTCTGGATCACCACTTCGCCCTGTCGTTGTCGGCGTCCGGCCCGACCTGCCGCCTGGACCATCAGTTGGAAAGCGCGCTCCGCAGCCCGGAAGTCGGGATAGTTCAGCAGGTTGTCGGCATTGAGAATCCCCACGAGTGACACACCGCCGAAATCGAACCCCTTGGTAATGATCTGCGTCCCGACCAGGATGTCGCTTTCGTGGCGGGTGAAGGCTGTGATGATCGCCCGGAATTTGGAGGGGTTCTGCATCGTGTCGCGATCGAGCCGGGCGATGCGGGCCGAAGGGAAGAGCCGGGTGATCTCCTCCTCGACCTTCTCCGTGCCGAACCCGCGGCTCTCGACCGCCCCCTGCCCGCAGGCCGGGCAACGGGGTGGCAGCGGCAGGGCGTAACCACAGTAGTGGCATCGCAACATGCCGTCCGCCTTATGGAACGTAAGCGTCACGTTGCAGTGTGGGCACGAGGCCACCCAGCCACAGGTACCGCATTCGACGTAAGGAGAGAATCCCCGTCGGTTCTGGAACAACATCACCTGTTCGCCGGCCGTGAGCGCCGCAGCGATGCGGTCGGTCAATGCCTTGTTGAAGTGCACATTCCGCTCACCACGCTGCACGGCCCGCATCGTGTCCGAGATGATCATCTGCGGAAGCAGCGCTCCTCCGTAGCGTTCCGTGAGTGAGACCAGACCGTATTTCCCTTCCGTGGCGTTGGCCCAGCTCTCGAGCGAGGGGGTAGCACTGCCCAGCAGCGTTTTGGCTCCGGCCAGCCGAGCCAGTACTACGGCACAGTCGCGGGCCTGGTAACGCGGCGCAGTGTCCGTCTGCTTGTAACTGGTGTCGTGCTCCTCATCCACGATGACCAGCCCCAGGTCATTGATCGGCAGGAAGAGTGACGACCGCACGCCGAGAATCAACTCTCCGCCCCGACTGCGGTTCGCCCGCAGGTAACGCTCCACGCGGGTGCGTTCCGGGAATCGGGAGTGATAGGGGATAACCCGCTCGCCGAAATAACTCCGAATACGCTCCACCAACTGCGAGGTCATGGCGATCTCGGGCAGCAGATAGAGCACGTTGCGTCCCTGACGCAGTTGCTGGTCGATGAGCCGGATGTAGATCTCGGTCTTGCCGCTGCCTGTCACGCCGTGCAGCAGGACGACCTCGTGCGTTGCGAAGCCCTGTCCGATCTCCTGCATGGCCCGGGTTTGGGCCGGCGTGAGGGCTGGTAACCGTTCCGGTAACGGGGGCAGCTCTCCGGCAGCCAGTTCACGAGCCTCCAAAAGGATGATCTTCTTTTTGACAAGGGCTTGCAGAATTGGCGTTTCGGCCGAAAGTTGGCTGCGCAGGATCTCGGCTTCGAAAAGCCGCTCTTCCGGCAGGTTGGCCACCAGCTCGACCAGTGCCGCATACTGCTTCGTTGCACGCTTCAGGCTCTCGAACGTATCATTGAGGGCCTCTGTACCGTGCAGGTCGGGGTGCAGCCGCACGTATTGCACGCTGCGCGGGCGGAACATGTCTCGGGCGAACTCTTCGGCCGAGAACCCTTCGGGCTTGAGGGCCGACGGCAGTGCTGCCCGCATCACCTCGCCCAGTGTGCACATATAATACTCGGCCAGCCACTCCCAGAAGCGCATCTGCAGGGGCGACAGCATAGGGGCATTCTCCACGTAGGAGTCTACCTCTTTGATGGTTTTGTAGGGAGGTTTCCGGTCGTGCAACCGCCAAACGATGCCCGTGTAGAGTTTCGAATGCCCCAACTGGACCTTGACGCATCGTCCCTCCGTGATGCTGTTGCGCAAAGCCTCACCCACGCGGTAGGAGAAAGCCTCCTGCGCCAGTGGCAGAACAATATCGGTATAGAGCGGTTCCATACACAGCAAAAAGTTAGACGATGATTATATCAGGTATCCAAGGCTATCAGACAAATTGACAGTAAATCTTCGGCAGGCTATCGAGCGAAAAGGGGCTTCGACATCTGTTGCCGAGGCCCCTTTTTCGATCTATACCGCTCTTATTGGATATTGCGGATATGCTTCTCCCAAGCCCAGGCCGAGGCCAGGGTCTCGTCGAGCGACCGTACAGCCTTCCAGCCCAATTCGTTGTTGGCCAGGGTGGTATCGGCCCAAACGGCCTCTACGTCACCCGGACGCCGGCCCACGATCTTATGAGGCACCTTCACGCCGTTCACACGCTCGAAAGCGTTGACCAGTTCCAGCACAGAGGTCGGTTTACCTGTCCCGATGTTGAAAATCTCGAAACGACTCTTGCCGCTGTTCTTCACCATGCGGGTCACGGCCACCACGTGGGCTTTGGCCAGGTCCACTACGTCGATGTAGTCACGCAGGCACGAGCCGTCGGGCGTGTTGTAGTCGTCGCCGAAGACGCTCAGCTCCTTGCGGATGCCGGCTGCCGTCTGCGTAATGAACGGTACCAGGTTGTTGGGCACGCCCTTGGGCAGTTCCCCGATCAGCGCTGAGGGGTGTGCTCCGATGGGGTTGAAATAACGCAGAGCAATTCCCTTGATCCCTTCGTAGGCGGCTACACTGTCGCGCAGGATGTCTTCGCAGATCTGCTTCGTGTTGCCATAGGGCGACGTAGCCGGTTTGCGGGGCGTCTGCTCGGTGGCGGGCAGCGTGTCGGGCTGTCCGTAGACCGTCGCCGAGGAGGAGAAGACCACATTCTCCACGCCATATTGTTTCATGAGGCTCAACACGTTGACGAACGATCCCAAGTTGTTGCCGTAGTATTTCAACGGTTCTGCCACCGATTCACCCACGGCTTTGCTGGCGGCGAAGTGGATCACCGAGTTGAACTTATACTTCTTGAACACCTCTTCAAAGGCTGCACGATCGCAGCAGTCTACCTTTTCGAACGGGATATCAGCACCGGTGATTTTCCGTACACTCTCCACGGCCGCCATCTCGGCGTTCGAAAGGTTGTCCACGATCACCACGTCGAAGCCGGCCTCTACCAGTTCCACGGCCGTATGCGAACCGATGAAGCCCGCACCTCCCGTAACTAAAACAGTCTCTTTCATACCATTTATTACTTTATTGGGTCTCCCCGTGATTAATATTTATATCTGATCCATTTGTATAACTCTCTGAATGAAGGCTTTTTGCCGTACATGAAGATCCCCACACGGTAGATCTTCCCGGCCACCCATACCATGCCGACGAAACTGCCGTAGAGCAACACGACGGAGAGCACCAGCTGCCACACTGGCACTCCATATGGAATCCGGGCCACCATGATGATCGGCGACGTGAAGGGGATCATGCTGAACCACACGGCCAGCGGGCTGTGGGGGTCCTTCATGACGTTGATCATCACCAGGAAAGCCAGGATCATCGGGATCGTCACCGGCAATTGCAATTGCTGACTATCGGCCACATTGTCCACTGCGCTGCCGATGGCGGCAAACATTGCCGCATAGAGCAGATACCCGCCGATGAAGTAGACCAGGAATCCGCCGAAGATCTGTGCCAGGAAGGCCGGATCGGTTGCGCTGCGGATTGCAGCCAGTGTTTCGGGTGTGATACCCTCCATGTCGGCCGGCATGCTGCCCTGCATGGCTTGGGCCCCGGCCGCCAGATCGCCTGCAAAGGCGTGCGCGGCCAGCGAACCTCCTACGAAGATCACCACGATCCAGATCAGAAACTGCACGATCGCCACCGTAGCGATGCCCAGAATCTTGCCCATCATCAACTGATAGGGTTTCACGGACGACACCATGATCTCCAGTACCTTCGAGCTCTTCTCCTCGATCACTCCCTGCATGACCATTGCTCCGTACAGGAAGACGAACAGGTAGATCAGTATGCCGAACAGATAGGCGGCACCCATCGACAGGGCACTGGAACTCTCCTTGTCCCGCCCCGATTCATCGATGCGGAAGGCCTGGAGCGTCACGTCGGTTTTCACCTTCTCCAGAATCTGCGGAAGGCTGTCGATATCGTACTGCCGGAGTTTCTCGTTTTCCAAGATCTGCGCAATCCGTTTCGAAATGGCGGTCTCGATCTCCAACGTCGAAGATTCATACGTGTAAAGTTGCACGTCCTTCGGGTTGTCCATCACGTCGGCCCCGATCACGAGGATGCCGAAAAGTGACTCCTCTTCTCCCGCACTGCGGGCTGCCTTGATCTGTTCCGGAGTCCGGTCGCTGGGCTGGAAGATCAGTTTGTCGCCGTTCTTCAGTTGCGAGGCCACGATACCGCTGCGGTCCACCACCTCGATCCGCTTGTCGCTTGAGGTCTTGAGCCGCATGAGCAGGGCCGGCGCTACCATGATGCCGATGAAAAGCAGCGGCGTAAGGATCGTCGTGAGGATGAAACTCCGTTTCCGTACCCGCTCGTTGAACTCTCGTTGTATGATGATTCCGATTTTTCCCATCGCTCGCTTTCTTGTCGATTAATTGGTTTTCAGTTCGCCGGCTACGGCTTTGATGAAGATGTCGTTCATGCTGGGGATGATCTCTCGGAAGGAGCGGATCTCCACCTGTTCGTTGATCAGCGCGATTACATCCCGCACCCGGGCGTCGTCGGCTACGTGCAGTTTGAGCGACTGGTAGATCGAATCCTCCTCGGCGCCCTCCAGCAGCGTGCACTGCTCTTGCAGGGCCATGCGCAGCGCCTCCCGGTCGCCGCGGAAATCCACCTGGAAGATGTTGTTTCCGTGCCGGTGGCGGATGTCGTTCACCTCACCGCTGAGGATGTCCCGCGAGTGGTTGATCAGTGTGATGTGGTCACAGATCTCCTCCACCGACGCCATGTTGTGGGTCGAAAAGATTACCGTAGCCCCCTGGTCGCGCAGTTGCAGAATCTCCTCTTTGAGCAGATTGGCGTTGATTGGATCGAAACCGCTGAAGGGCTCGTCCAGAATCAGCAGTTGCGGCCGGTGGAGCACCGTAACGATGAACTGCACCTTCTGGGCCATGCCCTTGCTCAACTCCTCGACCCGCTTGTCCCACCATTCTCGGATGCCGAACTTCGTGAACCACGCCCGCAACTCGCGCACGGCTTCGCGGCGCGGCATCCCCTTGAGCATGGCGAAGTAGAGAGCCTGTTCGCCCACCTTCATTTTCTTGTAGAGACCCCGCTCCTCGGGCAGATAGCCGATTTTGTAGATATCTTCCGGAGCGATTTCTCGTCCGTCGAGGTAGACCTTGCCCTGATCCGGTGCCGTGATGCGGTTAATGATGCGGATCAGCGTGGTTTTCCCGGCGCCATTGGGCCCGAGCAGCCCATAGATGCTGCCTTGCGGGATGGCGAGGGAAACGTCGCCCAGGGCCGTATGGTTGGCGTAGCGCTTGGTGACGTGTTCGACTCTGAGTAGGTCCATGGATTGATGGCGGTTGATAATGCGCCTCAAAAATACAAATTAATTGTCAAATTCCCGGTTCATCGGTCGGAAAATCGGGGTGCAGGGGCGGTAAAAAGTGGAATACGAGAGAAGTGCCGATTTGTGAGGGCCGTTTTTTGGGCTTGGGATACTATGCACAAGACCTCGCCGGCCTTGCGCAGAAAATCTGCGACGAAGAAAATTGGAGGGGGAAAGTGACGTTGTCCGAGGGGCGGGAACAGGAGGCGATCACTCCGTCAGGCTTTATTGCGCCGGTTCCGACTCCGGGAGATGCGCCGAGGCGATGCGGGCGAACATTTCAGCCATGGCGGCTTCGGTAAGTAACCACTTCTTCTCTCTCTTCTCCACGCCACTCCAGTCCGTTTCGAAAAGACCATGGGAGTCCCGTGCATGTTCCCAGGCGTAGTCGAGATTCTTGCGGAAGGCATTCAGGTAGACCGGGTTTTGGTCAGCGGCGTACAACTCGACAAAACCGCGCAGCATCACCGCCGTAAACCAAATGTTCCCCTTGCGCAACATCCGGAACGACTCCCCGTCCGGAGCCGTGAAATCGCTGAAAAAGTGCCCATAGCAGGCGGCAGCCAGTTCCTGAGCATCGTCCAGGTAGTCTTGTTTGTCGGTCAGTTTATAGAGCAGGACGGCTGCCTGCATCATCTGGCCGCTGTTGTAGGCGAATTTGGCGCGGCCGATTTTCCCCTTTAGGGAGATGTTGTCAAAATAGAGGGCATCGGTCGAATCCTGCAGATTGCGTTGCGTCCACTCATAGAGGGCCATCCCCTCGCGCAGATAGGTGCTGTCGGCTGTCTCGCGGAAGAGCTTGAGAGCCAGTACGGAACCAGGAGCATTGGAGCAGGTGTTCTTCGAACCTTTTTTCTGTTCGCACCAGTAGATGCCGCCGCCCAGCGTGTCGTCCGTACCGCTGCGGATGAACTGCCAGATCAGTTGAGCCTTATCCAGGTAACGTTTCTCCCGGGTCAGGCGGTAGAGGTCCGTGAAGTCAATCCCCAGCCAGATGTTGTCGTCATAGAAGCGGTCTGACTGTGGAGCGCTGGAAATATAGGATGAATAGGCAGCCGGTTGACGCAGCGTGTCGAAATACTCCTCCAGACCGGGCAGTACTCGCTCGTCGATCAACTTGCGGTAATGCGGATCAGCGGTCGCTTCGAACAGAGCATTGGCCGCCGAAAAGGTCCCCGAGAAGGGCCACAGATAGGAGTATGCGTTCGGCTGGGATTGCTGCTCTTCGGAGGCGAGATAGGTGGCACGATAGCTGTCGTCGGAGGGATAGTTCTCCCGCAAGAGGAAACTCCCCTCTACGCCATAGTGTGCATAGACGGAATCGAGTGTCGCGCTGCCGCAGAGGGCCATCCGATCCGATGTTTTCGTGTCGTTGCAGCTGGCAATGGCCAACAGCAGACAGGGTGTGATGATCGATGCTGCGAGATAAGCCTGGTAAGGTTTCATGAGAATCTTCGTTTCATTGTATGGAGAACTCGTTGCCATTTATGGCGAGGAGCGAGTGCCAGTTTGCGTCCAAATATAGGGCAAATTTGTGGATCGGAAAAATCTTCATTGGCAAAAAAATGAGTAATATATTGTAAATTATCTTATATTTGTCTTATCGGTCTTGCCTGCCTTTCCGTTTCTGCCGCCCGGGACTGAGGATTGTGAAAAAGATGAGGGAAAACGGAGAAAAACAGTTATTTTTGCGCCGTTGTTTCGGAAATATCAAAGACAATCTGTATTATGCTTTATCCATTGAAATTCAAGCCGCTCTTCAAGGAGCGCATCTGGGGCGGCACTGCGTTGGCTTCCACCATGGGGAAACGTCTGCCGGCCGACAAACTGATCGGTGAAAGTTGGGAACTCTCCGGCGTGGAGGGAGATATATCCGTGGTGTCGAACGGCAAACTCCGAGGAAACAACCTGCAGGAGTTGATCGAAGTCTATATGGGCGAACTGGTGGGAGACCGGATTTATGAGAAATTTGGGCTGGAGTTCCCGCTGCTCATCAAGTTGATCGATGCACAGGACGTACTCTCGATCCAGGTACATCCCGACGACCAACTGGCCGCCAAGCGTCATAACTCCTATGGTAAAACCGAGATGTGGTACGTGGTTGACAACAAGCCCGGAGCCTCCCTCTATGTGGGGTTCAAGGGGGATGTCACCCGCGAGCAATACCTGAAAGCCGTGGCCGAGGGAACGCTGCCTTCGCTGCTCAATCGCTATGAGGTGAAAAAAGGCGATGCCTATTTTATTCCCGCCGGGACGATTCACGCCATCGGCAAGGGGTTGCTGATTGCCGAAATCCAGCAGACTTCCGACATCACCTACCGGGTGGACGACTGGGGTCGGGTCGACAAGAATGGCAAGCCGCGCCAACTGCACACCGAGTTGGCGGTGGATGCCATCGACTTTGCGTCGCATGCCAATCTGAACGTAACCCGGACTCCGAAACGCAATGAGGCAGTCACCATCGAACAGTGCAATTATTTTACCACCAACCTGCTGGAGATCAAAGGGGAGGTAGAGCGGGAGTACGTGACGCTCGACTCCTTTGTCATTTACATGTGCCTGGAGGGTGGCGCTGAGGTGTTGTGTGGCGAGCATCATGAAACCCTAGCCAAAGGGGAGACGATGCTGATTCCGGCCGAGGCGGACAGTGTCACGCTGCAAGGTGAAGCGCAGTTGCTGGAGATTTACATCGCTTGATTGGACTGATATTGTAAATTTTATCGAAAATGATCCCTATTTCTCGGAAATTATTGCTGCGTACGATCAAGGAGTATGCCTTGATCTCGTTCGGCCTCATGCTCTATTCTTTTGCCTGGATGGGCATTATTCTCCCGGCAGAAATTGTCGGCGGTGGCGTGGCCGGTATGTCGATGCTGGTCTATTTTGCCACGGGGGGAGCTGCCGGCGGTATCCCCGTTGCCTACACGATGTTCGTGATTAACGGCGTACTGCTGGTGGTAGCGGCTTTCCTGATCGGTATCAAGTTTAGCACCAAGACCGTCTTTGCTATCTTCGGCCTGGCCTTTTTCATGGGAGTCATGCAGAGCCTGGTGCCGCCAGACTTGTTGGGGCTGGGGAACGACCGCCTGTTGTCGGCCATTCTGGGTGGTGCGCTTTCGGGAATGGGTATCAGCATCTGCTTCTCACAGGGAGGCAGCACCGGTGGAACGGATATCATTGCCATGATCATCAACAAATACCGCAGCATCAGCTATGGGAAAGTGATCATGTTCTGCGATTTTATCATCATCGGATTGTCGTATTTTATTGGTAATGAGATCACGACGGTGATATACAGCTATGTGCTGGTGGGCGTAAGCGGTTATACGCTCGATGCCGTGCTGGCCGGCAACCGCCAGTCGTCACAGATTCTGATCATCTCCAAAAAATATGACGAAATCGCTTCGCGTATCAGTAATGACGTCCATCGGGGTGTGACAATGCTGGACGGTTCGGGGTATTACACCAAGGAGCCTATGAAGGTGGTGATGGTTGTCTGCCGCAAGAATGAAACCGGCGTGCTGTTCCGCATCATCAAGGATTGCGACCCGAATGCCTTTATCACGGTGGGCAGCGTCATGGGCGTCTACGGACTGGGATTTGAAACGCTGAACAAGTAGGGTCAAACAAAACGGAATATATTATTTTGGCCGCCCGGATGGCGGATTTCGGGAAATTTGGTGTAATTTTGTAGGAATC
>CALYBN010000063.1 GCA_944414825.1 uncultured Rikenellaceae bacterium
ACTACCAACGACAACAGTGCCGCAACGAGCAGTACCCGGATGATCGGATCGTTGAATTTCCCGATGAACAATTTCCACACCGACTCCTTTTTGGCCGGGGTAAGCACATTCTCGCCATGGCGTTTCCTGCTTTCCAGCACTTGGGCAGAAGTCAACCCTTTCAATACATGTTCCGACATATGTTTTGTTTTTTTCATAAAATTTACACCATCATTGATCGATCAGCGACTCCCGTTTGCCGGCATCCAACTTGACGGCCACGAAAAACAAGATCGTAAAGGCTACCAGTGACGATCCCCCATAGCTGAAGAACGGCAGCGGAATACCTATCACTGGCATCAGACCGATCGTCATCCCGATGTTTACCATCACATGGAAGAAGAAGATTGCCGCCACGGAGTAGCAATAGATTCGCCCGAATGGCTCCTGCTGTCGTTCGCCCATCTTCATCAGACGCAGGATCAGCAGAGCAAACAGACTTGTCACGATCAGCGTTCCCAGAAATCCCCACTCTTCGCCCACCGTACAGAAAATAAAATCGGTACTCTGTTCCGGCACAAAGTTAAACTTGGTTTGCGTCCCTCCCAAGAAGCCCTTTCCAAAGAACCCGCCTGAGCCGATAGCGATTTTCGACTGGTTGACATTATAGCCCCATCCCTTCAGGTCGGACTCCAGGCCGAGCGTATCGAGGATTCGTTTCTGCTGGTGCACCTGCAACACCTCGTTGAACACATAGTCGATCGTCGACGTAAAAAGCAGCGACGCCAGGAACAAGCCCACGTACATATAGACATTCCGCAGTCGCTGTCGATAGGCATAGACCACCACCAGCACCAATGAAAGCAGCACCGAGATCAACAGGCTGGCATAGACCGTCAGCCGGCCATGCAGCAGCAGATTCAATCCGAAATAGAGCACCAAGGTCGACAAAGCCACCGAGGCCACATAGATGATCTTACTTCGCCAACGGCCATTACTGATCCCCTCACTCACCACACATGCCAGCACGAGCAGGGCCAACAATGCCTCCGGGGTCAGCAGGAACGAAAAAATGAAGAGCAGGAGTGCCATGATCAGCGCCACGTAGATCCATCCATTAAATCCCTCCCGGTATAACACAAACAGAAATGCTCCATAGACCATCGCCGAACCGGTATCATTCTGCAGCATGATGATCAGTGCCGGCAAAACGATAATGGCAAACATGCGTACGATACTCGAAAAGCGGTGAATCGAAAACGTATAAGTACTCATATAGCGAGCCAGGGCCAGCGCCGTAGTGAACTTCACCAACTCGGTCGGTTGCAGTGCCACGGGGCCGAGTACGATCCACGATTTGGCGCCATGCACCTCCTTCCCGACAAACAGCACTGCGATCAGCATCAGGATGGCTCCCCAATAGAACGGATAGGCCAGCATGTGATAATACTTATCGTCGATCAGCAGGATGGCGATCGCCACGAAAGCCGACACCCCAATCCAGATCATTTGCATACCGTAACGCTGGCTCACGTCGAAGATACTGGCATGGGACTCGTCGTAAACCGCGGCGTAGATATTCAACCACCCGATCACCACCAGCGCCACATAGATCAGAACCGAACTCCAATCCACGCTCCCTATTCCGAGGCTATTTTGTCTTCTTCCGGTCATAATAAGGATAGGCTATTTGCATGTTCTTCACGTAATCGACCAGTTGGGGTCGCGTAATGGTATCGGTGAGGTACTGCTCCACGATCAGCGAGGCAATCGGGGCGGCCACCGTAGCACCGAAGCGGCCATTCTCGACATAGACCGAAACGGCGATCTTCGGATTATTGCGAGGAGCAAAGCACATGAAGGTCGAGTGGTCGGCACCGTGCGGATTCTGTGCCGTACCCGTCTTTCCGCAAATGTCGAGTCCATCGACCCGGGCAATGGAGGCTGTCCCGCCCGGCTTGTGCACGGCACGGTACATCCCCTCCACGATCGGATCGAAATACTTGGATTCCACCTTCGTAAAATGCGGTTCGTAGAAACGGGCATCCAGCGAATCGCGATCGTGGATGCGTTTGACCACGTGCGGAATGAAGTAGTGTCCGCGGTTGGCAACCGTAGCTGCCAGATTGGCCATCTGGAGCGGCGTACACCCCAATTCGCCCTGTCCGATCGAGAGCGAAATGACGGTCAGCGAGTTCCAACGTCCGTTATAACGGTCGTCGTAGAACTCCGATGACGGAACATAACCGTTCAACTCGTCCAGAAAATCGGAATCCAGTTTCCGGCCGTATCCGAAACTGCGGACATAGTCGGCCCAGACGTCGAACCCTCGTTTGACACTGCCGTATTTGGGATTGTCGAGAATATTGCGCAGGACATAGCAGAAGTAGGCATTACACGAAGTCTGCACGGCATCGATCAGGTTGAGCGGCGACCAGTGCTCATGGCACTTCACTCCGCGTCCGATCGTATAGCCTCGATGGCACGGATAGGTATCCTGGGGGCGGAGAACCCCCTCTTGCAGTCCGATCAGGCCATTCACAATCTTGAAGGTCGATCCCGGCGGATAGCGCGACATGACGGCCCGGTTAAAGAGCGGGCTGCGGGGATTGCGGAGCAGTTTCATGTAGTTGTTACCGCTCTCACGGCCAACCAGTTCGTCCGGATCATACGTCGGGCTGCTCGCCATCACCAGGATCTCTCCCGTCGCCGGTTCGATCGCCACGATACTGCCCACCTTGCCGGCCAGCAACTCCTCGCCCAACGCCTGCAGTCGAGCGTCGATGGAGCAGGTGATGGCCGTCCCCGGCACAGCCAGCGTATCGTAGATCCCATTCTGGTAGGATCCCTTCACGATGCCGTGGACATCCACTAGATTGACTTTCACCCCCTTATCTCCCCGCAGAACATTCTCATAGGCCAGTTCTATGCCGCTCTTGCCGATGTAGTCGCCACTACGGTAGTAGCTGTCTCGCGCAATAGCCCGCTCATCCACCTCACTTACATACCCCAGCAGATTCCCCGCAATCTTACGAGGATAGGATCGGATCGTACGATAAACCGTATAGAAGCCCGGAAAACTACGCTCTTCCAACTTGACCTTCACCTCCTTGGGGAGTTGTTTCAGCACTACGGAGGCCCGGCGACGCGAATAACGTTCCGCCTTTTGCAATTCGGCCCGGAACTTCTCGATCGGAACTCCCACAATGCCGCACAGCATGGCCGTATCAAAGGGGGTCACATCGCGCGGAACCACCATCAGGTCGTATACGTCTTTACTCTGCACCAGAAACTCACCATTCCGGTCGTAAACCTCTCCACGAGGCGGATACTGCACTTCGTAGCGCAATACATTATCATCCGCACGATCCTTATAGCTGCCGTCGATAACCTGTATATAGAATAATCGCAGGATGATCAGGGCAAAGACCCCTATCACCAACCGTTGCAATATTTTGATTCTCGATCCGCTCATCTCCGTGTTCGTCCAATTCTCAAACCCCAAAATGTCTACCCATGCCGTCTCCAAACAACATCTGGGCAAAATAGACCAATACGACCGTCACGACCGTACTGCACAAGATTCGCAACAACGTCAGATAGTAATAATCCCACGACAAGGACTCCAACGTAAAGAAGACAAAACATTGCAGAAAAACAACCAGGGTCGAGTAACGAAAATATTTCCCCGCGCCCAAACGCCTAAGATTGGGAACTCCGCCATCCCGGATATCATCCTTCCCGATGAACAAACGCAACAGCAACGGACGGCTGTATGCCGTAAAGAGGGTCGCAATGGTATTGATCCCCGCTGTCCCCATCACCAGATCCATGGCACAACCCAACAGTAACCCCGACAGAAGCATCACCACCGGCAGGGTCTCCATCGGCAATAGAATAATGAAAGCTATATAGACCAGCGGATTGACATAAACTCCAAAATTCAGATTATTGAACAGGAACAACTGCAACAGCAGCAGAACCACAAAAAAGAAGAGATATTCCAGAATCCGGTACAACATATCACGCTCCTCCTCAATTTGAATAATCTTCAGCAAAGCCTCCGTTTATCGTCTGTTCCTCCAGCAGACGCTGCTCAACAGCATCGGCATAACGCACCAGCAGCACGCGTTTGAGGGAGGACATCCGCGTCGATAACTTCACCTTCACTTTATAGTAGTTCGACGATGTCAACTCAAAGCTCTCCACGCAACCGATCTCAACGTCAGGCGGAAAGATCGAGGAATAGCCCGTCACAATAGTATCTCCCGGCTGCAGATCCGCATATTTCGGAATCTCGGACAGCACCACATAATTATGATCCAGCCCATCCCAATAGAGCGAACCAAAATTGTCCTTGCCACGAATATTCCCGCCCGTCTTGAAATTGATGTTCAGCACCGAGATCCCCACCGAAAACCGATCGCTGCAATTCAGTACATAGCCCACGATTGTCCCCTGAGGCGTGACGATGGCCATATTGGGTTCTACTCCGTCACGGCGTCCCTTATCCAGTGTAATATAGTTTTCCTGGCGTGTGATCGAATTATTGATGACATAAGCCGTCGTATAGTAATACTTGGCAGCTTCGCCCGTCAGGGCCAGCAGTGAATCGGTCGGTTGTGCTCCGCCTGTCTGCATGCGGAATGCCTCCAATTCATTTTGCAAACGCGCAACCTCGGATACCAATGCTTCATTTTCACGCCGAAGCCCGAAATAGTCGCCTACCGATGCAAATTGCTTATAAATGCGTCCTACCACAGCATTGGAGATACCGAGCAGACGGGCCTTTGTATAACTGGTGCTGTTCGCATAGAAATTCAAGGCCAGAGCTTCCAGCAAAATGAAAAGCAACGGCACATAAATCTTCTTGAGAAACAGTATGAATCGTATCATCGTTCGCGAACATTCCGTGATGCCCCAGGTCTCCCGCGGCATCACGCTCTATTTACTCCTTTTTACCGCACAGCGCAGCGAAGTACTTTTCGTCTGTCCCGACAAGTCCCCCGCTGCGCCACGCACATCGTTCGATCAATTCTTCTTATTACATACAAGCCACACTCTATGCCCCTCCGCTATTTCATCAAGAAGGAGAATCTGTGGATATTTTTCAATGCAATCCCCGTACCGCGTGCCACGGCCCGCAGCGGGTCTTCGGTCACCACAAACGGAATGTTGGTCTTTTCGCTCAGACGTCGATCCAGACCGCGCAACAAGGCTCCGCCTCCGGCCAGGTAGATCCCGTTCTTCACCACATCGGCATAAAGCTCCGGCGGAACCATCTCGAGCACCTTCATGATCGTAGCGTCGATCTTCACCAGAGACTTCTCCAGTGCGTAGGCGATTTCGCTATACGACAGCGTCAGTGTCGACGGCAGCGACGTGAGTACATTGGGTCCCGTCACCACATAATCCTCCGGCTCCTCCTCCAACTCCGACACGGCTGCCCCCACGGCGATCTTGATATCTTCGGCCGTACGCTCCCCGATGCGAATATTGTGTTGCTGACGCACGTAAGCCTGAATATCTTCCGTAAAGACATCGCCCGCCACGTTAATACTCTCGCTGCAAACGATACCTCCCAACGATATGCAGGCTATCTCCGTCGTACCTCCGCCAATGTCGATAATCATGTGACCCTCCGGGGCCTCCACATCGAGACCCGCTCCCAAAGCCGCAGCCATCGGCTCGTAGATCATATAAACCTCACGGCCTCCGGCATGCTCCGCCGAGTCGCGCACGGCGCGGATCTCCACATTGGTCGAACCCGACGGAATGCAGATCACCATCTTGAGTGAGGGACTGAACAGATGGCCATTGGTCTTCACCTTCTTGATCATGCCGCGCAACATCAGTTCCGTAGCATTATAATCGGCTATCACGCCATCCTTCAACGGGCGGATTGTCTTGATATTCTGATGGGTCTTGCCGTGCATCTGACGAGCTTGATTGCCGATCGCCACCAACTTGCCCGTGTGGTAGTCAACCGCCACGATCGACGGTTCGTCCACCATGATCTTGCCATTGCAGATGATGATGGTATTGGCCGTCCCGAGGTCGATCGCCAGTTCCTGTGTCAATGAAAAAAGTCCCATTTCCCTTTCGTAGGTATTTCGCTATTAATGTTTAAAATGCCGCATCCCTGTGAAAACCATCGTCATGCCATGAGCATTGCAATAGTCCACGCTCTCACTGTCGCGCACCGAGCCGCCGGGCTGAATCACACTGTCGATTCCCTCGTTGTGAGCCAGTTCCACGCAGTCTCCGAAGGGGAAGAAAGCGTCCGATGCCATCGTCGCTCCCCGCAGGTCGAACCCGAAGCCTTTGGCCTTCTCGATGGCCTGTTTCAGTGAATCCACACGCGAGGTCTGCCCCACACCGCTGGCCAGCAGCATATTGTCCTTTGCCAGCACGATGGCGTTACTCTTGGAGTGTTTCACCAGAATATTGGCAAAAATCATATCCTTCAACTGGACCTCGGTCGGTTTCTTCTCCGTAGCCGGGACCACCTCCGTATCCCGTCCGCCCACCTTCATATCGCGATCCTGTACGGCCACGCCATTCAGCAGGCTGCGATACTGTTTGCTGCAACGCGTCGTATCCTTCATGACCAGGATAATCCGGTTCTTCTTTGTCTCCAACACGGCCAATGCTTCCGGATCATACCCCGGGGCTACGATCACTTCCAGGAAAATCTTGTTGATCTCCTCGGCCGTTGCCTTATCCACCGGACGGTTGCAGATCAGCACGCCGCCGAACGCCGACACCGGATCGCACGAAAGTGCCGTCTTCCACGCCTCGAGCAGGGTCGGACGCACGGCAATCCCGCAGGCGTTGTTGTGCTTCAGGATGGCGAACGTCGGATCGGCATCCCGGAACTCCTCGATCAGGTTCACGGCAGCATCGATATCCAGCATATTGTTATAGGAAATCTCCTTACCGTGCAACTTGTCGAACATCTTGTCGAGGTCTCCGAAGAAGGTCGCCTTCTGGTGGGGGTTCTCGCCATAACGAAGCTCCACGCCCTTGTTATAGCTCTGCTTGAAGGCCGGGATCTGCTCCTGTTGGTTAAAGTAACGGAAAATAGCCGTATCATAGTGTGAGCTGACCATAAAAGCCTTGGCTGCAAAATGGCGGCGTTGTTCCAGCGTCGTTGCACACGACTGTTTCTCAAGCAGTTCCATCAGTTCTCCATACTGATCCACCGAACCGACGATGACCACATCCTTATAGTTCTTGGCAGCAGCGCGGATCAACGAGATACCGCCAATATCAATTTTCTCGATAATCGACTGCTCGTCGGCACCCGATGCCACAGTCTCCTCGAAAGGATAGAGGTCGACGATCACCAGGTCGATCTCCGGTATATGATACTGAGCCATCTGCTCCAGGTCCTGCGGATTGTCTCGGCGAGCCAGGATTCCGCCAAACACACTCGGGTGGAGGGTCTTGACCCGTCCGCCCAGAATCGATGGATATCCTGTCAGGCTCTCTACGGAGGCAGCCTCTACGCCGAGGTCCTCGATAAATTTCAGGGTTCCGCCCGTAGAGTAGATTTTCACTCCGTCGGCAGCCAGTTTTTTTACGATTTCATCCAGTCCGTCTTTGTAATAGACAGATATCAGCGCACTCTTGATCTTTTTCAAAGCCAATGATTTTAGCAAATTAATATTGAATTACAAAGGTAAAAAAAGTGGAGATTGATCCCAAATAATTCATAAAAATTATGTAGGTTTGTAGCTCAATTCGAGGCAATGGGATACAGAATCGACAAAGGCGCCCGCTGTGCTGTGATCGGATATGGAAGTTGGGCAACTGCCATCATGAAAATCCTGCTGGAGAACGAGCCACAGGCCGGGTGGCATGTCCGCAACCCGCAGGTACTCGAACACCTCCGCACCAAAGGGTCCAATCCACGCTACCTGCGCGACGTGCGGTTCCGCCCGGAACGGCTCCGACTTTCGAATGACATCAACGCCGTAGTGGAGGAGGCGGATATCATCATATTGGCCGTACCGTCGGCTTTCCTGAAAGATACGCTAGCTCCGTTGACCGTTTCGCTGCATGACAAGTTTGTCATATCGGCCATCAAGGGAATCATCCCGGACGATTACGTGACGGTGGCCGAATACATGCATCAGCGCTACGAAATACCCTACGACCGGATCGGCATCCTCACCGGACCGTGTCATGCCGAAGAGATCGCCCTGGAAAAGCTCTCCTATCTGACGATGGTCTGCAAAAATCCGGAGAACGCCCGCACGCTTTGCAACAAGTTCGCCACGGATTATCTGCGGCTAAACCCCTCGACAGACATTTACGGCACGGAGTATGCCGCAGTGCTCAAGAATATCTACGCCATCGGTGTGGGAATTGCCCTCGGGCTAGGGTACGGTGACAACTTCACCGCCGTGTTGATCTCCAATGCAGCGATCGAGATGAAGCGGTTTCTCAGCGAAAGCTACGATTTCCCGCGGGAGGTGTGCGCTTCGGCCTATGTGGGCGACCTGCTGGTGACCTGTTACTCGCAATTCAGCCGGAATCGCACGTTCGGGCTGATGGTGGGGCGCGGATACAGCATCCATTCGGCACAGGTGGAGATGAAGATGGTAGCTGAAGGGTATTACGCCTCGGACTGCATCCGTCGGATCAACGAACGCTTCCGGATCGAGATGCCCATTGCCGAGTGTGTCCACCGCATCCTCTACGAAGGTGCCCCGGCTGCCGAAGAGATGGAGAAACTGACTCAGAAATTGATATAACAACGAACGATAAAAAGCAAATGATTATGGAAATGCTGAAAATCAACACATCGAAGACCTCGGATGCGGTTACGGCCGCCGAGATCGAGGCACTGAAAGTTCCGGCCGAGCAGGCCAACACGCTGTTGCGTACGCGCGAAGGCGCCGGCAATGATTTCCTGGGTTGGGTCAACCTCCCCTCGTCAATCGACGCCGCACAGTTGGCCGCCATCCAGAAAGAGGCTGAGGCTTTACGCAGCAAGGCTGAAGTGGTTATCGCCATCGGTATCGGCGGTTCGTATCTCGGCGCCAAAGCCGTATTGGAAGCCATGAGCGACAGCTTCGCCCTGCTGAAAAAGAATCCCAAGAAACCGGTCGTGGTATTTGCCGGACAGAATATCAGCGAAGATTACACCTATGAGTTGCTCGACGCCGTAAAGGACTACTCGATCGCCGCTATCGTCATCTCCAAGTCAGGAACGACCACGGAACCGGCCATCGCCTTCCGTCTGATCAAAGCCGAGATCGAGAAACGTTATGGTAAGGCCGAAGCCGCCCAGCGGATCGTCGCCATCACGGACAAGGCTCGCGGCGCCCTCAAGACGCTGGCTACGAATGAAGGCTACCCGACATTCGTCATTCCGGACGACGTGGGCGGACGCTATTCGGTGCTGACGCCGGTAGGTCTGCTGCCGCTGGCTGTGGCAGGAGTCAACATTGCCGAATTGGTACGCGGTGCGCAGGACATGGAAAAGGCCACAGCCGACAGCGTGCCGTTCGACCAGAATCCGGCTGCCATCTACGCCGCAACGCGTAACGCCCTCTACCGGAAAGGTTTTAAAACAGAGATTCTGGCCAGCTACGAGCCCAAACTGCAGTACATCGCCGAGTGGTGGAAGCAGCTCTACGGCGAAAGTGAAGGCAAAGAGGGCAAGGGTATCTTCCCGGCCAGTGTCACGTTGACGGCCGATCTCCACTCGATGGGGCAATACATCCAAGAGGGTGAGCGGACCCTGTTCGAAACCGTTATCAGCGTAACGAAACCTGCCCACAAGGTGGTGATCGAGGCTGACAAGGAGAACCTCGACGGGCTGAATTTCCTGGCCGGCAAACGGATCAGCGAGGTGAACAAGATGGCCGAACTGGGTGTGGCGCTCGCACACGTGGACGGCGGTGTGCCGAACATCCGCATCGAGTTGCCGGAGATCAACGAATACTATATCGGCGGGCTGCTCTACTTCTTCGAGAAGGCGTGCGGCATCAGCGGCTATCTGCTGGGTGTGAATCCGTTCAACCAGCCGGGCGTGGAGGCTTACAAAAAGAACATGTTCGCCCTGCTCGACAAACCCGGTTACGAGAAAGAGTCGGCCGAAATCCGCAAGCGGCTATAATTTCAAATCAATAACAAGCTCAGAAACAGGAGAGATTCCCGACGGGGAGTCTCTCCTGTTTGTTTCAGGCTCGTAAAACGGTAAGATAAACACAGTTCCCAGATCAGGACGAGAATAAGTAATTTTCGGCAAACAGTCTAAGATCTCTCCCCTCCCCTCTCACAAACCGGCCTATCCGCCCCGGCATGGAGCACTCCCATGGATCATCCGACGGCCATTTCCGCAACGCCATATACAACAGGTCCTCTTCGAACAGGGAGGGGGGGGGTGAAATAAACGCTTGGCATAACTTTTGGTTATGGGCAATAATAATTTGGAAATTACATTTTTGAGGCAAACAATTACCTTTGCGGCGACAAAAACAAAACGGTAACCCCAAAATACACGATCCATGTTCAGTGAAAAACGAGGCAGCAAACTCCACGGTATTCTACTTATCGCTCTCTTCTCCTGCTCGGCATTCTACATCGCAGAATTCCCCTTCATCCAGCGGCTATCGCTCAGTCCGCTCATTGTCGGCATTATCCTCGGCATGCTCTATGCCAACAGCCTGCGCAACCATCTGCCACAGACGTGGGTACCGGGCATACTGTTCTGCACCAAGCAGTTGCTGCGAACCGGGATTGTATTCTACGGTTTCCGACTCACGTTCCAGAGCGTAGCGGCAATCGGGCTGCCGGCGATCATCGTCGACGCCGTGATCGTCGCCGTAACCATCGGGCTAGGCGTATGGTTGGGGCATCTGTTGAAGATGGATCGGGAGTTGTCGTTGCTCACGGCCACCGGCAGCGCTATCTGCGGAGCAGCCGCCGTACTGGGTGCCGAGCCCGTCGTGAAGAGCCAGCCCCACAAGACGGCTGTAGCGGTTTCGACGGTCGTAATTTTCGGAACTCTCTCCATGTTTCTCTACCCGGCGCTCTACCGCTCGGGAGTGCTCGACCTCTCGCCGGAGCAGATGGGCCTTTACACTGGATCGACGCTCCACGAAGTGGCTCATGTAGTAGGTGCAGGGAATGCCATGGGGTCAGAAATCTCTGATCCGGCCGTAATTGTCAAGATGATCCGGGTGATGATGCTGGCACCGGTGCTACTCATCATGAGTTTCGCGCTGGCACGCCGCAATCGCAAACAGGCTGCCGGACAAAAAGGAGCGAAGCCCGGCAAGGTGACCATCCCGTGGTTCGCCTTCGGATTCCTGGGAGTCATCGCATTCAACTCATTCGATCTTCTGCCGCAGCCTGTGGTTGAAGGAATCAACAATGTGGATACTTTCCTGCTTACGATGGCCATGACGGCGCTGGGAGCTGAAACCAGTTTCGAGAAGTTCAAAAAAGCCGGTGCAAAGCCCTTCCTGCTGGCAGGATTGCTCTACATCTGGTTGTTGGCCGGAGGGTATGCCCTGGTACGGTGGGCCGTTCCCCTGTTATAATCGCTATTACAAGATAGTTTGCGGGGCGTCTCTCATATATGGAGGACGCCCCGCAAACTATTGTTCTGGCCCGACCGAATCAGGCCCTCTTAAAAACGCGCTAGAATACCGGAGCCTCGGCCTCAAGCGACGGAGTACTTCCCTCGACATAGGGCCAATCATCCTGCCACCGGATCCGATCGAGCATCAGCACCCGACCCTTGGGATTTTGCAGATCGACGGCATGATACAGAATCCAATCCGAACCCTCGCTATCGGTTACCAATTCGGCGTTGTGTCCCGTACCGACGAAGCGCTCATTCTTATGAATCACCACCTCGTGCCGGTTGTCGAGCATCCCCTCACCCGCCTTATTTTCGTAGGGACCGAACAGGTTCACGGAGCGTCCCACGACGGTCGTATAGGTACTCTTGGCGCCTTCACAGCAGCTGCCGATCGAAGCAAACAGGTAGTAATACTTGCCACGTTTATGGATGTAAGTCCCCTCGTAAGCCGTACCGGCTACCTGCACCATCCGGGCTTCGGGCATCATCGACAGGCCATCCTCGCTCAGCTCCACTCCATAGATTCCGCGGAAGCTCCCCCAGAACAGATACTTATGTCCATCTTCCTCGATATAGAACGGATCGATTGAGTTCTGTACGCCGATCTCGCTGCTGATGAACATCTTGCCATGATCCGTAAACGGTCCTTCCGGCTTGTCTGCCGTAGCTACGCCAATACCGCAAGTCCACTCGCCGCCCCAGGTAGACATGGAGTAGTACATCACATAGCGCCCGTCGACCAGGTTAATATCCGGAGCCCAAACGCCTCCCTTCTCCACAAAATCGGGACGTTTCTTATCCGAAAAAACCCTCCCCACCAGATACCACTCGGTCAGCGTCTTCGACCGCAGGATCGGCACGTTGCGGATATCCTCCGTGGCATACAGATAGTAGTATCCATCCGGAGCCTTGACTACCGTAGGATCGGGCAGGCTGCGCGGTGAAACCGGATTCTGATAGACTTTCCGTTTTGATGCG
>CALYBN010000064.1 GCA_944414825.1 uncultured Rikenellaceae bacterium
GCCGCAACGGGCCGATGTCGTAGTGTTCGGGTCAGAGGGTGTGCCGCTGTTGCTGGCCGAGTGTAAGGCGCCTTCGGTGCGGAGCGATGCCGAGGTCTATGCCCAGGCGCTCCGTTATAATGCGGTGGTTCAGGCGCGTTACCTGATGCTGACCAATGGGTTGAAACATTATATCTATGAACGGCGGACGGACGGGTATGTCCCGCTCAGTGCCTTACCCGATCTGGGCGGGCTTTAGCCACCGAGGAGCGACCGGTGCTGTTTGTGCCGGGGTTAGCTTTTCTTGGGGTTGATCAGTTGCAACATGTACTCATCCAGCCATCCCGAGGTGGTTTTGACCCACTCCCGCTTGATGCCGACGGTGAGAAAACCTTTGCTGCGGAACAGCATGAGGCTGGGCGTGTTGTTGAACAGGATGTTGCAATAGAGCTGGTTGAGTTGCAGGATCTGGAAACTGTACCGGATCAGGATTTGCAGGGCGCTCGAAGCGTATCCCTGGCATTTGTCCTTCTTGTCGTAGATCAGGATTCCCACGCCGGCACGCCGGTTGTAGGGGTCGATGTCGAACAGGTCTACCGCACCGACCGCTTGTCCGGTCGCCTTTGCTTCGATGATCAGGCGCAACTGCCGGGTCTCGTAAATGTCATATTTCTGGCTGTCGATGAACTGTCGCAGGATGTGTCGCGAGAAGGGAGCCGTGGTGTTGCTCACCTTCCAGATGTTGGTGTCGTTTTCCCATTTGTAGAGCGTATCTACATCTTCGGGTTCCAGCGCCCGCAGGCGGACTATGTCTGATTCCAGTACGTTCATTACAGTCCGATTATTTTGTTTCGTATCAACATGGCGGCACCCAATGCACCGGCCTCTTTCCCCATTTGCGAAAGGCGGAATCGGGTATCCTTGTAGACCAGGTTCAGCGAGTACTTGTTGGTGGCCGACTTCAGCGGCAGCATGATGTAGTCGCCTGCCTGAGCCAGGTTCCCGCCGATGATGACCAGTTCCGGATTAAAAATATTGATCAGAAATGCAATACTCTTGCCGATCTTTTCACCGGCCTCTTCAATCAGTTCGATCGAGAGCGTGTCGTCGCTTTTGGCCGCGGCGATCACGTCGTCGATGTGGATTGCCTCGCCACGGTCATATTTGTCGCGCAGGATGGTGTTTACGCCTTGGCGGATCATGGCCACAATCTTGTTTTCGATGGCGATACCCGATACTTCGGTCTCCAGACACCCTTTCTTGCCGCACGAACAGATGATCTCGTTGTCGAAGAAGGGCGTGTGGCCGAACTCTCCGGCAAAGCCGCTCTTGCCATAGTAGAGTTTGCCGTCCATGATGATGCCGATGGCTACGCCGCGTCCTAGATGCAGGTAGAGCAGATTCTTCTCGTCCTTGATGTTGCCCGAGTAGTATTCTGCAAAGCAACGGGCCCGGGTGTCGTTTTCCAGCAGGACGCGTACGCCGGTCCGCTCCTCGATGATCTCCCGCAGGGGGCGTTCCGTGGAGGTGAAATATTTGTAACTGCGGCCCGTATTGGGATTGACACGCCCTGTGATGCAGACGCCCATGCCCAGAATCTTGCTCTGATCCACGCCGCATTCGTCCAGAAATTTCTGGGTGCTGCTGCAGATCTTTTCCAACGAACCGTCCGTGTCGAGCAGTTCGAAATCGGGTTCTGTCTGGCTGACGATGACGTTATTTTTCAGGTCGGTAATGACGAATTGCAGATGATCTCGACTGACATCCACGCCGGCGAAATAGATGGCCGAGTTGGCCAGTCCGAATATATTGGGACGCCGTCCGCCGGGAGTTTCCACCTTACCATTGTCGGTGACGATCTTCTCTTCGACCAGTTCGCTTACGAGTTTGGTGATGGTCGGGATGCTGATATGGAGTTCTTTGGTTAGGGCGGCCAGTGTGCATTGGCCGTTCACGGCCATGTGGGCTATGATGTTGCGTTTGATGAGGTTATTTTTGTGGGAGATCCCTTTCAGCATGTCGTCTTCATGCTGATTGAAAAACTCTTTGAGCGATACCATGCTTCCTGTCCTTCGGTCTTTACTATAATTTGAAAGCAAATATATAAATATTTTTTTAATATGAGGCAGTCTTATTCAAATTTTTTAAGAATTTTTTAAGAATTATTAGTTGAGCGGAGGGGTATTGCTTAAAATTCTGCAAAAGTGTTCCGCAGAATTTTGAAGAACTGAACCGTGGAAAAACAAAACAGACATCGGTCCGAGTCCGATGCCTGCTTGGGTTTCGTGAAAGATAGAATCGTATTGATCAGTCTTGTGTGAAAACTCTATTTTTGAAAATAGAGACTATTCATCTCGTCAAGAATTAAAATAAAAAGTCCTTTTTGTCCTGATTTTGTCCCGGCCTATTTCATAATGATGACTGTAATCAGAGACAGTAATAAAATTGCGCTGATCCAGATCATCAGTCGAGTCAGTTTTTGGTATCGCCTGTATTTGCGCTTGAACTTCAGGGTCGATTCCGGCAGCAGCTCGCCACCATTCGCGTTGAGATAATTGCCGAAGATCAATTCTCCCAATACATCCGGATTGGCTAGATAGGAGTCCAGATGACGGCGTATCAGCATGGAGAGCATGGCGTTTTTTCGCTGACAGCTTTCGGTCAGGGAGCGTAACATGGAGTGGTTATGCTGTCGATAGTGAAGCGACAGGTGCTCGGTTTGGACAACGCGGCCGTTGGTAATCTCCAATAACGAAATCCAAAAGTCCCAGTCTTCCAGACCGTAGCACATTTCTGAGGCATATCCGCCCACTTTTTCCCAGTCGCTGCGGCGGAACAGACTGCTGACGGTGAAACAGTTGCCGCGGAGTTCCGAGCGGAGTGACTCATAGCGGTCATGGATTGGGTATTCCTGATCGCCCTCCTTCTTGTGGCCAAAGAGGTGGATGCGTCCCGAGACGATGCAGACGGTCGGATCTGCTTCGGCGATGCGCACGGCCTCCGTGAGGAAGCCTTCTGCAATCCGATCGTCGGCATCCAGCGGTAAGATGTATTTGCCAGAGGATGCCGTAATTCCAGTATTACGAGCTCCTGGTAGCCGTGTATTTTTCTGGTGGATGACACGCGTTTTGGGGGCGGAGAAGTTCCGGAGGATTTCAACATCTTCCGGTCGGGTCGAACCGTCGTTGACCACGATGATCTCCACATTGTCGTAGCCGCAGTGCAGGATGCTGTCCACGGCCTCACGTAGATACGAGGCGTAGTTGTAGCACGGAATGATGACGCTGACGAGGGGATTTGCCATAACTGGGAGACTGTTTTTTTAGATTCAACGCTGCGGTGAAAAAAACGGGCGCATCGCCTCTCCGCAGGGGATTGCGCGGTACGCCCGTTCGGTTTGTATCGTGGCGGAGTCCGGCTCCGCAATGTGCCTAGAGCGACTGTTTTGACTCGGCGACAGCCTCTTTGTTCACCTTCTTGATGAGGCCCTGGAGAACGGCGCCCGGTCCGAGTTCGGTGAACTCCGTAGCTCCGTCTGCCAGCATGTTCTGTACGATCTGCGTCCAGCGTACCGGGGCGGTCAACTGTGCGATCAGGTTTGTACGGATTTCATCCGGATCGGTGTGCGGCTTGGCGTCCACGTTCTGGTAGACGGGGCAGACGGGAGCCGTAAACGGAGCAGCTTTGATGGCGGCTTCGAGCTCCACGCGGGCCGGTTCCATCAGCGGTGAGTGGAAGGCTCCGCCCACTTTCAGCTTGAGAGCGCGTTTTGCACCGGCGGCGAGCATCTTCTCGCAAGCGGCGTCGATTGCCTCGTTGCTGCCGGAGATGACCAGCTGGCCCGGGCAGTTGTAGTTGGCCGGTACGACCACGCCGTCAACAGAAGCGCAGATCTCCTCGACTTTTTCGTCGGGCAGAGCCAGTACGGCAGCCATCGTCGAAGGGTTCATCTCGCAGGCTTTCTGCATGGCGGCGGCACGCTTTGCCACCAGCGTCAGACCGTCCTCAAAACTCAGGGCTCCGGCAGCTACCAGTGCGCTGAATTCACCCAGTGAATGGCCGGAAACCATGTCGGGTTTGAACTGATCGCCCAGCGCTTTGGCCAGGATGACCGAATGGAGAAAAATGGCCGGTTGGGTGACGTTGGTCTGTTTGAGTTGTTCGTCGGTTCCTTCGAACATGATATCCGTGATGCGGAAGCCGAGGATCTGGTTGGCTTTCTCGAAAAGTTCCTTCGCCATCGGGACGTTGTCGTAGAGGTCTTTGCCCATTCCTACGAATTGGGCACCCTGTCCCGGGAAAACAAATGCTTTCATCGTTTTGATTTTATGGTTTGTTGGTAGTTATTCATTACCGGTGTCTCTCTGTCCGACCTGCATTTTGCTTGGCGCAGACGCGGGCAAATTTAAGGAAAATTTCACAGAATCTGTTCTCGACCGTGATTAATTGTTGATAAAATGGTCGGGGGTTGCCGAGGAAATCCCCGAAAAAAATCTTATTTTTGCACCTTAAAAATAGGCAAACGTGTTTTGATCATGTCATCCGTACTCTCCGTTTTCTTCTATCTGCTGGTGGTGGTTTTTACGCTGCTTTATTTCCTGTTGTTCGGGGTGGTGTTCCTGCTGACCGTCGCTTTTGACCGCAAGCGGGAGGTGATCCATCATCTGTCACGCTTCTGGACGCGGTGTTATTTCTGGATGATCCCGGGTTGGCGTGTGCAGGTGGAGGGGTTGGAACGGGTGGATCGTACGAAACCCTGGGTGGTGGTGGTCAACCACCAGTCGATGGTTGATATTCCGCTGATGTATGTCCTGCCGCTTGATTTCAAGTGGGTGGCCAAGAAGGGGGTTTATAAGTGGCCGATCTTCGGATGGGTGATGCGGATGCACGGTGATATCGGCATTGAACGCGGTACGACCGCCGGGGTGAAGAAGATGATCCACGAGAGCCGCAAGTGGCTGTCGATGGGGGTCTCGGTGATTGTTTTCCCGGAAGGAACGCGGAGTCGTGACCTGGAGATACACCGTTTCAAGGAGGGGGCGTTTGTCATGGCACAGCGTGCCGAAGTGGGTATTCTGCCCTGTGTGTCTGACGGATCTGGACATTCGTCGAGGGGGTGGAGGATCCGTTTCGGCAATCGGTTCCGGGTGCGGGTACTGCCCCCGGTGAGTGCCGAAGAGGTGGCGCAGGCCGATGTGAAGGAGCTGACGGCCCGGATGCAGCGCCTCGTGAGTGAAGAGTACGAAAAAATACGAAATAAGGAGATCAAAGATTAATGAGTTCTACGGTTAGTTATACGGACGACGACATCAAGTCGCTCTCCCCGCGGGAGCACCTGCGCCTGCGTCCGGGAATGTATATCGGCAAATTGGGCGACGGCTCCCAGAACGATGACGGTATCTATATCCTGTTCAAGGAGGTAGTGGATAACTCGATCGATGAGTTTATCATGGGTGCCGGTAAGACGATCGAGATCACGATTGAAGGGAATACCGTCACGGTGCGTGACTACGGACGCGGCATTCCGCTCAACAGCCTCTCGGCGGCCGTTTCAAAGATGAATACCGGCGGCAAGTACGGTTCGGAGGCCTTCAAGAAAACGGTGGGGCTGAACGGCGTGGGTGTGAAAGCGGTCAATATGCTGTCCAGTTCGTTCATGGCCCGCAGCGTACGCGACGGAGAGGCCCATACGGTGTGGTTCGCGCAGGGCCTCGAGCAGCGCGAGCAGTGGGAGAGCGGGGTGAACGAACCCAACGGTACGCTGGTGCAGTTCACACCCGATGAAAAGGTCTTCGGTCCTTATCAGTATAACCTGGAATATATCGAGACGACGGTCAAGAACTATACCTACCTGAATACTGGGCTGGTGGTCAAGTTGAACGGCCGCAGTTTTACGTCGAAAAACGGACTGCTCGACCTGCTCAACGAGAATATGTCCGAGGAGCCGCTCTATCCGCCCATTCATCTTTCGGGCGAGGATATCGAAGTGGCGATCACCCACGGAACGGGGTATGGCGAGAGCTACTATTCGTTCGTTAACGGGCAGCATACCACGCAGGGCGGTACGCATCAGTCGGCCTTCCGCGAGGCGATAGCGAAGACCATCAAGGAATTCTATCATAAGGACTACGATCCGAGCGATATCCGGACTTCGATCGTGGCGGCTATCAGTGTGAAGATCGTCGACCCGCAGTTCGGACAGCAGACCAAGGTGAGTCTTTCGTCGACGAAGATGGCGGAAGATGGCCCGACGGTTCGGAGTTTCATTCTGGATTTTCTGAAGGAGCATCTGGATAACTATTTGCACAAGAATCCCTCGACGGCCGAGATTCTGAACAAGAAGATCGTCGAGAACGAAAAAGAACGGAAGGCGATCTCCGGCGTTCAGAAGAAGTCGAAGGAGATGGCCAAGAAGGTGAGCCTGAACAATAAGAAACTGCGCGACTGCAAGATCCACCTGAACGACCTGAAGAACGACCGCCGCGAGGAGTCGATGATCTTCATCACGGAGGGAAATTCGGCCAGCGGTTCGATTACCAAAAGCCGTGACGTACAGACCCAGGCGGTCTTTTCGTTGCGCGGCAAGCCGCTCAACAGCTACGGTCTGACCAAAAAGGTGGTGTATGAGAACGAAGAGTTCAACCTGTTGCAGGCGGCACTGAATATCGAAAACGATATGGATGACCTGCGCTATAACAAGATCATCATCGCGACGGATGCTGATGTGGACGGGATGCACATCCGGTTGCTGATGATGACCTTCTTCCTGCAATTCTTCCCGGATGTTATCCGGCAGGAACACCTGTTTGTGTTGCAGACCCCGCTGTTCCGGGTGCGCAACAAGAAGCAGACGATCTATTGTTACAGCGAAGAGGAGAAGCAGAAGGCCATCGCCAAACTGGGATCGAATCCGGAGATCACGCGATTCAAAGGGTTGGGCGAGATTTCGGCCGAGGAGTTCCGCGAATTTATCGGCGAGAACATGCGGCTGGAGAAGGTGCGCATGACCAAGGACGATCCGGTACACGACATGCTGGATTTCTATATGGGTAAGAATACCTACGAGCGCCAGGGATTCATCATCAATAACCTGAGAATCGAAGCAGACTACGTGGAGGATCTTCTCTAACAACCGGAAAGAATTTAGACCATGAGCAAGAAAAAAGATAAAAACGAATTGGACCCTATGGACGATCTGCTTTCGGGCGAAGCGGATGCTGCGGTATCTGCGGATGGAGATGTGCAGGAGGCTTCGGAGACGGTTGGGGATGCTGCCGAGGAGGATGATCTTGAAACTGAAAGCGATGAGGGTGCGACCACGGAACGTCAGTTGGCTCGTCACAGCAAGTATGAACGTCTGATGAGCGAAACGGCCGGGCGCCACAAACTGACGGGGATGTACAAGGACTGGTTCCTGGACTATGCGTCGTATGTGATCCTGGAGCGCGCCGTGCCGCATGTCGAAGATGGGCTGAAACCCGTTCAGCGACGCATCCTGCACTCCATGAAGCGGCTCGATGATGGACGTTACAACAAGGTGGCCAACATCATCGGTCATACCATGCAGTTCCATCCTCACGGCGATGCCTCGATCGGCGATGCGCTGGTGCAGTTGGGACAGAAGGATTTGCTGATCGACTGTCAGGGAAACTGGGGAAATATACTGACCGGCGACGAGGCGGCCGCTCCGCGTTATATCGAGGCGCGGCTTTCGAAATTCGCCCTCGACGTGGCGTTCAATCCCAAGACTACGGAGTGGATGCTCTCCTACGATGGTCGCAATCAGGAACCGGTGACACTTCCGGTGAAGTTCCCGCTGCTGCTGGCCCAGGGAGTGGAGGGAATTGCGGTGGGACTGGCCTCCAAGATCCTGCCACATAATTTCAATGAACTGATCGACGCCTGTATCGCTCACTTGAAGGGTGAGTCCTTTACGTTGCTGCCGGATTTCCCGACCGGAGGTTTGGCCGACTGTTCGAAATATAACGATGGTCTGCGGGGCGGAACAGTGAAAGTGCGGGCGCGCATCTCGAAGGTGGATCGCAAGACGCTGGCCATTACCGAAATTCCGTATGGTACGACCACTGAATCGATCAAGGAGTCGATCGTCAAGGCCAACGACAAGGGTAAGATCAAGATCCGACATGTGGACGACAATACGGCCGAGAAGGTGGAGATACTGATCCATGTCAGCAACGACGAGTCGTCCGACAAAACGATTGATGCACTGTATGCCTTCACCGATTGTGAGGTGTCGATCTCGCCGAACTCGTGCGTAATCTGGGATGAGAAACCTCACTTCCTCGGGGTGAGCGAGATCCTGCGCCGCAGCGCCGAACATACCAAAGCCTTGCTGGGGCGCGAACTGGAAATCCGGTTGGGCGAACTGAACGAGGACTGGCACATGGCGTCGCTGGAGCGGATCTTCATCGAGAATAAGATCTACCAGGTGATCGAGGGGTGTAAGACCCGCGAGGAGGCCTATGCCGCCGTGGATAAGGGGCTGGAACCGTTCAAGAAGTTGTTGCGGCGCGAGGTGACACTGGACGATGTGGTGAAGTTGACCGAGTTGAAATTCATTCGTATCTCGCGTTACGACGCAGCCAAGGCCGATGAGCAGATCCGCGGCATCGAAGAGGAGACCAAACAGGTGCAGTACGACCTGGCCCACCTGGTGGAGTACACGATCGCCTATTATAAACGCATCAAGACCAAATATGGCAAGGGTCGCGACCGCAAGACCGAGATCCGGGAATTCGATTCGATCGAGGCGACGAAGGTGGTGGTGGCCAATGCCAAGCTGTATGTCGACCGGGCCGAGGGCTTCTTCGGTATCGGCAAGTCGATGAAGGATGCGGAGTTCGTATGCGACTGTTCGGATATCGACGATGTGATTGTCATCACCAAAGAGGGGAAATATATCATCACGAAGGTGGGAGAGAAGGCCTACTTCGCCAAAAACATCTATTATATAGGTGTCTTCAAGCGCAACGACGAGCGGACGATTTACAACGTGCTCTACCGTGACGGCAAGAACGGCGCCATCATGATGAAGCGGTGCGCCATCAAGGGTATTACGCGTGACCGGGAGTATGATCTGACCAAGGGAACGCCCAAGAGTGAGATCCTCTACATGAGCGTCAATCCCAATGGCGAAGCTGAAGTGCTGAAGGTGTATTTCCGGCCGAGGCCGCGGCTGAAGAAACTCATTGTCGATCTGGATTTCAGTACGCTGGCCATCAAGGGGCGGCAGAGTCAGGGAAATCTCTTCTCGCGTTACGGTATTCAGAAGATTGTGCTCAAGGAGCGGGGCACCTCGACACTGGGCAGTCAGGATATCTGGTTCGACGACGAGGTGAACCGGCTGAATACGGATGGCCGAGGACGTCTGCTGGGCAGCTTCTCGGGCGATGACCGGATCATCGTGATGACCTCCAAGA
>CALYBN010000065.1 GCA_944414825.1 uncultured Rikenellaceae bacterium
ATCGACCGGATGGCACAGGAGGGGATCGATTTCGTCAATGCCTATGTGCCGTCGCCGACCTCCAGCCCTTCGCGGGTGGCTCTGTTGACCGGTCGGCATCCGTTGAAGGTGGGGCTGACACGGCACATCCAGAATGCGGCCTACGATCCGTTCAATAACGGAGAGTTCGGTCTCGACCCGAAGGATCCCGGGCAGAAGCCCAACCGGCAGTTCCTGCCCCATGCCGAAGTGACGTTTGCCGAAGCGCTCCAGGCGGCCGGCTATGAAACCTGTGCTGTGGGAAAATGGCATCTGGGCCGGCGCAACTACTATCCCGATACGCAGGGATTCAACGATATGTACGGTGAGAGCGACCTGGGTAATCCGGCCGCTTATTTCCCGCCCTATTTTACGCGGAGTCACAAACCGGACACGTGTGGGGTCTACCTGACCGATTACCTGACCGATTGTGCCGTGGAGAAGATCCTCACGAACGATTACGACAAGGCGCCGCTCTGTCTCTACCTGGCCCACTACGGCGTCCATTCGCCCCATATGGCCAAGTCTGAAATGGTCGAAAAATACGTGAAGCAGGGCATGGATCGCAAATATGCCATTTATCATGCCATGGTGGAGAGTGTCGACCAGTCGCTGGGGCGGGTGCTCGAGGCGGTGAAGCAGGCCGGGGTGGAGCAGAATACGGTGGTGATGTTCATCTCCGACCAAGGGGGCTATTTCACCAACAGTCCGCTGCGGGGCGGCAAACTGACCGGAGCATTGTATGAAGGAGGAGCCAAAGTGCCGTTCCTGGTCAAGTATTCGGGTTGCAGTCCTCGCCGGGTGACGGAGCGGATCACCACGATGGATGTCTTCCCTACGTTGCTGGAGATGGCCGGACTTTCCCGGGAGGACTATCCGCAACTGGAGGGACAGTCGCTTTGCAGGGTCCTTGCCGGCGGGAAATACCGGGAGCGGCCGATCTATTTCTATCGCAGTTACGACGATCAGCCGGCTGCGTTGATCGAGGACGACTTTAAGTTGATCTTCTCCCGCAGCGGGAACCATCAGCTGTATGATCTGAACAACGATCCCTGTGAGCAAGAGAATCTGGCCCATGAGCGGAAGTATGCTTCCCGCTATCGGAAGATGCTCGCTCACATGCAGTCGTTCCTCGACCGGTTCGAACCGAACAGCATCCCTTATCCTCAACAATAATGAAAGTCCGAATCTGCGCTATCCTGTTTTGTGCCGTCGTCGCCGTTTCCGGGGCGACGGCACAAAATACGTTGCACCATTATACGGTCAACGGCGGATTGTCGCAGCATTCGGTGACGTCGGTCATTCAGGACAGTCGCGGTCTGTTGTGGATCGCCACGTTCGACGGCCTCAACCGTTTTGATGGGTTGGAATTCAAAACCTATCGGCACGACCCCTCTGATCCGAACTCTCCGGCCAATAACCGGGTGCTCGATCTCTGTGTATCGGACGAGGGACAATTGTGGATGCTTTTTGCCAACAACATGGCGGGGTGTTATGACGAAGGCCGGGATCGTTTTTTGAATTATCCCTTGCAGCAGAGCCGAATCCAGGATCTGGGGAATGATGCCAAACGAATCGAGTGTCGATGGGGCCATCTGATCATTACGGGGAGCGATTTCCCGATCATCCAACAGATCGACCCGCAGTCGCAATCACTACAGATCGATATCCTGAAGGAGATTGTATCGCGGCAGAAGATCGAGGACAACAGCATCAACTCGGTGGCGTTTGCGCCGGACGGTAAGATATGGTTGGCTACGCGCCGCGGAGTGGGTTACGTCGACAACGGACGTAACATTGTCTATATGTTGCCCGACCAGGCACAGCGAATCCTTTTTGACCGTCAGGATCGACTGATGGTCATTGGGCAGAATCTTTTTTCGCTGTACGAATTCCGAAGCGATACGCTTTCTGTGCTACGACCAACTTTAAGCTACTCTTTCGCTTCTCCGACGACCATTAATAATGTTATTGCGGACGCGAATGGAACCTTCTGGGTGGCGACCAATCATGGTGTGATCTCATTGGATCGAAAGGGACGCAGGGAGAGTTATTTGGAGGAATTTCCCATACGGTCGATCTTTGTGGATGATATGGGCGTGGTCTGGTGTGGAGCGCTGAATGGGTTGAATTCGATCAATCCGTTTGCTTTCCCGGTTTCTAATTTCCGTTTCATCCCGTTGGATTTCGCTACGGAGAACCATGTGACGGCTGTCTGTACCGACGATGAGAACGATTTGTTGTGGGTTGGGACCCGCAATGGGGTGTCGTGCCTCCGGCGGAGTCAACAGGCGACTATGCGCCGCGAGTTTATGCCCCTTGTCTCCCTGATGCCTCGGGCTTCGGTGAGTTCGCTTTGCATGCTCAGGCCGGATACACTGTTGGCCGGGACTTCGCGGGGTGTGAAGCTGATTGTGCGGGACGCTCGCGACGATTCGTTTCGGGTGGTCGATCAACAAATCAATAAGTCGTTGTCCAGATTGCTCTACAGATGCTTGGTCCATCAGGATCAGATATGGCTTTCGGCTGGAGAGGAGCTCTATTTGCTCGGTTTTTCGCAGGGCCAGCTGAAACCGCTGAACATAGATGACATACGCGAAAAGCTGCCTACGCAGATCGCGATTATGGCCATCAATATCGATCCGAGAGGGAAATATCTGTGGCTCGGGTATCGGGGAGCCGGATTGTATCGGGTGAATTTGGAAAACCGGGAGGTGCTGTCCATGTCGGAAATCTGTCAGAACGAATTGTCCAGCCCCTATGTGTGGTCTCTCTATTTCGACCGGGAGGGGAAACTGTGGATCGGAACGGATGCCGGGCTGAACAGGCTGTATGTCGACGACGATCATAATTTCCGGTATATATGCGTCACGGAAAAGAAGGGATTGAATAATGACAAGATCGAGTCGATTGTCGAGGATCAGAAAGGGAATATCTGGTTCGGGACCAGCCAGGGAGTGGTTTGTTACGATCCGGAGCAGCAGGTGTTCCGGACGTTCGATCATCAAGACGGCTTCCAGTCGAATAACTTTACCGGAGCCGTTGCCCGGTGGCAAGACGGGATGATCACACTGGGCGGAATCAATGGAGTCAGTTCGTTCTACCCGTCGCAGGTACAGCAATGTCCGGTTGCCCCACAGGCCAATATCTTGAGATTTTCTGTCAATAATCAAAATATGGATCTCTCGCCGGAGATTCGGCATCGATTCCGCAGTCAGGGAAGTGCAATCTATTTTCGGTTCGGATCGTTCTACTCTCCGAATCCTACGAAGATAAGTTATCGTTATCGGTTAAGGGGATTGAGCGATGAGTGGAAAAATACGTGGGATCGTAGTGTGATTTACAGCGGACTGCCGGCAGGACATTATACATTCGAACTGCAAAGCGTGACCCAGTCGGGAGTGAGAAGCAATAATACGGCGCGGGTCGAATTTGTGATTCTGCATCCGGTTTTGCTGTCCGCGACGGCGATTGTGATTTATGTGCTTATTTTGATAGCGTTGCTTTATTTTCTGCTGAAGAATTATACCAAACGAAAGATTCTGGATAGCCGCCTTCGATTCGAGGAGCAGCTTTTTCAAACGGAAAAGAAGGCAACGGAAGAGAAATTGCGCTTTTATACCAATATGGCTCACGAGATCAAGACCCCTCTGACCTTGATTCAGGGGCCGGTGTGTGATATCGAGACCTCGCCGGAGACTACGCCTTATGTCCTTTCGCGGCTTAAACTCATTCAGGATAATGTCGGGTTGTTGAAGGAGTTGACCGAGCAGATTCTCGACTTTCGGCAGGCCGTGGCCGGGAAGTTGAAACTCAACCTGCAACAGGTCGACATCATGCCCGGAATTGTGGAACTGGTAGGGAATTATGCTGACTTGGCTGAAAAACGAGGAATCGATCTGCGGCTGGAGTCAGACCACGAGACGATCGAGTTGCTTTTCGATGAGCCGAAGTTGATCCGGATCATCAACAACCTGTTGTCGAATGCCATGAAGTTTTCGGCCAAAGGCGACATCGTTACGCTGTCGGTTGCCTATGAGGAGAATCGGCTGGAGATCGAGGTGTCGGATACGGGAATGGGCATCTGCGAATCGGATATGCCTCATATCTTCGAACAGTTCTATAAATCGAACCAATCGGGAGGTTCGGGAATCGGCCTGGCTTTCTGTAAGACGCTGGTGGAGATGATGCACGGAGAGATCACCGTACACAGTTGCGATGGGATCGGTACGACTTTCATCCTGCGCTTTCCTCCTCAGGGTGAAGAGACGGAAATGGTTGATCTGAGAGAGAGAGCAATGACGGCGGAGACTCCGGCAACTCCTTCCGCGACGGAGACTGAGGAGCGACCGGTGATTCTTCTGGTTGAGGACAATGTGCAGCTCAATAACTATCTGGCGGATATTCTGCGCGATCACTTTTTCGTGATTCAGAACTACGATGGAGTGGAGGCTCTCCAGACGTTGCATGCTCAACGGATCGATTTGGTGATTACCGATATCATGATGCCTCGGATGGATGGAATTACCCTGGGGCGGCGGATGCGCAAGTTCAAGAACAGCGCGCATATCCCGATCATTTACATTTCGGCCAAGAGCGATGTGCCGGATCAGATCGAGGGGCTTGATGTGGGGGCTATTGATTATATTACCAAACCGTTTAATCCGCGGGTACTGGTTACCAAGATTCAGAATATCCTGAATCAGCTGCATCTGAGCAAGCGCAAGTTCAGTCGCGGGGTGAGTCCGGCTTTGAAACAGGAACACCTGACCGTACAGAATCGGGACGAGATCTTTATTCGGAAGGCCAAGCAGATCGTAACGGAGCGTATGAGCGACGAACAGTTCGGGGTCAATGCCCTCAGCGATGCGATGGGGGTCAGCCGGGTACACCTGGCACGGGAATTTAACCGGATCGTGTCGCAGACACCTTCGGAGTTTATTCGCAGTATTCGGCTCAATCGGGCCAAAGAGTTGCTGGCAGAGGGGAATGTTTCGATCAAAGAGGTTTTGTGGCAAATCGGCATTCAGTCGCACAGCGGGTTTACCCGGAGTTTCAAGAAGGAGTTTGGTTATTTGCCCTCGGAACAACATCGAAAACAGGAAGAATAACGGAAGGCAAAAAAGAGAATACGGTGCGGTTGCTTCGAGATGGTTTGGCAATGTATGAAATACGGTAATACTAACTAAATAAAAACCTTGTCTTTATGAAAACTTATAACGTAGTGAGTCCCGTTTTGGCGGCTGGAGCGATGTGTTGCGGACCAGTCATGGCGGCGGAGGGAGGAGTTTCGGCCGCTCGGGCCGATTCCCGGCCCAATATGGTGTTGGTCCTGATCGATGATACGGGGTGGGGTACCTTTGCGCCGAATATCGTGGATTTCTCTCTCTCGCAGATGAATCAGGATTTTATCCAGCTTCATGTCAAGGATTATACGCCTGAGGAGGCGGTCGAGGCGGCACGTAAGGCAATGCCTAACTTGTCGCAGTTGTGTGCCGAGGGGGTCCGTTTTCGCAATGCCTATGTGACGGCCAATGTGAGCTCGCCGTCGCGGGCCGGTTTGCTGACCTCCTCCTATCAGCAGCGCTATGGGCTCTATGTCAACCAGGAGTCGGAAGCGGGAATCCCGACCAATATCAAACTGATGCCGCAGGTGCTGAAGGAGGCCGGCTATGTGAACGGGATTTTCGGCAAGTATCACAACGGTTGCAGTTCGGACGAGACCAAGAGTTGTGCGCCGGGCCACCATCCGCTCGACCGGGGATTCGACGTTTTTTATGGGTTCAATAATGCCGGCACGGAGTACTACGATTCGGAGATCATCTATCGGAATCGCACGCGGGTGAAACCCGAAAAGTATCTGACCGATCAGTTTACCGATGAGGCCGTGGCCTTCATCGAGGAGCACAAAGGGGTCCCGAAATTGGTGTATGTCCCCTACAATGCTCTGCATGGTCCGCTGGGGGCACCGGCGCCGGAAAAATACCGGCAGCGGTTCCATTATGCCTCGCCGACGTTGAATAATTATGCTGCTTATACAGCAGCTGTTGACGACGGCGTGGCGCGGATCATGGACAAGATGCGGGAGATCGGTGAAGCGGACAACACGATCCTGGTCTTCCTGGCCGATAACGGAGCTCCCGGAGGAGCTGCGGCGACGCTGCCCAAGAACGGGCCCTTCTCCGGTTTCAAGGGGCAGTCGTGGCAGGGCGGTTACCATATCCCGATGTTCATCTGGTTCGGCAAGAATATCGCGCCGGGACGGGTATGCGATCAGGTGGTTTCGTCGATGGATATTTTCCCGACACTGCTTGATTATGCGGGGATTCCGCTGCCTGAGGGACAGGTGGTCGACGGACGGAGCCTGCGGGGACTCCTCGACGGGACATCGGATGCGCCGGTGCATGACCATCTGGTGTGGATGTTCCAGCATGCGGAGAACTGGGGCATGAACAAGATTCACGATCAGCAGTTTGCCCAGGGGGCTTTTGCCGTGCGTCAGGGTGATTTCGTGTTGCGGTATGTGATCCAGGAGAATCGTTTTTATCTGCATAACGTGACGGAAGATCCGGCCGAGAAAACCGATCTTGCGGCACAGTATCCCGAGAAGGTGGAACAGATGAAGGGACTGTTCAAAGCGTGGTTCGCCCAGATGAAGAAACCGAACGAGTGGAAACCCGAGCTGTGGCAGAACGTTCAGTTCTGGGATACTTCGCTTCCGTCCGCTCCGAAGATCGACTATTCGACGCAGGGTATGGAGAAAGTAAAGAAAAATAAGAAAAAATAGCGCCGAACAGACAGACGTTGTGCCGCAAGGAGTCGATTCTCTGCAGGGTCTGGATCGGATCGCACACGAGTTTGTGACAGCTGTAAGGTTGTCAGGAGAGCAAACCTCCGAACAGTATCGTTCGGGGGTTTGTTTTTTTCTTGGATGGATCGGGGCTGAGGAGTGCGGTTGTGGCAAAATCTCTGCAGGAGATGGTGAGAAGCTGGTAAATATTTTGTAACTTAGCTGAACGATGTTTCTTGCGTATGCCGAGTAGGTTTTTGATACATGTCGTATGGATCGTGGTCGGTTTGTGTGGCCTAGGGTCGACGCAGGCTGGCGGAGCTCCTTACTATACAGTACGGGGGCGGGTGATCGACGGCTTTTCGCGTGAGGGGATTCCGTTTGCGGCTGTGGTGGTCGTGGGGCAGGAGCAGAAGGGCGTGTCGACCGATTCGGCCGGCTATTTTACCCTGAATCAGATTGCTCCCGGCATCTGCCGCCTCGCGGTCTCGTCGCTCGGATATCGCAGCGTGCAGACTCCCGAATACATCATTTCGGCGACGACGCCCTTCATTGAGATCGAATTGCAACCCGATGTCATGCAACTCGAGGCGGTCTCCGTTACGCCGTCGCCCTTCCGGCGGGTGAGCGAAAGCCCGGTGAGCATGAAGGTGATCGGGTTGGGTGAAATCGAGAAGAGCCCCGGAGCCAATCGTGACGTGTCGCGGATCGTGAGGTCCTATCCGGGGGTGTCGTTCTCGCCGGTGGGCTATCGGAACGACCTGATCGTGCGGGGAGGCGGTCCGTCGGAGAACCGGTTCTTTATGGACGGGATCGAGATCCCCAACATCAACCACTTTGCTACGCAGGGGGCCTCTGGTGGGCCGGTCAGCATTGTCAATGCCGACCTGATCCGTGAGATCAATTTCTACACCGGGGCTTTCCCGGCCGATCGGGCCGGGGCGTTGAGCTCGGTGCTCGACTTCAAGCTGCGGGACGGCGATCCGGAAAAGCAGACCTTTAAGGCGACGCTCGGGGCGTCGGAGGTGGGTGTGAGCGGCAGCGGCCATATCGGCGAGAAGACGACCTATCTGTTCTCCCTGCGGCAGTCTTACCTGCAGTTGCTCTTCAAGATGCTGGGGCTGCCTTTCCTGCCGAATTATATCGACGGGCAGGTGAAATTCAAGATACGTCTCTCGGAGCACGACGAGTTGACGCTGTTGGGTCTGACGGGAATCGACAACATGCGTCTGAATACGGATCAGGAGGGCGAAGAGGCGGAGTATCTGCTGAGCTACCTGCCCCGGTTGCGCCAGGAGACCTTTACGCTGGGAGCGGCCTATCGCCACTTTGCCGGACGGCATGTCCAGACGGTGACACTCAGTCATAATTACTTGAACAACCGTAACCTCAAATATCGCAACAACGATGCCTCCTCCGAGGAGAACCTGACGCTGCGTTTGAAGGCCATTGAACAGAAAACGACCCTGCGTTTTGAGAACCGTTCCTATTTGGGGACCTGGAGTCTGCGCGAGGGCGTCGAACTAAACTATCAGCACTACTCCAACCGCACCGTGCAGCGCCTTTATACGCAGCAGGCCGAGTTGTCGAACTATCGCACACTGCTCGGAGTAGTGGGCTGGGGAGCTTTTTTCGGAACGGATTACAAGTCGAGCAACGGGCGGCTTACTCTCTCCGGTGGATTGCGTTTCGACGGTTGCGACTATTCCGGCGAGACGGTCCGCTTCTGGGAGCACCTCTCGCCGCGCGTGTCGGCCTCCTATGCGTTGAGCGATAGTTGGTCGGTGGGAGCCAGCAGCGGATTGTACTACCAACTGCCGCCGCTGACGGCGTTGGGCTTTAAGGACGAGCAGGGGCAGTTGGTAAATCATGCGCTGGATTATATGCGGGTAGTGGGGAGTGCCGTGGGATTCGATTGGCGGATGCGTGACCGGATGATTGTTTCCGTGGAGGGATTTTACAAGTACTATACCGATATCCCGCTTTCGGTCGTCGATGGGATTCCGTTGACCTGCAAGGGGAATGATTACGGTTCGGTGGGAAACGAGGAGTTGGTCTCTACGGCTGCCGGGCGTGCCTATGGTGTGGAGGCGATGGTGCGGTGGCAGATCCCGGGCAAGGTGAATGTGGTGGGGTCGGCCACACTCTATCGGAGCGAGTTCCGGCAGAACAAGCAGACGGAGTATATCCCCTCGGCGTGGGACAACCGTTTTGTGATCAATCTGAGCGGCACGTACGATCTGCCTCGGGCCTGGAGTATCGGAGCCAAGTTGAGTGCTGTGGGAGGTGCGCCCTATACGCCTTACGACGTGGAGAAGTCGTCGCTCAAGGAGGCGTGGGATGCTGCGGGGAAACCCTACTACGATTACACGTGTTACAACCGCGAGCGACTCGGGGCCTTTGCACAGGTGGATCTGCGTATTGACAAGCGGTTCTATTTCCGCCGTTGCGCACTGGGGTTTTATATTGATCTGCAGAACGTGACCGGCAGCAAGCTGACGCAACCCGACGTACTGATGAGTACCGGCGAGGTGGAGAACCCCTCGGCTCCGTTGGTTGAACAGCGTTATCGGATGAAATACATTGCGCAGAGCAGCGGTTCGCTGGTGCCGACGTTGGGTATTACGGTCGAATTCTGAGAGAATGTTGGTCTTGGTTAAAAGGATGCGATGAGTCACTTGTTGACTCATCGCATCCTTTTTAAAAATTTAAGTTGGAATAATACAGAATCAATAACGCGGAGTAATTGTTTCGACTACTTCGGTATAATCTCCGGAAGCACTGGTAATGGCAGTATATTTTAGTGTCAGTTCGCGAGTGAGGGGATCATAGCTGCTCTCTTGGCCCGGAGTGTTATAGACCGGCCATGCTGTATTGGTATAACATCCGGAGATGTTGACAGCATAGGTGTTAGGGTCGATCTCTAAGCGGAATAATGAAACGGTGTTAGCTCCAAATCCCGCTATCAGGTTACAGTAATAGATGCCATCTCCAACCTTCTGTAGCGTCTTGGCGTAATTGTTGTTCCATGAAGCCTGTGTCGTTTGTGCGCCGGCTGCGTTGTATTGGACACGAGAACCGTTTGATAGATAGCTGACGATTTGCTCGGTGAATACTTGCGAGTCGATGGTATCAATAGCTCCCTTTTCTGGAATATAATAACAGACTATGTCAAGTCCCGTGTTTTCCCCAAACAGCTCGTTGCTCACGTCTTCGAGGACTGTTTTAGTCTGTTGGGTGATATCTTTTTCGGATGTTACATAGATAGTTTTTCGTTCTCCGGTTGATTTCTGGGTATAGGAGACTTCGGAATAGACATTCAATGGATCGGCGTCGGCCCAGGTGATGGTAATGGTATTGGTATTGGTTTCCGTATTGAATTCCGTGATAGACAGGTCCTGGATACCTCGTTCACGCAGATTTTCGCGAAGATCAGTGCCGTATGAGATGGCCGAAGTGGTTTCCCATACTGAATATAATCCGGCTGAATTGCGAGTAATGGCTTCGAATGTATAATTACCGGCAGCCAGATCGATGGTGATTGAATCTTTTTGCCATCCTGGTGAGGTGCGGTGAAATTCTTTGACTACGGAATCTTTGCGGAAGTTCCAATAAATGACCGTTTGCTCTATTTTGGGATCGGCATTCACAAACCAGGTGAGTTTGACCCGTCCGATACCTCCATAGCCAGACAAAGAATCGACTTTGCCCAGATAGATTTTTTCTGGTATGTCGGAGTATGTTGAGAAGGTACTTTCTAGGTCACTGCACGATCCTGCCAGAAGTAAGAACAGGGCGGATATGAGTAAAAATTGGATCGTTTTCATGTCTTTGGAAGTTGGATTTTTAGTTCTGAGGGATCGTATTATCTCCGAAGATGCTCAATTCGGAGATCATGAAATAGTCGTCTAAAGGGCGGGTGGGGTAAATGCCCGGTTCTACACCACGGAATACCGACCGGATGATGAAACGAACATAACGGATTGGTTTTGCGTCGATAGGCAGGTCGAAGGAAAATCCATTAAAACAGGCTTGCAGATTGGCTTCGACTTGCGAACCTTCCCCGGCATCGGGTTGAGTGATGGTGTACTCACCCAGATATTGCCATTCGTCTCGAAAATTAGCAACTTGTGTTCCTCCTTCTTCCGGAACGGGGGGAATATCCTGCCAGTAATCGACGTCACCGATTTTGTCTGTATTGATTTGATCAGTTCCCCATATTTCGAATTTTTCGACGTTGACACTGCCAAAGGCTTCTGACTCCGTACGTACACGAGGCCACATGGTAATACGACTTAATTGCATCCGTTCCTGAAGGTCGAGTGTGAACATGTGCCCTGCTTTGCCGGTGGTGGTAAGCCATGCATTGCCGCCCCCGACAGAGGTGTGGTGGATGCCGTCGCTGAGCCTTGAAAAGGGCCATCCGCCTAGTGCAACATTGGTGTCGCCCGGGAGATTGTATTTGACGAAAGGCTTTTTGGATTCTGTTTCAAAATAAGGAGTAGTGGTTAGGTAAGCGGTATCCGATGCATTCCCCCATTCATCGGTAAGAAATACGGCGAAAGTCTTTTCTTCCACGGGGTAACCTCGGAATGTAATTTTTGCATCTACGAGCCAGGAATAATCGTATTTAGGATCGGTCAGATTTCCTTGATCGTCTGAAGAAAGAAGTGTGACTCCGATCTCTTTTCCTGTGGTGTTGGTCCAAAAGACAGACACTCCGGCGAAATCCGTTACAATTTTGAGCGTTTCGCGAATCAAATGAATCGGAGCTTTCAGCGGTGTGAACTCTTTGTGTACTGGGTCTGATTTGACTCCCGAACGGCTGACCGTGTAGAGGGTGAGATTGACTTTATCCGTCGTGGCAAAACCTTCAATGGTGATTGTATTTTTATAGACAGAGGAACGGTCAGAGTATTGTTTTCCGTCGCGAATATATTCGGCCATGATGTACATGACGTCCTCATCGTTGGGAACGGAATAGGAGATAATCCCGCCACCGTTGATGGGGGTAATGACAAAATCCTCGATTGTTGGAGGTTTGGGTCCTCCTGCGTCTTGTTCTTCACAAGCATATAGGGAGAGTAGAAGGCCCAGTGTTATTGTCATGAGGATGTAATATGTTCTTTTCATGATTTTTTGATGTTGTTTTTTGTGATTACCATCCATAGGATTGTGTGAGATTGCGATTTTCGATCAGGTCATTCAAACTAATGGGCCATAAGTAGTCTTTGAAAGTTACTTTACGTCCGCCGAAGACTTGTTGGTGAGTGTAATATTCGTCTGGTTTTGAGCCGTCTGCATTCCACCCGTATGTGGGTTTTGCCCAAAGGCTTTCTGCTAATTTCCAACGACGGACATCCCAGAAACGTTGTCCCTCAAAGGCCAGCTCGATCATGCGTTCCTGTTGGATAATCTCTCGCATGGTTTCTTTGTTAGTTGGTCGGTTGGGATAGGCCGAATGGTTACTCCATGATTCTACGACGCCGTTTAGGCCGTTTACTTTTCTCACTTCGTCGATCCAGTAGTACACTTCTGCATCAGGTTGTGCTTTAACTTCATTGAGTGCTTCACTGTAAAGTAGGTAAAGGTCTGCCAATCGCAACAAGGGGAAACGATAGTTGTAGCCTGAGTAGATCTGCCCGGTTTTCCCTTGGCTGGCCGAAGTTTCAAATGCTACCAGTTTTTTGACGGCATAGCCTGTCAAAGAGGAACCAGGTTCTCCACGTCGTAGTTTTAAATAATTTTTGAATGTAGCTCCTCCGTCTTGTGTCTCAGATGCCAGTTCGAAATAGCCTCGGTCAAAGCCTAAACTGCCGTAAAAACGTGGTTCCCGGTTGAAATGCAGCAAGACGGTAGCTTCGTTTGTGGCAATGTAGGATGATTGTCCCATATCTTCGGTGGCAACTTTGACCGTGTAACGACTTTGATAGGGCCATGAAGTATCTTCGTCGATCGGTACGCCGTTTTTGGTATAGAATAGTTCGGCCATTTCGGGGGAAGCATAGAGTTTGTTGATGTCGCTCGCATTGTCTTGAGAGTAGAGTGCGGGAGTTAGAGCACGTTGGAAGTTGCCGTAAGCGGGATAGCCTGAAACCCCTTTCCCGTTAGCGAAACTTTCGGTTGAGGACCAGATAATGCCTAGATTCCAACGTTCAGTGACGGCTTTACGGATGGTCATGGTATTGATTCGTTCGTCGTTCATGGCATATGTTCCTTGCCCGCCTTTGGTGCGGTCGAATTTGTAGAGTTCGTGGCCAGCCAGCAGGCAAGTATCGATGGCATTCTTGATGGCGATGGCAGCCCGTTCCCATTTAGCAGCAGAATAGGTGGAAGAGATGAGCTGTTTGCCGCGGTTATCTCTCCATTCGGCATAATCGGGATTTCCGTTGAACAAGGGACTGGCAGCCAGTGCTAGAACTTTGGCTTTGATGCCCAGTGCAATGGGTTGTGTAATTCGGCCTGCTTCATCGGTTGGGTTCGAAACGGCAAGCGGGAGATCTGGGACAGCTTCATCAATTAGTTCTACAATATAGTCGACACATTCATCGACGGGTTCGCGGTAGATCAATATATCCTCTGGAGGAGTCGATAGGTCTGCATTTTGACGGATAACCGGAATAGGTCCGTAAAGAGCCAAAAGCCAATAATGGTAATATGCTTTGAGAAATTTGACCTCAGCAGTCCACATTTTGCGTTCCCATTCCTGCATGTCGCGCGGCATGTAAATATTGTCGAGAAAGATGTTGCAGAAACGGATTGCTTTGTACATAGTAGACCAATAATTTTGAGCTGGGCTATTGGCATTTTGATTTCCGGAGGCAATTGTGTAAGCTGCTGTCGGTGTGATCCATTGTGAAGTGCCGATCTCAAATTCGTCATGACTGGTGAAATAAGCTGGATAGTCGAAAGGATTGGTTGGATCGGGCAAATAGGAGTAGCAGGTGAATAATGAGCGTTCGGCAACCGTCCGGTTTTTGAATGCATCATCGATCGTTGGAGTGTCGTCGGGGACTACGTCAAGGTAGTTGCATCCGAAATTTAGGCAGGTAATTCCTGCCAGTCCCAGCAGATATTGGAAGATTTTCATACGATCAAGAGTTTTAAAAATTAATGTTCACACCCACATTGAATACCTTCTGGAGCGGATAACCTAATCCGTTCCCGGCCATTTCGGG
>CALYBN010000066.1 GCA_944414825.1 uncultured Rikenellaceae bacterium
CATTTGGCTGGGACGGTGAATATTTTGTTGTTCTGGTATAAGCACATGTTCGAAAAAAGAGGATGCAGATGGCGAATTTGATGAATAAAATCTGGTCGATTTTCGATCCTGGGAAACACCGTCCCCGGTTGGGCGGTCTGGAAATCCTGCGATATATCGGTCCCGGCCTGTTGGTGACCGTCGGGTTCATCGACCCCGGCAACTGGGCCTCGAACCTGGCGGCCGGTGGTGAGTATGGCTACTCGCTGCTGTGGATGGTGACCCTGTCGACGATCATGCTGATCGTCTTGCAACATAACGTGGCACACCTGGGAATCGCCACGGGGCTCTGCCTGTCGGAGGCGGCGACCACCTACCTGAAGCCGGCAGCTTCGAAGGTGATCCTTTCGTCGGCCGTTCTGGCGTCGATCTCTACGTCGCTGGCCGAGATCTTGGGCGGTGCGATTGCCCTGCAGATGCTCTTCGGGGTGCCGGTCCGCATCGGTTCGCTGCTGGTGTTGGCCTTTGTGCTTATTATGCTGCTGACTAACAGTTACCGCCTGATCGAAAAGTGGATCATCGCTTTTGTCTCTATCATCGGTTTGTCGTTCATTTATGAATTGTCGCTGGCTACGATTGACTGGCCGGCTGCAGCCCGGGCATGGGTCACACCGTCGTTTCCCGAGGGCTCGATCGTGATCATCATGAGCGTGCTGGGGGCGGTGGTGATGCCACACAACCTGTTCCTGCATTCGGAGGTGATCCAAAGCCGGCAGTGGAACTTGAACGACGAACGGGTAATCCGCAAACAGTTACGCTACGAGTATGTCGATACGATCTTTTCGATGCTGGTGGGGTGGGCCATCAACAGCGCCATGATCCTGCTGGCTGCGGCCACGTTCTACGTCTCGCGGACGCCCGTCGAGGAGTTGCAGCAGGCCGATTCGCTGCTCCGGCCGCTGCTGGGCAACAACGCCACGGTGATCTTTGCCGTAGCATTGCTGTTTGCCGGAATTGCCTCCACAATCACTTCGGGTATGGCGGCCGGGTCGATCTTTGCCGGTTTCTTCCGGGAACCCTATGATATTAAGGACAGCCACTCGCGGCTGGGGGTATTGCTGTCGCTGGTGGCTGCTTTTCTGATCATCCTGCTGATCGAGGATCCCTTCCGGGGGTTGATCTATTCCCAGATGGCACTCAGCGTCCAACTGCCCATTACGGTGTTTCTGCAGGTGTACCTGACCTCTTCGGAACGGGTGATGGGCAAGTACCGGAACTCAACCTTCACGAAATACTTGCTCTATGCGATCGGTGTTGTGGTGACGGCTCTGAATGTGATGCTGCTGGTGAGCCTTTTCCGTTGAGGCGAGCCTGGGCAGCATAGACGCGTCATAGGACGGGGCTGCAAGTGTTGCTTTTCGGACTTTTTCTGCAAAAAATTGTAAGGGAGAGACGCGGGAAAAAGTAGGGATCGTAAGTTCGCGTTTTTTTGCGTTTTTTTGTCGCAGGAATTTCGCCGATAAAAAGCTATATTTGTTCTTGCGGGCTCAGTAGAAGAGACCCTCGAGGCAGTCGATGGAAGAATTGGATGAAATAACCCTTGAAGAGACCCTGTTCATCGAAAATGGCGAATGTTTCCGTGAGTTGTACGATCGCTATTTCTGTGCGCTGTGCTCGTTTGCGATGCGCTATGTCGAAGACCGACAGTTGGCGGCAGACCTGGTGCAGGATGCCTATGTAGCGCTGTGGCGGTTGCGGCGGAATTTCCGTTCAGAGGCCGCTGTTCGTTCGTTTCTCTACACGGCGACGCGGAATCTGGCGCTTAATCAACTCAAACGGAACAGGATACGGGGCGGCCGGCTGAACCTGGAAACCGATGACGTGCTGGAACCGGAGGAGGTGCAGTCGGTGATGAGCTCCGAGGTCAAACGCCAGCTGGTGTCGCTGGTCGAGGGCCTTCCGCGCGAGTGCCGCCGGGTGTTGAAACTTTCGATCGAGGGGAAGTCCTATAAGGAGATCGGCCGCATCATGAACATTGCGGTCAGTACAGTGCGGAACCACCGGATCCGGGCCGTGAAGTTGCTGAAAACGCGTTTTCGACAATCGTCCTGAATTTTTTTTTCGATTTTTTTAGACCATTTTGCAAGTCGGGTTGTTTTATTTTATGAAAACATTAACCCGACTTTTCTATGCTTTCGGACTATTTGCAATGGGCCGACCTGATTCGGAAATCCCTGTCAGAGGAACTCTCTGCAGAAGAGCAGCGCCTGCTTGACCGTTGGCTCACCATCGATCGCAACCGGAAATTGTATGAAGCGATCCTCCAGGAGCGGGATTTTGCGAAGGTGTGGGAAGAATCCCGCGCATTCTCGGGTTATATGGATTTCCGGGCTTTGGAGAGCCGCCTTTCGGGTTTCCCGTCATCCGATCAGCAGAAGCATCGTCTAGTCAGACGACGTTGGATGATGTGGAGCCTCTCTGCCTGCGCCGTGGTGGCCTTGTCATTTTCCCTGTTTCTATATCGTAAACATTGTGTCCATCCGCCGATCGAACACCAATATTCTTCGGCCGTACTGATCCTGGGCGACAGCGCGCAATCTGTCGTGTTGAGCGACCAGGCGCAAACCTTGAGCGATGGAGCCGAAGTGAAGGTCGCTGCCGATGGTCGGGGTGCCGTGCTTTCCTATGCTCGTTCCGCAGCGGAGAAGAGTGATTCGGAGGCTATGCCCGAACTGAACCGGCTCGTTGTGCCGCGCGGCAGTGACTATCGGTTGTTACTGGCCGACGGGACGGAGGTTTTCCTCAATGCCAATAGCGAACTGGAGTATCCGGTGACGTTTTGTGGCCCGACGCGTGAGGTGCGGCTGCGGGGAATGGCCTATTTTGCGGTGACAAGGGATACGCTAAGGCCTTTTGTGGTGCATACGACCCGATCGCAGGTGCAGGTGCTGGGAACGGAGTTCTGCGTCTCGGATTATCCCGGGAGTGCCAACTTGACAACGCTGGTGAACGGTCGGGTTGCAGTGACGGATACCCAGGGCGGCGAGCATGCCCTGTTGCCCGGCCATCAGGCTGTCATTACGGATGGTACCTGTGAGATTCGAGAGGTGGAGACGATGTTCTACACGGCTTGGAAGGATGGTTTTTTCATCTTCCGGGAAGCCTCCTTGCAGGAAATTATGGAAGAGTTGTCCGGTTGGTACGATATCGATTACCTGCTTCGCGGCAATGGGTTGGAGACGTTGCGCGTTACGGCCCGATTGAAAAGATACGAGGATATCGATCGGGTACTGGATGTGTTGTCGCGAATGGAGGAGGTCCGGTTCCGGAAAACGGGACGCACCATTACGGTTACTGCGGTCAAAACCCCTTAATATAAAAACAGGGGCACCGGCTCCACCCGGTATCCCCTGTGCGTTCAAAATTCAACTAATTTTAATTAATTCGGTAAATTTATGAAAAAAAATCGACTTCCGAATGCAGTCGTGCCAAAATCAGCCAGAACGTGCGGCCTATGGGTCAAATGTTTGGTATTGGTGGCGGTGATGTGTTCCCATCTGACTGCGTGGGGCCAGTTGAAACAGCGATTTACACTGGAGATTAAAGAGGCTTATTTGAGTGAGCTGTTCGTGCAGATTGAGAAGCAGAGCAAATACTCGTTTGTTTACAATGTGGCGGATATTCAGGCGTTGGGGAAGAAGAATTTCCGATGTGTCAACGCGGAATTGCGGTCGATTTTGGCCAAATGCCTGGATAATACGCCTTTGAAGTACGAAGTGACCGATACTCATATCGTTATCAGTCGTCGTGACGGGCAGACCACTCCGTCTCTCTCTGAGAGCGACAAGCGACGGATTGAGATCGAGGGTACGGTGACTGACGAGGGTCACGAGCCGCTGGCCGGCGTAGCGGTCCGGATGAAAGGGGCCAACATTGGCGTTTCGACCGATGCTGCGGGCCACTATCGTTTGGTGCTGTCCGTGGAGCCTGAGAAAGAGGTGACCATCGTGTACTCTTTTGTGGGGATGGAGACCCGCGAGGTGAAATATACCGGGCAGAAGGAGATTGATATCCGGCTGAAGGAGGCGGTTGGCATGATGGATGAGGTGGTGGTGCAGACCGGTTATCAGACGCTGGACCGCCGCAAGATCACCAGTGCCGTGACGACGCTCAAGATGGACGATATCCGCAATCCGGCCATCGGGACCGTTGATATGATGCTGGAGGGGCATGTACCGGGTATGATCTTCATGCAGAACTCCGGAACGGTGGGCGCTACGCCCCGACTCCGTATCCGTGGTACGTCGACCGTACTGGGTAATCAGGAGCCGCTGTGGGTGGTGGACGGAATCGTGCAGACCGACCCGGTCAATATCGATCCCAATCAGTTGAACGACTTGGACTTTGTGAACCTGCTCGGTAACGCCATTTCGGGTATCAATCCGGAAGACATCGAACAGATCGACATTCTGAAGGATGCTTCGGCGACGGCCATCTACGGTGCGCGCGCCGGTAACGGTGTGATCGTAGTGACCACCAAGAAGGGTAAACCGGGTCCTCCGTCGGTGAACTACTCCTTCTCCGCATCGTTCAGCCGACGGCCCCACTATTCCGACAAGTTTGTCAACATGATGAATTCCAAGGAACGCGTGGCCTACTCGCGTGAGCTGATCGAAAATCACCAGGCCTACGGCTTTATCAAATCTTGGGTTGGATACGAGGGCGCCATGAAGGATTACTATGACGGTAACATCTCGTTCGAAGAGATGCAGCGCCGCGTGGGGTACTACGAGGGACTCAATACCGACTGGTTCGACCTGTTGACGCAGAATGCCTTTACCAACAAACACACGGTAAGCGTCTCGGGCGGTTCTTCGATTTTCCGCTACTACGCTTCAGCCGGCCTTTCCAATGAACAAGGCAACGTGAAGGGCGAGCGCAACCGCACTTATTCGACGAACATCAATGTCAGCGCCAATTTCAAGCGGTTCTCCATGCGCTTCGGCGTGAATGCCAGCCTGCAGGACCGGAAATACGTACCTACCGAGCTGGGCGTGATGAACTATGCCTACAACACGAACCGGGCTATCCCGGCCTATGAGGATGGCGAACTCTATTACTATAATAAGTATTACGCCCGTGACGACAACAACTCTTTCCGGACGCCGTTCAACATCATCAACGAGATGAACAACAGTTTCCAGAAGAACAAGACCTATACCACGACACTGACTGCCACACTCGGTTACAAGATTCTGGATTGCCTCAATTTCGATGCTACGCTCTCCTATACGATGGGCGGTACGACGCAGCAACTCTACTATAACGAGAATACCTACTATGCTGCCGTACTGCGCGGCGAGGGTGAGCGGGAATTCGGATCGACCGTCCCGGCCAACCTGATGCCCTATGGCGGTGAACTGGACGAGACCAAGACCGATCGCAGCAACTATACGATCCGCGGGCAGTTGACCTTCAACAAGGATCTGGATGCAGCCGGAAAGCACAACCTCTCCGCTGCCGCCGGTGCCGAGGTCTCTTCTTCGAAGTATAACAATTTCAACCAGATCTTCCGCGGTTATATGGAGGATCGCGGCATGGGTATGGGCCGCTTCGATCCGGAACTCTACCCGCAGTACTATGATTGGTACTATACGACCGATGCTGCCCGCGGGGTGCACAAGGAGGACCTGACCAATATGGTTTCGGGCTATGTGACGGTGTCGTATGATTATGACAATCGCTACATGTTCAATGTCAATGCCCGTGCCGATGCCTCCAACCAGTTCGGTTCGCGCAGCAACGAGAAGATCCTGCCCATCTGGTCCTTCTCGGGGCGTTGGAACATCAAGAACGACCTGCTGCCCAACAGCAAAGTGATCAGCGACATGTCGATCCGTGCTTCTTACGGTATCCAGGGCAACATGCTCTCTTCGGAGAGTTCCCGCCTGGTGATGTCCCGTACCGGCGAGGTGAATGCCAACAACGAGTATCTCTCCCACATCTACCGTTATCCGAATCCGGACCTGAAGTGGGAAAAGACCCACTCGACCAACGTAACGTTCGATTTCGGACTCTTCCGGAACCGCATTTCGGGTTCGTTCTCCTATTATTATAAGAAGACAAACGATGCCTTCCTCAATAAGAACGTCTCGAATATCAATGGTGTGACCAGCTACGTGGTGAACCGTGGTACGATCGAGAACCAGGGTATCGAACTCGGCTTAAGTTTCGTGGCCATCGACCGCACGCGCCGCGGGAATCCCAATGGCTTCCGCTGGACCATCATCCCTGAACTGGGACAGACGCTCAACAAATTGCTCAATAAGGTCTCCAGCAAGACCCTGAAGGATAACTTTACCTATACCGACTTCCTCAATGGTTCGGTGGAGATCCCGGGCAAACCGCTCAACTCGTTCTACTCCTATCGTTTCACTGGTCTGAGCCCGATTGACGGACGCCCGACCTTCTACGGTATGGATCAGGAGACGATGGAGGAGGAGTATAAAAAATACACGACTGAAAAGGACAAGATCTATCTGATGGTGATGGACTATTCCGGCAACCGTGTCCCCACAATCCAGGGCGGATTGATGAATACGTTCTCCTATAAACGGTTTACGCTTTCGGTTAACCTGGCTTATAGTTTCGGAGCTAAGGTGCGTCTGTTGCAACTCTACCCGGATGTCTATCGCGGCTACGGGACCATTGCTCCTCAGCCCGAGATGAATGCCCGCAAGGAGCTGCTCGACCGCTGGCGGGCCCCGGGTGATGAGCTCTACACCAACATCCCCGGAACGATCTCTGGCAGTGCCTTCACCGAGACCCTCTCCGAATCGGCTACCGGCATCAACTGGTGGAAGAATGCTTCCTACCGCTTTGCCGATAACATCTGGCAGATGTACGACAATTCCGACCTGCGGGTGGTGAGCGGTGATTACGTGCGGCTGCAGTCGCTGTCGTTCCGCTACCTGTTCCCCGAACAGTGGATCAAGGGCGCCGGCCTCAATTCGTTGTCGTTGGGATTCTACGCCACCAACTTGTTCACCATCTGCAGCAAGAAACTCAACGGACAGGATCCGACCACGCAGTCGGGAAGCTCGGCCGTAATCAACATGTCGAATCGCCCGACCTTCTCATTCAATCTGAGTGTATCATTCTAAAAATCAAGGAAAATGAAAAACATATTCAAATACATAGCCGTGGCGGTAGTCGGGTCGGGCATGCTCTCCTGCGGAGATTTCCTCGATCAGAATGCCACGACTCAGACCTATGTCAATTCGATTGAAGATATCCAGGAACTGATCCTGGGCGATGGGTACATGCCCTGCCAGATGTACTCTGAGGCCAATCTGACGGGGACCTGTGCCGTCGGGGCCTGGATCCATGTGATGGACGACGACAGCAAGGTACATGACAATTCGGCGACGAACCAGTTGTGGGTAAATACATTAGGAACGTTCCACTTCTGGCTCTCACAACCTTTTGTCAGCTCCACGACCCTGGCTCCCTATACGGACAATACGTGGACCAAACTCTACCAGCATATCAATGCGCTGAATGCCATTATCTACGAGATGGATAATTTCAAGTCGGCCCGGTTGTACAACCAACTCAAAGGCGAGGCCCATTTCCTGCGTGCACTGTACTACTACTTCCTGGTCAATCTCTATGGGCTGCCCTACAATCCGGCTACTGCGTCGACCGATGCCGGGGTGCCGGTGAAACTCTCCGAGTTGGTCGAGGACAAGGACTACAGCCGCAGTTCGGTGGCAGAGGTCTATAAGGTGATTGTGGATGATCTGAAACTGGCCATCGATTACCTGCAAGGGGTCGAACAGAGTTCGATCTACCGCGTTAACCAGACGGCAGCCCGGACCTTCCTGAGCCGCGTCTATCTTTATATGTGCGAATGGGACCTGTGTGTGGAGCAGTGTAACGAGGCGCTCAAGAGTACGTACAGTCTGTTGGATTACCGACAGTTGGCCCCCACCGACAATAAAGTCTTCGGAAACTCCCCGGAGGTGATGTTCACCTGCGGCGACAACCGCATGCTGGCCGTTTCGCGCAGCAATACGAGCTATTCGGTCAACGGAGGCTATTCTTCCAACGCCTACGCAACGGCTACTGGGTTCAAAGCCTCTGATGAACTGATCGCGCTCTATGATCAGGAGCACGATATGCGGTTCCAATATTTCGAGTATGCTTACAATAAATATAAGACCGCGATGGAGGGTTATTTTGTTACGTTTAAACTCTCGCTGAACTACAATCAGGGCGATGTGGTTTCCGATTTCTTCACACTGCGTCTGGCCGAGGTCTACCTGAACAAGGCCGAAGCGCTGGCGATGCTCAGCTCCCATGACAGTGAAGCGGCTTCGACCTTGCAGACCCTGCGCGAGAAACGCATGACGCAGGGCTATGAGGTGACCGAAACCGGCGAGGACCTGGTTAACCTGATCCGTGACGAACGGCGCCGCGAACTCTGCTTCGAGGGACATCGCTGGTTTGACCTGCGCCGTTATGCCGTTTCGCCCAAATACCCGATGCGTAAAGACATCTATCACGGCTTCGACGAGGATCGCGACGGCCTCTATGACTACTATTACAAACTGCCTGCCTATACCGACACTGGTGCCAACAACTACATGCTCCCCATCCCGGCCGAGGAGATCGACAAGAATCACGGTGCGCTGGTGGACAATCCGCGATTGGAACCCGAGCAGGTGAGTCAGATTGGTAATAACTAAAATTTGGATTGAAAGATGAAAAATGGATTTATTTCGATATGGTTTGCCGCAGCAATGGTTGTCCTGGCGGCATGTGCTTCGGATGACGACGGCGATCTATCGCCTTCGAATGCGGACCGGAACTGGTATGTGGTGGAGCCCAGCGACGATCCGGTCGACCAGCTCCGTTATGAGGTCTATAAGAGTTACGGCGTACCGATTTTCTATTCAGATACGATCGGCATGGAGGTGCGTGGAAACTCCCTGAGTGGAGAGCCCCTGGTTCATTACGAAATCATTGACGTCAACTACTGGATCACCAGTTGGACGCAGGGCGGACTGATCTATTCGCTCAATCATAAATACTTGTCCGGTGGCGGGAAGTCCGAGATCCAGGCCGGAGTGGAGCTGATGCGTGATTATGTGCTTCCAGAGATTAAGATGAGTGTCTGCCCGATGAGTTTCCTGTTGGCCGATACGATCATCTATAATTCATCAGATGTCCGCATGCGCCATATTCATCATACGTTGTATGCCATGACCACTACGGTCGTGGGCCATCTGAACGAAATCGCCGGAATGACTACCGCCGAGAAGAAGCAGCTGGCTGCTTACGTCTTGGCCCAGGTCTATGCCTATAAAATTAACCAGTCTGAGGTGACACTCAACGCTTTCGAGCCATTCTTCGAACTGGCAGTCAACGATGCAGGGCAGCCTTGGCACGGTAAGGTAGTCGGTTATAGCGGCAATTACGGCAGTACGGCCTTGCCCACCAACGACTGGCTCAATAAGGGATTCCTGCGTTACAACTCTCAGCAGATGATCTATCTGACCATGCTCAATGGAGCGAAGAATGAAGACATGTCGACGATCGACGACCACTTGGCTGGTTATACCTGTCCGAGCCAGTTACAGGATCTGTACGAATATGCGGCAGCTGTACTGGGTATGGATGAGGCCGACTTCAAGGCCAAGTATGCCGACTATCCGCTGGTGATCTCGCGCTATGACGCTTTCAAACCGCTCTTTACGGCCTATCTGGCGACGTTGGAATAGAGAGAGGGTTGACAAGGAAACTGATAATCTAAAAATAAACGAACAGTATGAGAAAATTAGTTGTGATTCTGTGCTGCCTGTTCACGGTGACGGTCTTTGCACAGGAAAAAGAGGAAACCTACCAGTTTACGGACGTCAAGGTAATGCCCTGCACCCCGGTTAAGGATCAGGGAATGAGCAGCACCTGCTGGGCATTTTCAGGCTTGAGTTTCCTCGAAACCGAAGCCATGCGCAACGGCAAGGAGGCGGTGGAACTGGCTCCGATGTGGATCGTGCGCTGTGCCTATATCGAGAAGGCAATCAAGTACGTCCGCATGGCAGGAACGATCACCTTCAGTCCGGGTGGGGCTGTGGGAGATGTCTTCGCCATGATCAAAAAGTACGGAATCGTGCCGATGGAGGTCTATCCCGGGTTGAACTATGGGACGACCAGTCATGTCCACTCGGAACTCCACTCTCTGTTGCGGGCCTACGTGCAGGTGATGTCCAAGAACCCCAACAAGTCGCTGTCTCCAGCCTGGTTGCGCGGATATATCGATATTCTGGACGAATACCTGGGCAAGGCCCCGGAGAAGTTTACCTATAAAGGGGTGGAATATACGCCGAAGAGCTATGCCGAGTCGCTGGGGCTGAATATGGACGATTATGTGGCCTTTACCTCCTTTACGCACCATCCTTTCTACGAGCCGTTCGCCATTGAGGTGGAGGACAACTGGTCGTGGTGCCAGTCCTACAACTTGCCGCTGGATGAGTTCTCGTCGCTGTTCGAGCATGCGATCGATAACGGCTATACGATCTATTGGGATTCGGATGTAACAGAGAGCAGTTTTGCCTCCACCCGAGGCTATGCCGTGGTGAAGGAGATCTCCGAGGCGAATGTCGACAAGGAGAATCTGGAGCGGTGGCGTGCGATGAATCCTGTGGAGCAGCGGATGTTCATCTTGAACCGGCAGGGCCCCTGCAAGGAGATGGTCATTACGCAGGAGTTGCGACAGAAGGCTTTTGATACCGGTGCTACGACCGACGACCATGGTATGCACATCATCGGGAAGGGCGTGGACCAGAACGGTACGAAGTATTACAAGGTCAAGAACTCCTGGGGGACGAATGGACAGGATTACCTGGGGTATTTTTATGCTTCGTATCCCTATGTGAGCTATAAGACGATCTGTATGGTTGTGAACAAAAAGGCGGTCCCGAAAGAGATTCTGAAAAAGGTGGGGCTGAATTAGGCCTCAGGTTATATGCCTGTAAAGTCCAAGCATTAGAGAAATTTGCTAATGCTTGGACTTTTGTGTTAAGACGTGGTTCTTAAAATGTTGCTAAAACGTTATTATCCCCCATGATACGGATGTTGTACAGAGAATAATGAATGAATTCTACATTTTGATATTATATTGCTATACAGCTTTTTATGGACGGATAGTTGCCTCTGGAGTTTTTATATACCTTCTGTCTGATAAAAAAATAATAGGATTTTTTAGGGAGGAAAATTTGGTAAAAATAATTTTACTTCCGAATTTTATATCACCTAAAACTAAATATCTATTTCCTTTTTGGGTGTATTGACTTTATCTTTGGTCCAATCGTATCCATAGTAGTTAAAACGATTTAGTAAAATTAGTCATAGATTGTAGAATTTATTGCAAAACTTTGAAAAACGGAGCTATATATGAGTTGAACCTTATACTTTAAGCTAAATAATCAGCCTATGAAGCAAGTCGACTTTTTGGTCAATGGAAGATGGTTTGTCCGCTCTTTGCATCTGTGAAAACTTTTGTCGGCATTTATTCTCTTGCGCCCCTCCCTTGTGTGCGAAGAATGAGAAACCGACTATCGCTAGTGCTGTTCTATGGCAGGGTGTTGTAACATGGTGATATAAAAAATATTGTGTAGAAAAATATTAACAGACAACCTAAAAACTGAATGAAAATGAAGAGAACCAACCGTATGCTGGCTTTTGCGCTTGTTCTCGTAATGTGTTTTCCGGCCATCCGGGCGAGTGCACAACGTGAAAAAGTGAACATCGATTTTGATTGGTATTTCCATTTGGGAGATCTTACAAATGGAGAATCACAACAGACTGAATACAAAGATTGGCGTCTGCTCGATGTGCCCCATGATTGGAGTATTGAAGGGAAATTTAATCAGGAGAATCCGGGTGGTAAAGCCAATGCTTTTCTGCCAGGCGGTATCGGATGGTACAAAAAGGAGATTGACTGGGATCCGGCCTGGCAGGGGCGTCGTGTGGCCGTAGAGTTCGACGGAATCTTTATGAACAGCACCGTGTGGTTGAATGGGGAACTGCTGGGATATCGCCCCAATGGCTATCTGGGAATTAATTATGATTTGACCCCGTATCTCCGTTCCGGACGGAATGTGCTGACCGTGAAGGTGGACAACTCGCTCCAACCGGCTGCCCGTTGGTATAGCGGTTCGGGGATCTACCGCCATGTATGGCTGATTGTCACGGATCCGGTTCATGTGATCCGTGATGGGGTCTATGTTACCACCCCCGAAGTGTCGGCATCGTCGGCTCAAGTGTGTGTAGAGGCACAATTGGCTAATCTTTCGGGCGCTCCGACACAGGTTTCCGTTACATCGGTTATTACCGATGCACAGGGCAATGAGGTTGCTCGGGGCAAGAGTCAGACGGTTGATCTGCCGGATAATACCTTGGTAGAGAAACGCATGACGGTGAACGACGAGGTGACGGTCCGCCAGCCGGCTTTGTGGAGCCCTGACTCACCGACCGTGTATTACCTGCGGACCGAGGTGGCGCAGCAGGGTAAAGTGGTGGATGTGTATACGACCCGGTTCGGAATCCGCAAGGCGGAATTCGCAGCTCCCGATGGTTTCCGGCTCAATGGCGTGCCGATGAAGTTCAAGGGCGTGTGCATGCACCAGAATATGGGCGTGGTCGGTTCGGCCGTTCCGCTTGACCTGTGGCATAAACGCCTCGCGATGTTGAAAGAGATGGGGTGTAATGCCGTCCGGACCTCACACTATGCCTATCCGCCCGAGTTCTATGCTATGTGTGATACGATGGGGCTGATGGTGATGGACGAACTGTTTGATGGTTGGTATCAATGGAATGGTTCCAAGAAAGCAAAGAATGACTATGGTCGTTACTTCCTGGACTGGTGGGAACAAGACCTGGCCGATTTTATCCGCCGCGACCGGAATCATCCCTGTGTGATGATCTGGAGTATGGGAAATGAGGTGTGGGGATACGATCGCCATCTTTATCTGCAGTATTGCATCAACAAGATGTTCCATACGCTCGATCCAACCCGTCCTACGACGCAGGCCTGGGCTCTGACCGAGTATCTCGATATTGCCGGTTTCAATGCCAATGGAGAGGGTGTCGGCGACTTGGCCAAATTCCGTAAGGAACAGCCCCAGAAGTTGGCCATCGGGACCGAGATTCCGCATACGCGCCAGACGCGAGGTGTTTACCGTACCAAATCCTCCTTTAATGCCTATGATACTCCGCCGGCATGGATAAAAAAAGGTCTTCCGGACAATATCTTCCCGATTCCCGACCTGACCGAAGAGGAGGTGTTCCCGGAGTTTGATATGCGTTATGCTTCGGGGTATGACAACCAAACTCGCAAGATCACGGTTCGTGAGCAATGGAAACAGACACGCGACAATGATTTCTTCATCGGAGAGTTCCGTTGGACGGCCTTCGACTACCTGGGCGAATCGTGGGGCTGGCCTGCTCGCACCAATAACTACGGTGTGATAGATTTGGCCTGCTTCCCCAAAGACAGCTATTATCTCTATCAGAGCCTGTGGAGCGATCGTCCGATGGTACACCTGCTTCCGCACTGGACTTGGCCCGGCAAGGAGGGCGTCGAGATTCCAGTGGTGGTCTATACCAATGGAGATGAGGCAGAGTTGTTCCAGGACGGTCGTTCGTTGGGCCGCCAGAAGATGGACCCGTCAGAACTGCAGATTGTTTGGAAGGTGCCCTATAAGGCGGGAACGTTGACCGCCGTGGCCTATAAAGCGGGCAAGGAGATCGCTCGCAAGAGTACAACGACGGCCGGGAAACCTGCTTCTATCAAATTGACGGCCGACCGGCAGTCGATCAAAGCCAACCGGACAGATGTAGTGTGCGTGACGGCCGATATTCTTGATTCCCGGGGACGTTTTGTGCCCTACGCTTCCGACAGCATTCGGTTTGAGGTGAGCGGCCCCTATAAATTGTTAGGCGTGGAGAATGGTGATATTCTGGATCAGTCGTCGTGCAA
>CALYBN010000067.1 GCA_944414825.1 uncultured Rikenellaceae bacterium
GTGGCTAATAAACTGCTGAGCTATTTCATGGTCTCGGTTGCCATTATGGTGATGGCCATCCCGGAGGGATTGCCGATGAGCATCACGCTGAGCCTGGCCATGAGCATGCGCCGGATGTTGAAGACCAACAACCTTGTGCGCAAGATGCACGCCTGCGAGACGATGGGAGCCGTGACGGTGATCTGTACCGACAAGACCGGGACGTTGACCCGCAACGAGATGCGTGTGCATCGGATCGAACGCTACGGCGATTCCTCCGATGCCCTGCTTGATGAACTGATCGCGGCCAATTCTACGGCGTTTCTGGATGCTGCGGGCAAGGTGATTGGCAACCCGACCGAGGGAGCTCTCCTGCTGTGGCAGCGTGACCGGGGTGTGGATTATGCGGCTTTGCGCGAAGCTGCTGCGGTGGTGGACCAGATCACCTTCTCCACGGAACGGAAATATATGGCTACGCTGGTCGAGAGTGCCGTTACGGGACGCCGCACCCTCTACGTAAAAGGGGCGCCCGAGATTGTACGCGGAATGTGTACGGCAGACGGCCTGGATGCACAGGTGGAGGAGACCTTGCGGGCTTTCCAGAATAAAGCGATGCGTACGCTTGGCTTTGCTCTGAAGGAGACCGCAGCTGTCACGTGTCAGGAGGCACTCGAAGCGGGCGGTTTGAGCTTTGTGGGGATCGCAGCTATCTCTGATCCGGTGCGCGATGATGTGCCGGAGGCTGTGGAACGCTGTCTGAATGCCGGTATACAGGTGAAAATCGTCACGGGCGATACCCCGGCCACGGCGCGCGAAATCGCTCGCCAGATCGGGCTTTGGGACGATACTGTGGATACGGACCGCAATCAGATCACGGGCGTAGAGTTTGCCGCCATGAGCGACGAGGAGCTGCTCGACCGTGTGCAAGGGCTGAAAATCATGTCGCGTGCCCGCCCGCTCGATAAACAACGCCTTGTGCGCCTGCTTCAGCAGAAGGGTGAAGTAGTGGCCGTGACGGGCGACGGGACGAACGATGCCCCGGCGCTGAATTTTGCACAAGTGGGCCTTTCGATGGGAACCGGAACTTCTGTAGCTAAGGAGGCGAGCGACATTACGCTTCTCGACGACTCGTTCAGCAGCATCGCTACGGCCGTGATGTGGGGGCGGTCGCTGTATAAGAATATCCAGCGGTTCGTATTGTTCCAACTGACGGTCAACTTTGCGGCGATGGTTGTGGTCTTCTTCGGGTCGATCTTCGGCGATGCCCTGCCGCTGACGGTGACGCAGATCCTGTGGGTGAACCTCATCATGGATACCTTTGCGGCGATGGCGCTGGCCTCCCTGCCGCCCAACCCCCGGGTCATGGAGGATAAGCCGCGCAAGAACAGCGACTTTATCATCACGCGTAGCATGCTGGCCAATATTCTGATCACAGGGTCGGTGTTTGTGGTGGTACTGCTGACGATGCTGATCCACTGGGGAGACAGCATTACGATTACGGGCAGCAACTATGCCGATCCGGTTAATCATGATGCTATCTACCGTCTGTCGATCTTCTTCACGACCTTCGTGCTGCTTCAGTTCTGGAACCTGTTCAATGCACGTGCTTTCGATGCCCATGGCGGGGTGCATGGTGATATGAAACATTCGAAGGGCTTCCTGCTGATTCTGCTGGCCATCCTGGCGGGACAGATTCTGATTGTTACCTTTGGTGACGGTGTGTTCCGCACGGTGCCCGTCTCGTTTGTCGATTGGCTTATTATGATCGCGTCCACGTCGCTGATCTATATCGGAGGTCGGATCATCCGTACGATCGGCCGACACAGAGCGGCTGCCCGGCGATAGTGTGGTGTAGATAGAATCGAGCCGACCCTTTGTGTGGCTGGCCTTCGAGAAAAAAGAAGCCGCATCCTTTTTTGAAGGATGCGGCTTTTGTTGCCATATGGTTTGAATACTACCTTTTGACCGTAGAACAATAGGTCGAATAGCGGTCCATGACGGTGTTGACGAAGGCCAGGGTCTGCCCGCTACCGTTGAAAGTACCGCACTGCACTACTTCATCCTGATTGTAGGCCGGATCGGCTTTCCGTTGCAGAAAGAGCGATACGTCGGCCCAGGAGTCGGGATTGCCTCCGTATTTGGCAGCCAGACGCCGGGCGTCGAGCACGTGGCCAATGCCGCCGTTGTAACAGGCCAGGATGATGCTCATCCGGTCGGCATACGATGCCGATGGCGATATGCGGAGCGTCCGTTCGATCTTGTTGAGCAGTTTTGCTGCCAGCATGACGTTGATCTCGGGTTTCATCACCTCCGAATCCGAGATGTTGAACTGCCGCGCTACCACCGGCATGATCTGCATCAGCCCCTTGGCACCTTTGTTTGAGACGATATAGGGGTTGAACCGCGATTCGCTGTACGCGATGGCCGAGAGCAGGCGCCAGTCGAAACCTTCGCGTTCGCTGACTTCGCGGATGATGTTGTCGTAGGCCGAAATGCCTCCATCGCTCCGCCCGGTCTGTTCGCCGATGAGCTGCCCGACAATTCCCTTCTCGAAATAGAGACAGTTGAGCATGGCGTATTCTTTGCCGTTGCGATAATCGGCCAGCCACGTCGAGAAATCCTCCCGGAGGGCTGTTCCCCGCTGTTGTTGCGAGAAGGTAGCATCCACGGGGATCCGTTCCGAAAAGTCGTACACTTGACGGATATTCCGTACCAATGCACATCCCAGTTGAGCCTCGCTCTTCTCGCAGATGAGATAATCGTATCTGCCGTCGCTCAAAGCTTCGATCAGTTCCATGGCATTGCGGGCCGAAAGAAACGTATCGCTGCCGCGCAACGAATCGAGCAGGGGATCGTAGTTTTTCGAAGATTTGAATCCGGATGAGATCAGTACGCGTTTGCCGCGCAGTTCGCCGGGGAGCGAAAAGGGTTCTCGGGTGCCGAACGTCCGGGCCTCTTTCACTCCGGTGAGTATGACATAAGAGGTCGTGTAGAGCGGGACGTTGCTCGGAGACTCCATCGACGGCAAGGTTTGCGTCGAGAGACCGGCAACAAGATCCGCTTGTCCCCGTTCGAGCAATTTCTCGGCTTCGCGATGGGTTTTCCCGACGATGACCCGCAGATTCATGCCTCTGTCCTGTGCATAATCTTTCAACAGGTCATACTGGTAACCGTAACTTTCGCCGTTGAGGACGAAGTATCCCGGCATGTCGATGTCCATGACCACGACCAACTCCTTGTCTCTGTTTTGTTTGACGTGATCCGTGGCGGTGTCGCAACCGTAAAATAGTGTTAAAATAAGAACCGTTGCACTTACAAAAATGTTTTTGATCATAAAATCTCTTTTGCGGGCTGCACTCAGGCCGCTAGGAGCTTAATCGTAGAAACTCCAGGAGAATCCCAGTTTGAGGACCCGTTTGTTGAGGGGATAGTGCAACAGCGAAAAATAGTTGCGTTCTCCAAACAGGTCGTCGTTGATGTGCTGATATTTGACTAGGATGCGCATACGCTTCCATTTGGCGTTTACGAAAGCATCCATCATCGGGTATCCTCCCACCTCTTTTTCGCGTTGGTTGTAAAAGGTCGACAGGGCCGGATTGTATCCGAACGTGTAGAACTTCGTGTTATACCGCATGTCGACACCGACCTGCATGCGCAGGACCGATTTCACGACGTTGAATTCGAAATAGTAGGAGAGATAGGCACTGGCCAACGGAACTGGAATCACCTCCTGTGACGTACTCCATTGCAGCAATACCCTGTGGTTCAGGTGAAATCCGCCTGCGCGGAAATCCTTTCTAGCATACAGACCCGATACGCTCACGCTTCCGGTTTCCTGGGCCGGCAGGCAGTTGGCGTCGTAATAGATTTTGTTTTTTACGACGCTCTGCCAAGCATTGACCTCGAGCCCCCAGGCGGGGATCTCCAGCGAGGCTTCGATTCGGGTCTCATTCTCCTTGTCGAAGGAGTTCGACCAAACATAGTGGTTCGAGTAGTACTGCTCACTCCAGTAGGTGGGCGATCGGCGCCCGTAGCTGAACTTACCGGAGAGAGTGATGGGATGTCCTTTGACGAAGGCACTCACCGCCAGGTGGGCGCCGATGTCGATGTCGCCGCTACGATAGCCGATCGGGTGGAACAGAATGTCCCCGCCCCAATCCAGGTAGCGTTTCAACTTGCCTTCCGCCGAGCCGTAGACGTAATAACTTGTTTTGTTGACACCTTTCAGGTTGCCTGACAGGTAGTCTCCCGGGCGGAATTGATAGTAGTGGTGGTTATCCATGCCGATCCCGCCGTCGATCACGCCCACGATGCCGTTGCGGTCCCACGGCTGGAGCTGGATGAAGAGACGGTTCGACAGGAGCGATTCGAAGATCGAATCGTGCGTGGTTTCGGGGTTGACGTACCAGTTTTGGTAATAGTCGCCGCTGGAATTTCGCGTGTCAGTGTAGTTCCTGGCCCAGCGGCTGTACTGGAATGCGTGTCCGAAGAAAACCGACGAACGGTCGGCGATCGAGAAGTCTTCGTCGGTAAGCCGGCGCAGGGGCATACCGTATGACTGGATGACGTAGTAGGTGTTGTTCTTGATGATGTTGCGGGCATCCTGCAGACGTACCGGTACATTCTCGGGCAGTTCGAAAATTGTATCGGTGATGTCGCGATCCTGCACTACGCCGCCGTTCTCCTTGTTGTTGATCGTGTTGTAGATGTAACCGGCATGGATGCTGTACTTCTTGCCGGTGTGAGAGAAGGCCATCGAGAGGTTCTTGGCCCGGCCTTTCTGCCAGTTGTAGATACCGCGCGTTCCCCGGCTTTTGTAGTCGACGTTGAAGCCGCTCGAAGGCGAGATATTCTGGGCGTGGGTGATGCCGAAGATCTCCTCGTAGTATTTTTTCTGTCCCGCCATGCAGTAGTCCAGATGGGTGAACGGCGCCTTGACGTTGTAGAAATTGGTGTTGTCCGGGAACCAGTAGTATGTGTTGAATGCCTGTGCGAAGGCGAAGTTTTCGTACTGCGGCCGATCGAAATAGTTGAGCGGGATAGTGGCACCGCCCAAGTTGCCCTGGATGGCGTCGCCCACGCCCCGACGGAAGTAGGGATACTCGATTTGGTGCAGGTAGAGTGCCGTGTCGATCTCGCTCATCGTGATTTTATTTCGATAGGTGTCTACGTTCCATACGAAGTTGGGCTGCATACGGATCGAATCGTTAAAGAAGTAGGATTCGAGCGGTTTCCGGATTTTTTTCTTTTTGGTGGTATCCTGTGCGGTTTTCCCCTCTTCCCCCTCCTGTCCGATGGCGAAAGGATTGCCTCCCACGGTACTCATGTCGCCGTAACGGCTGGCGGTATTGTTGCTGTTCCCGGGGAATTGCGTATAGTCCTGAGCGCGTATGTTCCCTGCGGGGCCCGATACAAAGATCGTTCCAAGGAGCAGAACCAGAAGAACACGTGACATGGCTATTCGCATGTGGCCGTTACAGTTAAAATTTCGCGCAAAGTTAATAAAAATATCTGAAATGCGTCCGATCCTTCTTTCGACGCCACTTTAGCGGGCCCGGCAGACGAGGTCGCGCACCACCGAGACGAGGATGTAGGCCAGGATGATGAAGGGGATCGCAACGATCTGCCACACCACGAGAGCCAGTACGGCAAGCAGGACAAAACCGTAGCGCAACTCATTGCCCTTAAGGGCGTAGCTGTGGAACTTCAGCGCAAACATCCGCACTGGACTGATCAGCAACCACGACAGCCCGAGGGCTACGATCAACACATAAAGTGGACGTACATCGTATAAACCCGCCGCATAGAGGTATCCGGCTGCCGTGACGAACAGCGCGCAGGCCGGTGTGGGCATCCCCTCGAACTCTTCGGTCTGGCTGTCGTCGATGTTGAATTTTGCCAGCCGCAGTGCCGAGAAGGCTGCCAGTACGAATACGACGAAGCCCCAGGCTCCGATGCCTCCGGCAGCCTGGTAGATGCTCAACAGCACGGCCGAGGGGGCTACGCCGAAGCTGACCATGTCGGACAACGAATCGAGTTGTTTGCCCAGTTCGGAGTACGAATGGAAGAGTCGGGCCGAGAAGCCGTCCAGGAAGTCGAAGACGGCGGCAGCCACCACCAGTGCGAAGGCGATCTGCAGATCGTCGAAACGCAGGGCATAGAGCGTGGCCAGACACCCGCAGATCAGATTCGAGAGGGTGAGTATGTTGGGTACGGTGAAGAATCGTATATTCATGGTCCAATCATTTTATCCGGCATCCATCCGGCGTTCAGCATGCAAAGGTAAGCAAAACTCTGCGATCTAGGAAAAAATTGAAAATTAGATTAAAAATCGTGAAATTATGTTTCGTAAAAGTGAAATTTGGAAATCTGTCTTAAATTTGTATTAATTTCGTTATAGAATCTAATTAAAAACTGATGGACAGCAAGAAATATTGTGTGATCATGGCCGGAGGCATCGGCAGCCGTTTCTGGCCGATCAGTCGCGGGTCGAAACCCAAGCAGTTTCTCGATATCCTGGGAACGGGGAAAACGTTCATCCGCAGTACGTTCGAACGCTTTCTTCCGGTGGTTCCGGTCGAGAACTTCCTGGTGGTGACCAATGCTTCGTATAAGGATCTGGTGCTGGATCAGATCCCGGAACTGCGTGAAGATCAGCTTTTGTGTGAACCGCTGGGGCGTAATACGGCTCCCTGCATTGCCTATGCGGCATTCCGCTTGCGGGCTGTGGCACCGGATGCCGACATGATCGTGACGCCGAGCGATCACCTGATTCTTAACGAGGCGGAGTTTTGCCGCGTGATCGAGGAGGGGGTCTCCTTTGCGCATACGCACGATGCCATGATGACTATCGGTATCCGTCCCGATCATCCCAATACGGGGTATGGCTATATCCAGCGTGAGCCGTGTATCCCGGGCTCGTCGATCAGCCGGGTAAAAACCTTCACCGAAAAACCAAATCTGGAGATGGCCAAGGTTTTTGTCGAGAGCGGTGAGTTTTACTGGAATGCCGGTATTTTCATTTGGAAAGTGGAGACCATCCTTCGGGCACTGGATGAGTTCCTGCCTGATACTTATCAGTTATTTGACTCCATGGCCGACTATTTTGGTACGCCGGCCGAAGAGGAGCATATCCAGAAGATTTACCCTGAGTGCCGCGGCATTTCGATCGATTTCGGCGTAATGGAAAAAGCCGAGAATGTCTATGTGCGTTGCAGTGACTTCGGGTGGTCCGATATCGGGACCTGGGGCGCACTGTATCAGCACTCTCCGAAGGACGAGAACGGCAATGTCGTGCCGCACAACAGCGCTCTTTACAATACGCACAATTGCATTTTTAAGGTTGGAGACGGTAAGATTGTGGTGGCAGAGGGACTGGAGGATTATATTGTAGTGGATCAGGACAACGTGCTGATGATTTGTCCCCGTTCCGACGAACAGAATATCAAGAAGTTTATCGATGACGTTAAATACAAATCCGGTGACCGATTTATATAATCTCTTTACGAAACACCCCCGGATTTCGACCGATAGCCGGAATGTGGCGCCGGATTCCATCTTTTTTGCCCTGCGGGGAGCGTCGTTCGATGGCAACCGTTTTGCTGCGGCTGCACTGGAACAGGGAGCGGCTTATGCTGTGGTGGACGATCCGACGGTGGCAGTCTCGGATCGCTACCGGGTGGTGGACGATACGCTGGCCACGCTGCAACACTTGGCACTCTACCATCGCCGGGTGCTGGGCATTCCGATCCTGGCTATCACCGGATCGAATGGGAAGACTACAACCAAGGAGTTGGCAGCCCGGGTCTTGGCTTGCAATTATAATGTGAGCGTGACGCGCGGCAATCTGAATAACCATATCGGAGTGCCGCTCACCCTGTTGGCCATGAAGCGCGATACGGAGTTCGGCATTGTAGAGATGGGGGCCAGCCATTGCGGTGAGATCGAACAACTGTGCAGCATCGCGCAACCTGACTTCGGCCTGATCACCAACATCGGCCGGGCACACCTCGAGGGGTTTGGCGGTCCGGAGGGTGTCATGCGCGGCAAGGGGGAGTTGTACGACTACCTGGCGGCGCATCACGGTGTGGCATTTTATCTGGCCGAGAGTTCGGAGCTCTCCGAGATGGTGCGTCAACGTCCTCAGCTACAGGCGGTAGCCTATTCGGTGCGTGATGCCGGACAGATTAAAAACCACTTGGTGGGGGATTATAACCGTTATAATATAGCAGCGGCTGCGGCACTGGGACGCTACTTTGAAGTCGACCCGGCGGCTGTTGTAGCGGCCATCGGCAGTTATGAACCGGATAACCACCGTTCCCAACGCATGGAGACCCGGCAGAATACGCTGATCCTTGATTGCTATAATGCCAATCCGTCGAGTATGCATGCTGCGATCGAGAACTTTGCCCAGGAGGCCGAGACCCGTCCCAAGGCGGTCATCCTCGGCGATATGCTGGAGTTGGGGCGTTATGCTTCAGACGAACACCTGGCCGTTTTGCAGCAATTGGCCGAAAACCGCATTCGGGAGCAGTACCTCGTGGGGGCTAATTTCATGGCAGCCGCCGAAGCGACAGGAATTCCTGCGTTCCCGAATTGTGAGGCATTGCGAGCTTATCTCGTGGAACACCCACTTTCAGATCGGTTGATCCTGATCAAGGGGTCGCACAGCATTGGGCTGGAGCGTGTGGTCGATCTGCTGTGATGCTGCGCAGAGAAACGCTCCTTTTGCCCGGAGCGACAAATTACTAGGAAAAATAGACAGGCCGGAATTGTTTCCGGCCTGTCTGCATTTTTATGATTTGTGAGAATTATTTCCCCAACATTTTTTTGACTTCTTCATAGACCTGCTGTCCGCAGAAGCCGAATTTCTCTTCGAGCACCTTATACGGAGCCGAATATCCGAAGTGGTTCATGCCGTGGATGTAACCATTTTCTCCCACGAGACGTTCCAAATTTACCGACAATCCCGAGGTCATACCGTAGCGTGGAATTCCCACCGGGAGCACACTCTCCTGATACTCCTTCGGCTGATCGCGGAACAACCCTTCGGACGGAACCGATACCACGCGAACCTTGATGCCGTCAGTTTCGAGCAGCGCAGCTCCTTCGACCAGCGTTCCTACGTCTGAACCATTTCCCAGTAATACCACATCGGCTTTCCCGGCACAGTCTCGTACGATATAACCTCCACGATTTGCCTGTTGTGCCTCCTTGCGGCGATCTCCGTTGCAGGCGGGCAGGTCTTTGACATTCTGGCGGGAGAAGATCAGCGCTGTCGGACGCGGGTTCTGCATGGCGATCTGCCAAGCCGTAATCGCTTCCGCACAGTCAGCCGGACGTAGGACGATCATCGACCGCTCTCCCTGATGGTTATAGAGTTGTTCCAGCAGACGGATCTGAGCCTCCTGCTCCACGGGTTGGTGCGTGGGACCATCCTCGCCTACGCGGAACGAGTCGTGTGTCCAGATATATTTCACCGGCAGACGCATCAGCGCAGCCAACCGGATCGCGGGTTTCATGTAGTCCGAGAAAACAAAGAATGTTCCACAGGCCGGGATCACACCGCCGTGCAGCGCCATACCGTTCATGATGCAGGCCATGGTCAGTTCTGCCACGCCGGCCTGGAAGAATTTGCCTGAGAAGTCACCGCGGGTAAAGGCATGGGTCTTTTTCAGATAGCCATCCGTCTTGTCCGAGTTGCACAGGTCGGCCGAGGCGACGATCATGTTCTCCACATGGTCGGCCAGATAACCCAATACGGCCGCCGAGGCAACGCGGGTCGCTGCATCGGGTTTGCACTCCACCTGGCTCAGATCCAGCTCCGGTGTGATGTCCGACAGGAAACGGTCGAGTTTCTCAGAGAGTTCCGGATTCTGCTCCCGCCATGCGGCTTCAGCGGCCAGATGCTCCTTGGCCCAGTCGCACTGGCGGTTGTGACTCATCGTATAGAGCTCCTTGGTCTCCGGGAAGATTTGGAACGGATCCTCCGGGTCGCCCCCCAAGTTCTTCACCGTGGCGGCGAAATCACTTCCTGCCGCCGAGAGCGGTTGTCCGTGGGTCGAGACCTTATTTTCAAAGCAACTGCCGTCGGCTCCTACAGCGCCTTTGCCCATCACCGTATGTCCGATGATCAGCACGGGCTTTTCTTTCTCTTCGGTGGC
>CALYBN010000068.1 GCA_944414825.1 uncultured Rikenellaceae bacterium
CCGCGCTTACCGTAGAGCCTTTCAACGTCAGGACCTCAGGAGTGCAAGAGTACTGAATCTGATCAGCTTTCTTTTGCATTTGCTTGAAGCAGTTACAGCCCGAGAGCAGAACTGCCATCACGGTAAGAAGCATGCTTACCATTACCAATCTTTTCATAATCAAATTGTTAAGACAGTTAATATTTTAAAACTTATCACTATTTGTTTCGATTTCAATCGATGTTAGTTACAAATATAACAATATATTTCTAAACGCAACCACAAAACTTTCAAAAAATAATCGCATTCCCTAACAACACATCGTTTGACAAATATTAGGAAAGGGAGAGTTTATCAGAGAAATCGATGATTCCCTTCTGACACACTCGTCCCTCCTTCTTATTCCCAAATACTATGCCACTACTTTTTCGGGATCAGGGCTTTTCTCGACAATTTCAACTTATTGGTCTTGGGATCAATGCCGATCAACTTCACCTCGATCATATCGCCCTCTTTCAGACCGGTAGCCTCCATCGTTTCGAAACGCTTGTGGTCGATCTCCGAGATATGGAGCAGGGCATCCTTACCCGGCAGAATCTCTACGAACGCACCGAACGAGACGATCGACTTGATCTTGCCTTTGTACACCTCACCCACTTCGGGAACCGCCACGATCGCCTTGATCCGCATCTTGGCAGCCTCGAGTGCCTCCTTATCCTGCGAGAAGATGTCGACATACCCCTTGTTGTTCTCCTCGGTAATGGTGATCGTGGTACCGGTCGTCTTCTGGATATCCTGGATTACCTTACCACCGGGGCCGATCACAGCTCCGATGAACTCCTGCGGAATGATCATCTGCTCGATACGCGGCACGAACGGACGGAAATCCTCGCGCGGCTTGTCGATCGTCTCCAGGATCTTGCCCAGGATATAGAGACGTCCCTGACGGGCCTGCTCCAGTGCCTTGGCCAGCACTTCATACGAAAGGCCGTCCACCTTGATATCCATCTGCGTAGCCGTAATACCGTCGGCCGTACCCGTCACCTTGAAGTCCATATCGCCCAAGTGGTCCTCGTCGCCGAGGATATCGCTCAGCACGGCATATTTACCCGTTTTGGTATCAGTAATCAATCCCATGGCGATACCCGACACCGGTTTCTTGAGTTTCAGACCCGAATCCATCAGAGCCAGTGTACCGGCGCAGACGGTTGCCATCGACGACGAACCGTTCGACTCCAGAATGTCGGATACCACACGTACTGCATACGGATTCTCTTCACCCACCGGCACCATCGGCTTCAGGGCTCTCCAGGCCAGGTTTCCGTGACCGATCTCCCGGCGCGACAACCCGCGGGCAGCCTTGGCCTCACCGGTCGAGAAGGGCGGGAAATTGTAGTGCAGCACGAACTGCTCGGTACCCTGTACCAGCACCTCATCGATCTGCTTTTCATCCAACTTCGTACCGAGTGTAACGGTCGTCAACGACTGCGTCTCACCACGCGTAAAGATTGCCGAACCGTGCGCTGCGGGCAGATATCCCACCTCGCACCAGATCGGACGAATCTCATCCGTCTTACGGCCGTCGAGCCGAATCCCCTCATCGAGGATCATGTTGCGCATCGCCTTCTTCAGTACGTCGTCATGGAAGTAACGCTTGATCAGCGGCAACTTCTCAGCCAACTCCTCTTCGCTGAAACGCGTGCAGAACTCAGCCTCGATCTCCTCAAACTTATCCGTCCGGTCGTGTTTCGACGTAGCGCCCTTGGCTACGGCATAAGCCTTATCGTAAGTCTCTTTGATGATCAACTGACGCAACTCCTCATCGTTGGTCTCATGGCAGTAAGTGCGTTTCACGTCCTTGCCCAACTCCTTGGAGAGTTCCATCTGAGCCACACAATGCTTCTTGATCTCCTCATGCGCGAACTTGATGGCATCGAGCATCACCGCCTCCGACACCTCCTTCATTTCGCCCTCGACCATCATGATGTTGTCCAGCGTACCGGCCACCATCAGATCGAGATCCACATGCTGCATCTGCGAGAAGGTCGGGTTGATCATGAACTGACCGTCGATCCGGGCCACGCGCACCTCCGAAATCGGGCCGCCGAACGGAATATCCGAAACGGCCAACGCTGCCGAAGCAGCCAGCCCTGCCAATGCATCAGGTTGAATATCCTTGTCAGCCGAGATAAGGTTCACAGTTACATAAACCTCGGCATGATAATCTGCCGGGAACAACGGGCGCAGAGCACGGTCGATCAGACGTGCCACCAGAATTTCGCTGTCATTCGGACGAGCCTCACGTTTGAGGAAGCCACCGGGATAACGACCGCAGGCCGCATATTTCTCCTTGTAATCCACCTGCAGGGGCATGAAGTCGCAATCTTCCTTGGCATCCTTGGCTGCCACCACCGTGGCCAGCAACATCGTGTCGCCCTGTTTCACCACGACCGAACCGTCGGCCTGTTTCGCTAATTTTCCGGTTTCGATGACTATCTCGCGTCCGCCGCTGAGAGGAATCACCTTTTGTGTTGCATTGTACATCATATCGTTTTAACCTCTTATTGTGTCTTTGTAAATGTGAGTAAAGGCAATTACACAATGAATTGCCTTTACTCCATCGCCTTTTTCAAGGAGCTTATTTCCTCAGATTGAGAGCCTTGATGATGGCCCTGTACCTTTCGATGTCAACTTTCTTCAGATACTCCAGCAACTGACGACGTTTACCGACCAAACGCAACAGCGCACGCTGCGTGCCGAAATCGTGTTTGTTGGATTTGAGGTGTTCCGTAAGGTGGCTGATACGGTAAGAAAACAACGCGATCTGGCTCTCAGGCGAACCGGTATCGGTGTTAGACTGTCCGTACGTACCAAAAAGCTCCTGCTTTTTTTCTGCTGTTAAATAGCTCATAACATGTTTTTTATGGTTCCACTTTACGATAGATCCGCCTTACTCTTTCCGGATACTACCAAAGCGTGGCGCAAAGGTACGTTATTTTTAGAAAGCAACCAACTTATTATCAATTTTTTTTAGGGCTGTACGCGACGACGGATATTTTTTTAACTTTGTCTCCGGACACTGTTCGTCCCGCCGCTTAAAATCCGCAGCCTATGCGCCGTCTGCTACTCTTTTCACTCATGCTCCTGGGAACGACATGCTTCGCCGCCACCACCGACGGACCTGCCACTACCGAATCCCCAGCCGTAAAAAAAATATATGTTTTTCCCCTACGCGAGCAGATCATGCCCTCCTCGGTACGTCTCACCGACAAGTGCCTGCGGCAGGCTGCCGAACAACAAGCCGACTACGTAGTCATCGACCTGAACACCTACGGCGGATTGCTCGATGCCGGCGATTCGATCCGGACACGGATTCTGAACGCTCCGATGCCTGTCCTGATTTTCGTCAACAACCAGGCGGCCAGTGCCGGAGCCCTGATCGCCCTGGCAGCCGACAGCATCTACATGCGCGACGGGGCAAGCATCGGTGCCGCAACGGTGGTCAACCAGAACGGAGAAGCACTTCCGGACAAATACCAGAGCTTCATGCGGGGCATGATGCGCGCCACGGCCGAAGCCCACGGCAAAGTGGCCGAAGTGCGCGACGGCGACACCACCTGGCGCTGGCACCGCGATCCGCACATCGCCGAAGCGATGGTCGACCCAAGCGTCACGATCCCGGGCCTCATTGATTCCACCAAGGTTCTCACCTTCTCGGCCGACGAGGCCATACGATGGGGTTTCGCCGAAGGGAAAGTCTCATCCGTGGAGGAGCTTCTGGAGCGAGCCGGCATCACCGACTACGAGATCACGCGCTACGAACCCACCGCAATGGATCGTCTGCTGGGTTTCCTGACTAATCCGGCCTTTCAGGGGATCCTGATCATGCTCATCATCGGCGGCATCTATTTCGAATTGCAGACACCCGGCCTGGGCGTTCCTTCAATCGTCGCCCTGACGGCAGCCCTGCTCTATTTCGCACCGCTCTACCTGGAGGGACTGGCCGCCAACTGGGAACTCTTTCTCTTCATCGTGGGAGTGATATTGATCCTGCTCGAGATTTTCGCAATCCCGGGCTTCGGTATCACCGGCATCCTGGGTATTCTCGCCGTGGTACTGGGTCTGGCTTTCGCCATGATCGACACCGACCTGCTGAAATACATCCCCACCGGAGAACTCTCCGCAGGAATCATATTGCAACCCGTAGCCCTGGTCATCATCGCCGTGGCAGGAGCTCTGCTGCTCAGCATCTGGCTGGGGAGCCGTTTTCTCAGAGGCCGCTCCCGGTTGCGGGAACGTGTCGTACTGACCTCAGGCCTACACCCCGAAGAGGGCTATATCTCCCACACGTCGAGCCGCCACCTAGTCGGCCAACAAGGGATCACACGGACTGCGCTGCGACCGGCCGGCAAAGTCCTGATCGACGGCACGCTCTATGAAGCCGCCGGCGAAAACGGCCTTTTCATCGAACCGGGCCGACCGATTACGGTGGTCCGCGACGAGGGCGGCACGCTCTATTGCCGGGAGCTGAGCTGAAATCAGAAAATTTCGCTATCTTTGTTCCTCTTTCACCCAAAATCGGAGTATTCCTATGAAAAAAACATATCTGCTGCCGATACTCATGCTGCCACTGCTGCTCTGCCACTGTCAGCAGCCAAACAGCGACTATATCACGCTGGATGGTTTCGCCCAAGGCTCGACCTACCACTTCGTCGTCAAATGCGCCGATACGACAGGCCTGCAAGCCGCCGTCGACTCACTATTCACGGCCGTAGACAACTCCATGTCGGTCTATAACGAACACTCGCTGCTGAACCGCCTCAACCGGGGCGAAACCGACTCGGTGGACCGTCACATCGCCTACTGCATCGCCGAATCCGAAAAACTGAGCCGTTTGAGCGACGGCGCCTTCGATATCACCATCAAACCCATCACCGAGGCCTGGGGTTTCGCAGGAAAGAAGCAATCGGGCGACCCGAATATCGACTCCCTGCTCCGGTACGTCGGCTACCAGAAAATCCGCATACAAGACGGACGCCTGATCAAAGAGATCCCCGGCATGCAGCTCGACCTCAACTCCGTGGCCCAGGGTTACACGGCCGACCTGCTGGGCCGCCTGATGGACAGCCGCGGCATCACCAACTATATGGTGGAGATCGGCGGTGAAATCTTCTGCCGCGGACTCAATTCCCGCGGCAAAGAGTGGGTCGTGGGAATCGACAAACCGGTCGAAGGCAACTTCATCCCCGGAGCAGACCTGCAGGTGAAACTCTCCCTGTCGGGCAAAGGGCTGGCCACCTCGGGCAACTACCGCAAATTCCACACCGACGCCCAAGGCCGCAAAATCACCCATATCATCAATGCCAAAACGGGACGAAGCGAAGTAAGCAACCTGCTCTCAGCCACCGTTATCGCTGACAACGCCACACTGGCCGACCTCTACGGAACGCTGATGATGATCATCGGGCTGGAGCGCTCGAAGGACCTGCTCACACAACGACCCGACCTGATGGGTTATCTGGTCTACACGGATGAAGAGGGCGATTTCCAAACCTACGCTTCGGAGAACCTCCGCAACCATATTGTCGACTAACTTTAATCTACACCCAGCAAGCGATGAAGCGAGTAAAATTCATATACAATCCCTCTTCCGGCGAAACGCTCGTCGCAGCACGGCTCGATGAAATCGTCGCCCTCTACCAACAGCGCGGCTACAGCCTGACGCCCTATCGACTTACCTTCACGGCGACCACAGAGGAGGAGATTCTGTTCGATCTGGACCGGACTTACCACCATATCCTGATTGCAGGCGGTGACGGTACGGTCAACTATGTGGTCAACCTGCTTCAGAAACACGAACTTCACATCCCGATTGCGGTGCTTCCGGCCGGTACGGCCAATGATTTCGCGTCGATGCTGGGGGTTCGGGGTGCCGACATCGTAAAAGCCTGCGCCCAGATTCTTGATGGCGAATTCCGCCCGATCGACCTGGGAAAAGTCAACGGCACCTATTTCGTCAATGTATTCAGCTGCGGACTCTTCACCGACGTATCGCAAAAGACCCCCACCATCCTCAAAAACACCTTCGGCAAACTGGCCTATTACGTGGGTGGCGTCGGCGAACTGCAGCGCTTCCGCAAGATGCACATCACGATCCATTCCGACGGCGGCGACTACGACGGTAATTGCATTATCTTCTTCGTCTTCAATGGCCAAACCGCCGGACAGTTCAAACTCGCCTATCTCTCGGAGCCGGACGATGGACTACTCGACGTACTGATTATCAAGGGAGAGAATCCACTGGAAACACTCCAGACTGTTTTCCTCTACCTGTCCCGCATGCGCAACCAACGGGCCTATCCGCCCGGAGTGGCACATCTTCGCTGCAGCCACCTGCAGGCTACGTGCGAAACCAACGAGACAACCGATATCGATGGTCAGCCCGGTCCCGGCTTCCCGCTCGAGATCACCTGTGAACGAGCAGCACTACAAGTGCTTTGCCCTAAAAAAAAGATGTAAGGATTCCTGCCCTCTCAAATATCTTCAGGCAGGACCCCATCCCGCCGAAAATTCAACGGAGCCGCTCCCTGTCTGGAAATAATTTCCTACCTTTACGCAACCAAACCAATCGTTCGGAATCATGTCTGAAAACCACTCGCCATTGTTCATTGCCGGTCCCTGCGTCATCGAAAGCACCGATCTGCTCGACACCGTAGCCCGCGAATTGGCTCGTCTACGTGACCTGCTGGGCATCCGGATCGTGTTCAAAGCCTCCTTCGACAAAGCCAACCGCACATCGCTACGTTCATTCCGCGGACCGGGGCTCGAAAAGGGCTTGCAGATGCTCTCTGACATCAAATCACGGTACGGGCTTCCCCTCACCACCGATATACACGAATCTTATCAGGCTGCACCGGTGGGTGAAGTAGCCGACATCCTGCAAATCCCGGCCTTTCTGTGCCGACAGACCGATCTGCTCGTAGCCGCCGCCCAGACGGGTCGCACGGTGAACATCAAAAAAGCACAGTTCCTATCGGGCGAAGACATGCGTTATCCGGTAGAGAAGGTGCGCGAAAGCGGCAACCAAGACATCTGGCTCACCGAACGCGGCAATATGTACGGCTACAACAACCTGGTGGTCGACTTCCGCAACATTCCGGACATGAAACGATTTGCACCGGTCATCATGGACTGCACCCACTCCGTACAGCGCCCCGGCGCAGCCGGCGGCAAAACAGGCGGCAACCGCGAATTTGTCCCAGCCATGGCCCTGGCAGCCAAAGCATTCGGCGCCGACGGCTACTTCTTTGAAGTGCATCCGGATCCGGACCACGCCCTGAGCGACGGCCCCAACATGCTCCCACTGAACGATCTTGAAAACGTCATAAAATCGCTGTTATGAGTACAATTCTCGAGAATGCCCGCCATACGTTCCAGGTTGAATCCGAAGCCGTAGCCAATCTGACCGACCAGTTGACCCCCGATTTCGAAGCCGCCGTACACGACATCATCCGCTGCAATGGCAAACTGATCGTCACCGGCATGGGGAAAAGCGGCCACATCGGCCGCAAGATTGCCGCCACGCTGGCCAGTACGGGGACCCCGTCGTTCTTCCTGCACCCCGGCGAGGCTTACCACGGCGACCTGGGGATGATCTCACCCAATGATATCATCCTGGCCATCTCGAACTCCGGCCAAACGGATGAGGTCCTGAAACTGATCCCCTTCTTCCAGGATAACGGCAATACGGTGATCGCTATGACAGGCTGCCCCGACTCCACGCTGGCCAAACACTCCAACTACCATCTCAACATCGCCGTCAAGGAAGAGGCCTGCCCGTTGAGCCTCGCCCCCACGTCGTCTACCACGGCCGAACTGGCCATGGGCGATGCCCTGGCCATCGCGCTGATGCACGAACGGGGATTCCGGTCGGAAGATTTCGCACGGTTCCACCCGGGCGGATCGCTGGGACGGCGCCTGTTGACCAAGGTGGGCGATGTCATGCGGAGCGAGAACCTGCCCTGCGTACCGCCCACGATGAAACTGAGCGATGTGATCATCGAGATCAGCAATGCCCGCTTGGGCGTAGCCGCCATCACCGAAGGGCGCAAGATCCTGGGACTGGTGACCGACGGCGACGTGCGTCGTGCCATGCAGAAGTACCAGAACCGCTTCTTCGAAATCAATGTCGATGAAGTGATGACCCGCACGCCAAAGACCATCTCACAAGATGCCCGCATCACCCAGGCCGAGGAGATCATGCAACGCTTCAAGATCCACTCCCTGCTGGTAACCGACGACAAAGGCGAACTGGTCGGTGTCGTGGAGCTTTACGACCTGATGATGGAGGGAAGCGGCCGCTAGGACACTCTTGTTTCACCTCTGCCCAACCACGCCCAGCCGTTTTTTCTGATGCTCACACCAATTCCGCACACACAGATCGCCGAACTGCCGATACAATCGGCTACGGCCGCCGATCATGCGGAACTCATTGCCGTGTGGGAGGCATCGGTCCGTGCTACACACCATTTTCTGGCAGAGGCAGACCTCTTATATTATAAGGGAATCATAGGACGCTATTTCAGCCAATGTAACCTCTACTGTATCCGGGAGCAGGGAGCAGTTTCCGCCCATCCCGTCTCGGACACCTCCTGCGGACAGATCCTCGCATTCCTGGGCGTCAACGGAAGCCACATCGAAATGCTCTTCGTACAACCCGCTTGGCGCGGACACCACCTCGGCACACGCCTGCTGACCCACGCTCTCCGCACGCTGGGATGCCGCACCGTCGACGTCAACGAACAGAACGAAGCAGCATACGGATTCTACGTCCGACACGGCTTCCGCCTCATCAGTCGTGATCCGCAGGACGGCTGCGGCCGCCCCTACCCCATTCTTCATCTCGAGATTTGAATACTCCCCCAACTATCGCTCATCACTAGAGCTTGTCACCGTAAGCCAGGTCACCCGCATCACCGATACCAGGAACAATATAGGACTTCACCGTCATTTCCTGATCCACGGCACCACACCAGATCGTGGTTTTCGACTGCGGCATATACTTCTTCACATAGGCCACGCCCTCCTCACTGGCCACCACCGCAGCCACATGCGTATGACTCGGGATACCGCCTTTTTCGAGCAGAGCGTTATAGGTCAATACAAGCGACGTTCCGGTAGCCAGCATCGGATCGACCAGCAGCAATACCTTATCCGTCAGGTCACAACAGGAGATATACTCCACCTTCACTTTGAAGGTCCCGTCCTTGCTGTACTTTCGATAGGCCGACACAAAAGCGTTCTGCGCTCCGTCGAAGTAGTTCAGAAAGCCCTGATGATAGGGCAACCCGGCCCGCAGGATCGTCGCAATGACCACCTGTTCGGCCGGCAACATCATCTCCGCCTCACCCAACGGCGTTTCCACCGTCACGGGAGTATAACGGAGCGTTTTGCTGATCTCGTAAGCCATCACTTCGCCCACGCGTTCCAAGTTGCGTCGGAAGCGCATGCTGTCGGCCTGAATTTTCACGTCACGCAGTTCGGCGATGAATCGGTTGAGAACCGTGTTCTCCTGGTCAAGGACATGTAACATGGGAGGATAAGGTTTTATATTTTGTTAAAGGTAGGGAAAATATTCCGAAATTTCCCAACCTAATAGAGGAAATTATTGAATGGATACCGTCCGCTGTGTATCTCACGAACCATACCATAGAGATCTTTCCGCAACTTGTCGATGTTGATCCGCTCGCGGGCCGAGATAAAGATGCAGGGCGTATTGGACCGGGCGATCCAACTGTTCTTCAGCTCCTCCAGCGAACGGTTCTCCTTCGTGGCGGGGGTCAGATCATCCTCCTCCTTCTCCACGAAACGATATGCATCGATCTTGTTGAAGATCAGAAATACGGGTTTATCCCCCGCCCCGATCTCCTGCAAGGTCTGCTTCACCACATCGAGTTGCTCCTCGAAATTGGGATGCGAGATATCCACCACGTGCAACAACAGATCGGCCTCCCGCACCTCGTCGAGCGTCGACTTGAACGACTCGACCAATTGCGTGGGCAGTTTGCGGATAAACCCCACCGTATCGGACAACAGGAAAGGCAGATTGTCCAGCACCACCTTCCGCACCGTCGTATCGAGCGTAGCGAACAGTTTGTTCTCAGCAAAGACATCGCTCTTACTGATCAGGTTCATAATGGTCGACTTCCCCACGTTGGTATATCCGACCAGCGACACGCGCACCATCTGGCCGCGATTCCCACGCTGCACAGCCATCTGCCGGTCGATTTTCTTCAGATCCTCCTTCAGCTTGCTGATGCGGTTGCGGATCACACGCCGGTCGGTTTCGATTTCGCGTTCTCCGGCACCTCCACGGGTTCCCGTACCGCCTCGTTGACGTTCCAGGTGGGTCCACAGCCCGGCCAGTCGTGGCAACATATACTCATACTGAGCCAGTTGCACCTGAGTCTTGGCATAGGCGGTCTGGGCTCGTTGCACGAAAATATCGAGGATCAGACTGGTGCGGTCCGAGATACGGCATTTCAGTTCCTTTTCGACATTTCGGGTTTGCGAGGGAGACAATTCATCGTCGAAGATCGCCACATCAATCCCCTCTGCCTCGATAAAATCAGCAATCTCTGCAATTTTACCCGGGCCCAGATACAAACGAGAATTGGGCATAGGGAGTTTCTGCGTAAAACGTTTAACGGTAACGATTCCGGCCGTCAGGGCCAGGAACTCCAATTCATCGAGGTATTCGGTTACCTGTCGTTCATCCTGTTTGTCTTTCACCACGGAGATAAGTACCGCCCGCTCCGTGCAAGACTCTTCTGTCTTATTAATATCTGTCATAAATTTTCTGTACCCCTTCAAAAGCAGAGGGTCTTCTCAAAAACAGAGGGTCTCCCTATTGGGACACCCTCTGATCATATCTCTTCGCGACTTTTCCGGTCCTGCCAACCTGGCCACCGTACAGTCATCCGATTAGTTCTGAATCCGGAATTCCACAGGCAACGTATATTTTACACGCACGGGCGTGCTACGCTGTTTTCCCGGAGTCCACTTCGGCGAGGACTCCAGAACACGGACTGCCTCATCGGAAAGCGAACGGTCTGGCGACTGCAACACTTGAATATTGGTCAAAGAACCATCCTTTTCGATCACGAACGTCAGCGTCACACGACCCGAAATACCGTTTTCAGCAGCAATCGTCGGGTATCTCAGACGCTCCTGCACCCAATTACGGAACGCCATCAGGTCGCCTCCCATGAACTTGGGCATCTCCTCTGCGATCAGGAACGGGGCATCATCCTCCACGCGCTCCTCGCTCACTTTGGCCTCGGCAACCACAACGGCATCCTCAGAGAAATCATCAAAGGTAATATCTGTCGTGATTTTCGTATCATTCTTTACCACATTGATGATATCCGACATCACGGAGATAGTTTTCTTCACCGGCTCGGGCGATTTCTGATCCTGACGGGTGATCTCGATGATCTCCTCCTCTACTTCGACAGTACCGAGGTCGAGAATTTCAACCACTTTTTCTTTTTGATTCCAAGCAAAAGCACCGATCATCACCAACAGGGAAATGACGAGACCGATTTCGAGAAAAAGACCTTTTTTATTCTCAAGGTCGGCTTTGGGTGATTTTTTAAGTTCCATTTTCGTTATGTTATTATTATTTTGTCTATTTCAGTTGCGAAATTTTTACACCCCTCTCCATGCCCGACTGCAGCAAACCTTCGCAGATCACGCAATCTGTCAGCACATTAGAACTTTTCGGCGTGACATTTCACACACATATTCCCTTTTAGTCTTACAAATATATGGAAGAATCATTTAAAAAAAAATAATTCCCTCGAAAAAAATCAGGACACGAATGGTTTTCTTTCCAAATCAGGGTAGGCACCCCACCAGACATTACCACCCCTTCCCAATCCGTTTCATCCAAAGAAAGCGTGAAAAATTCACACAAAACAACGCCCCGAAGGTTGGTATTTCCGAAAATATCACTTATCTTTGTCCCCGCTATGGGGGATTAGCTCAGCTGGCTAGAGCGCTTGCATGGCATGCAAGAGGTCACCGGTTCGAACCCGGTATTCTCCACCACAGAAGGCTGTTTCAATGCGAGACAGCCTGTTTTTATATCGGAGTCCGGAAAATTTAAAAGTACATCATGGCAAAAGAGTGGTTGTTCGGCAAAACGCTCCCGGAGCTAACCGAAACGGTCCGAGAACTCGGCATGCCCCGCTTTGCGGCGGCACAGATTGCCTCGTGGCTCTACAAGAAACGGGCCGACAGCATCGCACAGATGACCGACCTTTCGCTCCGGAACCGTACGGCACTCGAGGAGCGCTTCGAACTGGGGCTTCTGCCGCCGCGTTCGGTGGCCACCTCGGCCGACAGCACGAAGAAATACCTGTTCGACACCCTCCAAGGGCGTTTCATCGAGTCGGCCTACATTCCCGACGGCGATCGGGCTACCCTCTGCGTGTCGTCCCAAGCCGGTTGCCGTATGGGCTGCCGCTTCTGCATGACGGCCCGCCAGGGATTCCAACACCACCTGACCGCCGGCGAGATCCTCAACCAGATCCGGTCCATCCCGGAGAGTGCATCGCTGACCAACGTCGTCTACATGGGGATGGGCGAACCGCTCGACAACCTGCAGGAGGTACTCCGCTCGCTGGAGATCCTGACCGCGGGCTGGGGCTACGGCTGGAGTCCCACGCGTATCACACTCTCCACGATCGGCGTGCTGCCCGCCCTGCGGGAATTCCTGGAGCACAGTTCGGTGCACCTGGCCGTGAGCCTCCACAACCCGTTCCCGGCCGAGCGTGCCGAGATCATGCCGGCACAGAAAGCCTACCCGATCGAACAAGTGGTCGCTCTGCTTAAAGAGTATGACTTCTCACACCAGCGCCGCGTGAGCTTCGAATACATCGTCCTGCAGGGGATGAACGACAGCCCGGCCCACATCAAAGAGCTGGCACGCCTGCTCGACGGCCTGAAGTGCCGCATCAACCTGATCCGGTTCCACGCCATTCCCGGCTCCCCGTACGTCAGCCCGAACGAAGCAGCCATGGTCCGCTTCCGGGACACGCTCTCCCGCAAGGGGATCATCACCACCATCCGGGCCTCGCGCGGTGAAGACATCCAAGCTGCCTGCGGACTGCTCTCGACCAAAGAGTTGCAGAAGGAGAAATAAAAACGGATGTCTGACCGTTCTCTTTTGGTATGACTATTGAGCACATCCAAATCTAAAAACACACGAAAACTATGAAACGACTGTTAATACTGAGTTTTGCCCTGCTGCTGGGGCTTACGTTCGCCTCGGCCCAAGAATCGCGAGGCATCCGATTCGAGAGCGGCTCGCTGAGCGAGATTCTGGCCAAGGCCAAAAAGGAGAACAAACTGGTCTTCATGGATGTCTACGCCTCGTGGTGCGGTCCGTGCAAGATAATGGCCACGGAGGTATTCACCCAGAAAAAGGTTGGAGACTACTTCAACAAGACCTTCGTCAATGCCAAATTCGACGCCGAGAAAGGCGAGGGTGTGCAGATTGCTCGCCGCTATGGTGTGGAGGCCTACCCTACCTTCCTGCTGCTCGACGGCAACGGCACGCTGGTAGGCAAAATGGTGGGCGGCAGCCCGGCCAACGACTTCATCCAGAAGATCGAGGGCCTGCGGCAGAAAGCCCTGCAAACAGAATAACTCCACTCAAGAGTTTCCAGGCGGGACACCGGTCATAAGTATCCAAATCGAGCCCCCTACCGGGGAGAGCCGCTCGGCCCGGCCACAACCATACACGGCCGAACGCACCGAAGCCCCACCCCAATGATGGAGGCAATACCGAATCGCATTGTGGCCGGGATCATCTCCCGTTTCCTTTGCTTATTCATATTCCACACCGACGACAGCCCCGCGCAGATAAGACGATCCACGCTCTCCACAAACCCCGCCGGAAGCCTCCGCAAGACACCTTGTTTTTTATTGCCGTTGCCGTAATAAATTCGTACCTTTGCCCTCGTCGCAAACCTTTGAAGGCATGTTATTGAAGAAACTCGCAGGTCAGACCGCCATCTATGGCATCAGCAGTATCGTGGCTCGACTGCTCAACTACCTGCTCACGCCTTATCTTACCTATTTCATGACCCAGGCGCAGTATGGCGTGGTGACCGACATGTATGCCCTGGCACCCTTTCTGCTCGTATTGCTGACGCTGGGTATGGACTCGGGTTATTTCCGTTTCGCCGGACATGCCGCCACACAACAGGAGAAAGACCGTATCTTCGCCACCACCTGGGGCGCCGTGAGCCTTGCCGCCCTGCTCTTTCTGGGCATCACGTTGCTGTTCAACAACGACATTGCAGCCATCATGCGCTATGGTGACCGTCCCTCCTATGTCTGGCTCATCGCCTCGATCATCACGCTGGACGTCATCACCTCCATCCCGTTCGACCGCCTGCGCCAGGAGGGCCGGGCCGCACATTTCGTGGTAGTGCGCGTCATCTCGGTACTGATCAACATCGCATTCTGCGTCTTCTTTTACAGCGGCCTGCCCCGGATCACCAGCGCCGGGCTCTTCCCCGACCCCACCGATCCGGGCTACACACTGGTAGCCAACCTGATCGCCAGCGGTGCCACGCTTCTGATCCTGCTTCCCTCGTGCGGCGGCATCGCCCCCCGCATCGACCGGCAGCTGCTCCGCAAAATATTTCTCTACTCGCTGCCACTGCTGATCAGCGGCATCGCGGGTATGGGTACGCAGTTCATCGACCGCCAGATGCTCAAATACCTGCTGCCGGCCGACACCTCGCTGGAGGCGCTGGGCATCTACGGAGCAATTACCAAAATCGGCGTCATCCTCTACCTCTTTACCCAGATGTACCGCATGGCCGCCGAACCATTCTTCCTGGCGAGTTTCAAAAAGGAGGATTTCGTGCGCACCAATGCCGAAGCGCTCAAATATTTCATGATCGTCTCGGTGGCAATTTTCCTCGGCATCGAACTCTTCGCCGACCTGTTTGCGTTGTTTGTGGGACCGGAATTCCGGGAGGGCATGTTCATCCTGCCGGTCGTACTGGGCAGCTATGTCCTGTCGGGCGTGTGGCTCAACCTGTCGTTCTGGTACAAACAGAGCGGCCAGACGCGCTTCGCCATCTACGTCACCGGCACCGGACTGCTGATCACCCTGCTGGCCAACTGGCTTCTCGTTCCCCGTTTGGGTTATTATGGCTCGGCCTGGGCCCGCTTCGCCAGCGAGGCTGCCATGGTAGCGGTAAGCTACTACCTCAACCGCAAGTACTGCCCCACACCCTATGATCTGCGCCGCATCGGACTTTATGTTCTGGCAGGCGCCGTGCTCTACGGCATCGGATTCGCCACCGAGAAGTTGCCCGCCGTGGCTCATTACGCCTGCAACGCCATCCTGCTGGGCCTGTTCGTTCTCTTCGCAGCCCACACGGAACGGATCGACCTGCGGGCCCTGGTTCGGTCTATTGTAAAACGAAAATAAACTAAGATATGAAAGTAAAAGTCATCAATCGCTCGGCATACGACCTGCCGCAATACGAGACCCCGCTGGCTGCCGGGCTCGACGTCCGGGCCAACATCACAGAGCCGCTCCGGATCGGTTCGCTGGAACGGATGCTGGTCCCCACAGGCCTCTACGTGGAGCTGCCCGAAGGCTACGAGATGCAGATCCGTCCGCGCAGCGGCATGGCCGCCCGCCACGGACTCTCGGTGCTGAACTCGCCGGGGACGATCGATCCCGACTACCGAGGCGAAATCCGGGTCATCCTGGCCAACCTCTCCGCCGAGCCCTATGAACTCCAACCCGGCGAACGGATCGCCCAAATGGTCATCGCCCGCTTCGAGCGGATCACATGGGAAGCAGTCGAAATGCTCTCCGAGACGGAACGCGGCGCGGGCGGTTTCGGACACACCGGTAAAAAATAACGGCCATGAAAATCAAAACCCAAAAAATAGTCTGCATGGCCATAGCCTGCGCCGCAGCACTGGTCATCGTCGAAGCAGCATTCCGTCCGGGCATCTCGGCCAAGCACATGACCCTTTTTGCCGTCTCGCAGGGGGCTGTGATCGTAGCCATGCTCCTGACCATCCGCAGCCTCAACCGCCGGCAACGCCGGGAAGAGGGCGGCACACGGCGCAAAAAGTAAATACGGCAACGTACCTCGATAGCCCTTCCCGGATTTTCATATCCGGGAATATTTGAATACCTTTGTTCGGCGCGGACCGGGGGGGGGTACTCTGCGCCCCCGGACAGACCAAACAAATCAACTTATCGATTCAGGAGGAAAAAGATTTTGAAATTCAGCGAAGTGATCGGACAAGAGCGGCTCAAAGCGATGCTCACACGGGGCGTCGACGAGGGCCGTATCAGCCATGCCCAACTGTTCACGGGCGAGGCAGGAAGCGGAACGCTACCGCTGGCATTGGCCTATGCCCAATACGTCAACTGCACCAACCGCCACAACGGCGACAGTTGCGGCCAGTGCCCCTCGTGTCGCAAGATTGCAGAATTGGTTCACCCTGACCTCCATTTCGTATTCCCGGTCAACTCCTCGTCGAAGGGGAGTTCAAAGCCCACGAGCGACAATTTTCTACCCCGCTGGCGCGAACTGGTGGCCGGCACGGGCGGTTACTTCGACGAGGCCATGTGGTACAAGGCCATCGACATCGACAACCAGCAGGGGATCATCAGCCGCAACGAGGCCGATGAGGTGATCCGCAAACTCTCCTTCAAATCGTTCGAGGCAGAGTATAAGATCATGGTGATCTGGCTGCCAGAGAAGATGCGCGTCGAGGCCGCCAACACCCTGCTCAAGATCCTCGAGGAGCCGTGGGAGAAGACCCTCTTTCTGCTGGTAAGCCAGGCCCCGAGCCGACTGCTCCCCACCATCCTGTCCCGGACACAGGAGGTGGTGGTGCCCCGCATCTCGATGGAGGCGACGGCCAATTACCTGACGACCCATTACAACCTCCCGGCTGACCAGGCTGCCAACATGGCCCGTCTGTCGGGCGGAGACTTGCTGCAAGCCGGCCGACTGATCGCCGGAGAAAAGGAAAGGGCCGGACAGGAGTACTTCGACCTGTTCGTACAACTGATGCGCCTGAGCTACAACGACCGCCACATGGAACTGCTCGAATGGGCCGAAAATGCCGCCACACTGGGACGGGAAGAGCTGAAACGCTTCTTCGCCAACAGCATCCGCCTGCTGCGAGAGAGTTATATGCTGCACGCCGGGATGAGCAATATCACCTACCTGTGGGGTGCCGAGTTGGAGTTCTGCAAAAAATTTTCCCCCTTCATCGGCAATCACAACATCGAAAAACTCGTTAGTGAAATGGAGTTGGCCTTGGCCCAGGTGGCCCAAAACGGCAATCCGAAAATCATCCTGACACACTTTGCCCTGACCATCAGCAAATTGATCATACGCCTACCCCGATAACACCTACACGTCCATGGCAAAAGCAGTCCTCATAACCGGCAGCAACCTCGGCGATACGACGGCCCACATGGCCGCCGCCCGCGATCAGATCGCCCGCACGGTCGGCCCGATTCTTGCCTGCTCTGCCTTGTGGGAATCCGATCCATGGGAGTTCGAGGCACCGCAGCGATTTCTGAACCAAGTCCTCGTCGTAGAGACCGACCTGACGCCGCAGCAACTGCTCACCACGGTCGAAACGATCGAACGCAGTATGGGACGTCGCCACAAAGGAGAAACCGCTCCCGACGGCCACCGGCTCTACCACTCCCGGACGATGGATATCGACCTCCTGTTCTATGACGACCTGGTGCTCGATACACCCACACTCACTCTGCCCCATCCCCGCATCCAGGAACGCGCCTTCGTGCTGGGACCGCTGCAGGAGGTGATACCACGCTACGTCCACCCCCTGCTACACCAAACTATCGAAACCCTGTGGAACAATCTGCAAGAAAACACAACAAGATCATGAGAACAGTCAAACATACACTCTACGTTCTGCTGACCGCCATCCTGCTGACCGCCGGGTGCAAATCGGCCAAAACCGACTGCCGCTACGAGATACTCCCCTACCGTCAGGTCGAAAAGGGCGGCCCGCTGACCATTGCCGACAGCGTCGTGGCCTACGCCATCTATGGAGACACCTCCCAATGGAGTGTCCTCAGTTACGAGGATGCTGCCGCAGGAGTTTTCACCAGCCGTTACGGGAGTCAGACCCGAAATGCCGACCTCATGGCCGAACAGGATTCTGCCGGCTGGCTCGTCTTTCCTTCGCTCCAACAGCTGAAGATGGTGATGGTGGTGTGTGATCGGGCGGACACGATTTTCGCCTGGCGCCAGTCCAGCATCGAAGAGAACCTGCCCTATCTCAACGTCAAGATGTGCTTCCAGCCGTGGCAAACCGACTCTACGTTCCTCTATGCCAAATGGAACATGGTGCTTTTCCACCCGCGATCCACCTCTTCTGGAAGCACAGAAACCCCGACCACTGAACCGTAAGCCGCGAAAATTCACTATCTTTGCCGCAAAATCATGATTCCGGACACCAAACATACCGCCCAACGCCTTCTCGGTTACCTGCTGCTACGAACCACCGTACTGCTCTTTTTCGGCATGTGGATCTTCGTACGCTGCGCCAATACAATGGCCCCACAAGGCGGGCCACGCGATACGCTGCCTCCGAAAGTAGTGGCGATGACCCCGGCCTACGGGACCACCAACTTCAAGGGCCGGCGTATCTATATCGAGTTCGACGAATACGTCCAGTTGAAAGACCAGCAGAAGGAGTTCTTCACGGCTCCGTTCATGAAGAAAAAACCGTCGCTCACCCTGCGCGGACGCGGCATCCAGATCGACCTTCAGGACACCCTGAAGGAGAATACCACCTATGCCCTCAACTTCTGCAGCAGCATCCAGGATAACAATGAGGGGAATCCACTCCACAGTTTCCGCTATGTCTTCTCGACGGGCGACCAGATCGACTCGCTGGTGATGTCCGGCTACACGGCTGACGGATATACGGCCGACAGCGTGGCCAAGACCTTCCTGTTCTTTTATGCGGCGGAGAAAGACTCCATCCCGGAGTACGACTCGACCATTTTCAAATCCAATCCAGACTTCATCGCCCGGGCAGAGAACTACGGAACATTCATCGCCGAAAACCTCAAACCGATTGACTACCGCATTTACGCCGTCGACGACCGCAACAACAACCAAATGTACGAACCGGGCGTTGACCGGATCGGCTTCCTGGACAGCACCTACAATCCGCTCGACATGCCGCCCTTCAGCATCTGGTACGACACCATGCGCCAGTATCTGGTACCGGAGCCGCAACTCTACTTCCGGCTCTTTACCGACGACCAGTTCAAACGGCAGTACCTGGCCGGCAATACCCGCCCGCGACAGCACCTGGCCGTCATTAACTTCGGAGCAAAACATCCCCAGATCGAACGCCTGAGTTTCGAAGGCATCGATTCCTCGCGCATCATCTGGGAGTATCTGAAGCCCACACACGACTCAATCGCGCTATGGTTCGACCTGCCCGGCGAGGAGCTGCCCGATACGCTGAAGGGCGAAATCACCTATCTCAAACACGACTCATTGAGCCACCTCGTGCCGACGACCCAGAAACTGCGGCTGGGCTGGAAAGCCTTCGAGAGCAAACAGCAGGAGAAAGAGCGCCTCAAACGCGAAAAAGCCCGCGAGGAGGCTCTCCAAGAGGGTCGCGAACCGGAAAAGGAGCCGAATCCCTTCAAGTATAAGGTCGATGTGGGTGCTGAGGTCAATCCGGAAAAACACATCGCCATCGAGTTTGACTACCCGCTCACGCAGGTCGACAGCAACCGCATCTCGCTGATTCGGGTCGGCGAAGAGGACAAACTCTACCGCGTGAAAACCACGTTCACGCGCGATACGGCCAATCTGCGGCGCTGGACCCTCAGTGCGCCATGGAGCAACGGGCAGAAATACCGTCTGGAGCTTCCGGCCGGCATCTTCCGCAATGTGGCAGGCGAGAGCAACGACACACTGCGCGCCGAGTTCACGGTCATGAACCCGGAGAACTATGCCACCCTGGTGCTGAACGTCACCGGGAAGACTCCGGACAGTGAATACATCCTCGAACTGCTGGACCAGAGCGGTACTGTTCTCAACACCATTACCCATGCCCGGAGCGGCGAACACCGGTTCAACTTCGTGAAGCCGGGTTCGGTGAGTATCCGCGTGATCGAAGACCTGAACGGCAACGGCACCTGGGACAAGGGCAATCTGGTCGAACGCCGCCAGCCGGAACGGGTGGAGATGTTCATCCAGGAGAGCGGCGAAGAGGAGATCGTCACCAAGGTCAACTGGGAGATGGGCTTCAATATCGATATGAACAAGCTGTTCGCCCCGATCACCATGCAACGAATTACGGACCAGTTGCGTGAAGCCGAAGAGGCCCGCATTCGGAAGATGCTCAAAGAGCAGGAAAAGATAAAGGCCCCGGTCCAGACCCGTCCGGACAATCGGCACGGCACCACCTCTTCGGGTAGTTCACCCTTCGGCGGCGGCATCGGCAACGTGATGAATAACTTCGGAATGTAACCAAAACAGAAAGACCATGACCGGAAAAACGGCTCGTCATATTAGTATCACCCTCCTGCTGCTCCTGCTGTGCGGCATACAACCCGTGCGGGCCCAGCACTACGTGGGAGTCCGCGGCGGCTTCGGCGGCGGTACGTGCGCCTTCTTCCCGAAAGAGGAGACCGGAACCGTATGGGGGCTCTACTCGGGCGGCGTTTCATGGAAATACTACAGCCGCGAACGCTACATCGGAGGTATCGAGGTAGATGCCTTGCTGATGCAACAGGGATTCCGCCAATACACGACCTTCGACAAACTGCCCACCGATACCACGACCTACATGGATCGGACGGTCAATTCGGTGATGGTGCCCATCTTCTGGCAACCACATTTCTACTTCTTCCGCCGCAGCGTACGAGTCTTCATCAACCTGGGTGTCACCTTCTCCTACAACATCGACTCACACTATTCGTGGTACAGCAAAATCGAAGGGCTGCTCGAATCACACGACTATCCGATGAAACTTACACGCGACAACCGGTGGGGTTACGGTCTGTGCGGCGGCGGCGGCATCGGAGTCTCCCTCAAGCGATTCGAACTGCTTGTAGAGGGGCGCTACTACTTCGGTTACGGCGATATCCTGCGCAACCGCAACAAATATGAGGGGAACCCACTCCGTTCGCCGCTCAACAGCATCCAGGTCTCGGCAGGGCTCTACTACCGGCTGGGCAAAGGCGGCATTCTGGCCCCGCCCAGCAAACGTGTAGCCGAAAAGATCCGGCGGCGCGAACTGGAACGCATGGTCGCCGATCCAAACTACGTTCCAGCCTCGGACACCCTCTCTCAACCTGCCACTCCGGATGCCCAAACGGTCACACCCGAGACACCCGACACCAGATCCGGCGTACAAACCGACCGCAAAACGGAGCGACGTGACCGGAAAGCCCGCAAGCAAGAGAACGACAACCGCCAACCGGAGTCCGCAGCCCCGGCGCAAAATATGGAAAACCATGGAAACGACCCGACAACAGAAAGTAGCCAGACAGATACAGAAGGACATTAGTGATATCCTGATCAAGGAGGCCGCCGGCATCGTTCAGGGAGCGATGGTATCGGTGACGACCGTACGCGTAAGCCCGGACCTGAGCTTTGCCAAGATCTACCTCAGCGTCTTCCCCTTCGAGAAGAGCGACGCCATCATGGCCGCCCTCGAGCAGAACAACTGGCTGGTACGCAAGGCCCTCGGCACCCGCATCCGTAACCAGCTCAAACAGGTACCCGAGATCACGTTCCGCCTCGACGACTCACTGGAATACATCGAGAATATCGACAACCTGCTCAAATAGACACTGCACAGTACATGAAACGGCTTGCCCTGCTGTTCGCCCGACGCTACCTGTTTGCCAGGAAATCCCACTCGGTGATCAACCTCATCTCGGGTGTGAGCGCCTTCGCCGTGGGAGTCCCCGTAGCGGCCATGGTGATCCTGTTGTCGGTCTTCAACGGATTCGAGCAGCTGGTGCGCAACATGTACGGCGATTTCGACCCCGATATTCTGGTCACGGCCCGCAGCGGCAAGGTTTTCCGCACGGACAGCCTCCCACGCACCTTGCTGCTGAATACCGAAGGCGTGCAAGAGGTGTCGATGATCCTGGAGGATAACGCCCTGCTGGAATACCGCGGACGGCAATACATCGGCACGCTGCGGGGTGTTGATTCGCTCTACCGCCATGTTGTCCCGATCGACAGCATGGTCGTGGCCGGGCAATACCAACCGCTGTTCGGTGACATCGAACAGGCACTCGTAGGACAGGGTATCGCCTACAACCTCGGCGTACGCACGGCGCTGCTCGACCCGATCCGCGCCTACGTGCCGCGCCGGGGCAGTTTCAGTACACTCATACCGCTGAACAGCTACCGCGAGGAACGGATCCTCCCCTCGGGCATCTTCATGCTCGACGCCGAGACCGACAGCAAATACGTGATCGTTCCCTTTTCATTCGCACAACGGCTCTTCGACTACGAGGGCTATGCCTCCGGAGCTATGGTGAAGGTGCGCCCGGGGGCCGATCCGGACAAAGTGCGCACGGTCCTCTCCGCCCGCCTGGGAGACGATTTCAAGGTGCAGACCCGCTACCAACAGAAAGCCTCGCTCTACCGCATCATGACCTACGAGAAGTGGGGCATCTTCTTCATCATCCTGCTGGTGATGGTCATCGCCTCATTCTCGATCATCGGCTCACTGGCCATGCTGATCATCGACAAGCGGCGCGACGTGAGGACGCTGTTCAACCTGGGCGGCAGCATCCGATTCGTACGAGGGATCTTCCTCCGCGAGGGGATGCTGATCTCGATGCTGGGGGCTGCCGGCGGGATGATCTTCGGACTGGCCCTCTGCTGGGTCCAAATGCAGTTCGGGGTGATCCGCATCCCGGCCGAGACGTTCCTGGTGGACAGCTATCCGGTCGTAGTCCAGTGGCCGGACCTGCTCGGGATCGCTGTGGCAGTGATTGCCGTGAACTATATTATTACTAAATTTACCGTCGTGAAGATGATTCCCAAATCGGACCTCAGCCTATGAGTACGTTTCGCACATACCTTTTGCTACTGCTGTCGACTGTGCTGATGTACGGATGTCAACATGAAAAGACTATTCCAGACAGTGAACTGAAACAAATATTCAAGGATTTCTATCTGGTCAACTCCTACTACTCGACCTTCGGGTTAGGGCGGCTATCCAAAGACAGCATCGACATCTACCGGCCGGTGCTTCAAAAATATGGCTATACGGTGAGCGATTTCACCTATACGATCACCAACTTCTCCCAACGTAAAAGTGCTCGCTTGTCAGATATTCTCAACGAAGCCATCAAGGATCTCGATTGGGAAAACGATGCTCTGAGACGCCGTGTCGCCGATCTGGACACGATCGAAACCCGAGCCAGGGCCATACTCAGGCGCCGGATTTACAGCGATTCTCTGATCCGGATCCGCACGAAACAGGATACCGCCCGACTGGCCATAGCCATTCCGACCGAGAAAGGCACCTACCAGATCGACTACAGCTATTATATCGACTCTCTGGACCGGAACCCCAACCTGCGGAGCCTCATTCTGCTTACCGACACAGCTGGACGGCGTCGTACGATCCACACCAACTGGATGAGCATGCGACGACGCCAAAGGCAATCCGTCCAGATCGAAGCCATGTCGAGCGACACCCTAATGCAAATCCGTTTTGCCAACTACCGCAAGGAGATGACCACACCCAACCTGCGGATCGACTCCCTGCGAATTACCTATTATCTGCCCAAGGAAACCGCTCTCGACTCGGTCGGCAAACTGTTAACATACTATAAATTGCGGAGCTATGGACCCGTTACGGACTCCCTGCCGCAGGATAGCGGCACACTATGTATACACCCCCCGTTGCTGGATGCGCGGTGGCGTGATTACGGTATCCGCTGACGGAACCATCCTCGATCTGCATGCCGAGGAGCAGGTCGACTCACTCGCCGGCGTGGAGTTTTATAGCGGCATTCTGATCCCCGGCCTGGTCAACGCCCACAGCCACCTGGAACTGTCCTACCTGAAAGGCACCATTAAACCGGGCGGAGGGTTTGTCGAATTTGCAGCGGGGATGAGTACTCAACGAGGGCGTTTCACATCGAAAGAACGAATCGCGGCCGCAGCCTATCAGGATGCCCGCCTGTGGGCGGAAGGAGTAGAAGCCGTAGGCGACGTTTGCAACGGCAGCACGACGTTCGAGCTCAAAACCCGAAGCCATATCCGCTATCTGAACTTTCTGGAGTTGTTCGGACTGGGATGCTCCTCGACAGCGCCCCTGCAATCCGTGGCTATGCAGGCAACGACAGCGGGCCTCACGACCGTGATTACACCGCATGCCACCTACTCGCTCAATCGGGATGCCTTCTCAGCCTCGATCGCTGCAGGCCCTACGGCACTTCCGCTGTCGATCCACTTCATGGAGACGCCGGACGAAGCGGAGTTGTTCCACGACCGGGGTGCCCTGCGACAGTGGTATGACCAGCGTGGTCTCACGACCGATTTCACCGACCGTTATGCCTCTCCCGCCGCCCGAATCGTAGCCGAGATCCCCGCCTCGCGGAAAGTAATGCTGATCCACAACACCTGCGTAACGGAGGCCGAAGTGGATCTGCTCCAAGCTCATTTCGGGGAGAACCTCACCTGGGTGCTCTGCCCGCGTTCCAACCGCCATATCACGGGACTGACCCCTCCCGAAACCCTATTGCGCCGCAAAGGGGTCCGGATCGCCCTGGGCACCGATTCACTCGCTTCAAACAGTGATCTTTCGCTGATCGAGGAGCTGAAATGCTTCCCCAATACCCCGCTGGAGGAGCTGCTCCGCTCGGCCACGCTCACGGGAGCCGAAGCGCTGGGTCTCGAAGATACGCTGGGTTCGTTCGAAGAGGGTAAACGTCCGGGAATTGTCCGGCTCACCGGTGTGGACCTGCAACACCGGAGGCTCACCCCCGAAGCCACTACCCGCCGAATCCTCTGAAAAAATTTTATTATCCCGGCGGAATTCGTACTTTTGTGCCATCCAAGTATACAACACACCATGAGCAGCATCTACCAAAAAGAGGAGCTCTTTGCCCCTGACGTCATCGAAAAACTCGCAGCACACTACCGTGATATTCTCACCCTGCTGGGCGAGGACCCCGACCGTGAAGGGCTGCTGAAAACGCCTGAACGGGTGGCCAAAGCCATGGCCTTTCTGACCCAGGGTTACGATGCCGACCCGAAAGAGATTCTGCTCTCGGCCCGGTTCCGCGAGGAGTACAAACAGATGGTACTGGTCAAGGATATCGAACTCTATTCGATGTGTGAACACCACATGCTTCCGTTCTACGGCAAGGCTCACGTGGCCTACATCCCCAACGGCTACATCACGGGCTTATCGAAAATTGCCCGCGTGGTGGAGGCCTTCGCCCGCCGGCTGCAGGTTCAGGAGCGGCTGACGGTCCAGATCCGCGACTGCATCCAGGAGGCGCTGAACCCGATGGGCGTAGCTGTCGTGATCGAAGCCAGCCACATGTGCATGCAGATGCGGGGTGTACAGAAACAAAACTCCGCCACCACGACATCAGCCTTCACAGGCGTATTTCTCTCGCAAATGCGCACCCGTGAAGAGTTTATCCACCTGATTGGCAGCAAACTACGATAGGTTCACACTCCCTGACAGTAATCTCAGGCAAATACTCGAGAACATCCACGCCCTAGGGATAAGCCCCCATCCAACCCCACAAAAGGGAAAGAGAAGACATCGGGCCGCCTTAATTCTAAGACAGAGGTCTCATCCTGGTGGACGAGTTAGATTTATCTTATCAAATTTTCAGAATCGTCTCCCGCTACTAAAGGTAGCTCGAATTATCCCAGCAGTGTGTGCACAGATCCTCTTTGGGAAGACCGATGGCTTTCACCAGGTCGTCGAGGCGCTGGAAGCGCAAGGTATCGGCTCCGATCTTTTTCCGCATCTCTTCGACCATCGCAGCGTGTTTGGCAGTCGAAGGATCAGCATACTCCTGCAGTAACTCTTCTGAGAAATCCTCCGTACCCTCCAGCTCCTTGATCACCCGCCGCGTGAAAAGATCGAACGTGGAACGCGAAGTGGAGAAATTCAGGAATATACACGGGTAAACCAGTGGCGGACAGGCAATACGAATATGGATCGCAGAGGCCCCCGCTTCGACCAGTTTGACGATGTTGTCCTTGAGTTGCGTACCGCGGACGATCGAGTCGTCGAGCAGCACCATCTTCGAATCACGGATAAAAGTCTCGTTGGGGAGCAGTTTCATCTTGGCCACCAGATCGCGCATGTTCTGGTTCTGGGGCATGAAACTGCGCGGCCATGTGGGGGTATATTTCACGAAAGCCCGCTTGTAGGGTATGTGGCGGCAGTTGGAGTATCCGATGGCATGTCCCACACCCGAGTCGGGAACTCCCGCTACGAGGTCCACGTCGCGGATATCTGCATCGCGCAAAGCCAGCGCGCATCCGCACCGGTAGCGGGCATCCTCCACGTTGACCCCTTCGTAATAGGAAGAGGGATAGCCGTAGTAGACCCACATGAACGAGCAGATTTGTTTCTTCTTCCCAGCCGGGATGATCTCCTGTGTTCCGTCAGCCGTGACGAAGAGGGTCTGTGCAGGACCCAGTTCACCGACTGTTTCATAATCCAGATTGGCAAAGGCCGAGTTCTCGGTCGCTATGGCATAACCGTCGGCATTGCGTCCGATCATTACCGGTGTGCGGCCATATTTGTCACGTGCGGCATAGATGCCTTCCGTCGTCAGAATCATCATGGAGCAGGAGCCTTTGACCTTCTGCTGCACCAATTCGATTCCCTCCTTGAAGGTACTGCCCAGAGAAATCAGTATGGCGATCAATTCCGTAGGGTTGATCTTGGAACCGGACAATTCTGCGAAATTGAAACGTCGATCCAGCAGTTCCTGGGTCAACTCCTCGATGTTGTCGATGCGGCCGATGGTGACCAGCGAAAAGCGTCCCAGATGCGAAGTAAGCGTAATGGGCTGCGACTCCATGTCGCTGATGATGCCGATTCCCAGATGTGATCCTTCAAATCGGGAAAGGTCGGGTTCGAATTTATTCCGGAAATAGGCGCTCTCAAGCGAATGGATCGTACGCACGAAATCTTTGCCGTCGTAGAAGGCCATACCGCCGCGTTTGGTGCCCAGATGTGAATGATAGTCCGTGCCGTAGAATACGTCCGCCACACAGTCTCGTTTCGAGACGCAACCGAAGAAACCACTCATGTTTGCTGAATTTTGCGCAAAGATAACGCTTTGTGTCGAAATGTGGGACAGCTCGAGAGGATATTTTTGTAGTTCGCAGAAACTCCCACTCGTTAGAATGGGCATACGGGTCATCCGAGCGGGAATCCTTGCGGCTAATAGAGTTATGGAAGTAATTCGTTGCCTGGATATTCGGGACAGGGCGAGGCGCGTCATCTTGTTCTCCAGGACAAAAAAACTGCGGAAACCCAAAGGCCCGCAGTTTTTTCAGACTTCGTTTTCTGATCTTCGAAACCATACGAACAGGAGAATCCTCACGGCCGTAGATCTGCCCAGATTCTCAGATCAGCCTCGAAGATTATGCTTCAACTCCCGTTTCCCTTACCAACGGTTAGCGATCTTTCAACGGGATGAACTTCTTGAGTTCGGCCACGTTCTTGTAAGCCGGACGGATGATGCGACGGCTGTCAAAGTTAAGTTCTTCGATACGGTGAGCAGTCCACCCCGTGATACGACTCATGGCGAACAACGGCGTATAGACCTCCCGCGGCAGGCCGATCATCTCATAGACGAATCCCGAGTAGAAATCCACGTTGGCGCACACCCTTTTGTTCACCTGATTGCCCTTGAATGCCATGAAGGTCTCGATAGCCCGCTCCTCCAACAGTTCGAGGAAGGCAAATTCTGCCTCACGGCCCTTCTCCTTGGCCAGATCTCGGGCCATTTCACGGAGCAGCACCGCACGCGGGTCAGAAATCGTATAGACAGCATGCCCGATTCCGTAGATCAATCCCTTACGGTCATATACCTCCTTACGAAGCATCCGGTTCAGATAGGCATCGATCTCCGCCACATTGGTCCAATCCTTGATCACCTCCTTCAGATGGTGGAACTGATCAATTACGGCCAGGTTGGCACCTCCGTGCAACGGGCCCTTCAACGAACCGATCGCCGCTGCGATCGACGAATAGGTATCCGTTCCCGACGAACTGGTCACCCGCACCGTGAAGGTCGAGTTGTTACCACCACCGTGCTCGGCATGCAACATCAGCGCCAGGTCAAGCGTCCGGACCTCCATCTCGGTAAACTCTCCCTTGAGCATGTAAAGGAAATTCTGAGCCACCGACAACCCCTCCTTCGGGTGCCGGATGTGAAGCGACCGTCCCTGCAGACTGTGACGCAGGATATTGTAAGCATAGGCGATGATGGTCGGGAAACGGGCGATCAGCTCAATCGACTGCCGAATCAGGTTGTCTCGCGAGGTGTCGTCCGGATTCTTGTCAAAGGTATACATCTCCAACACACTGCGGGCCAGGATGTTCATAATGTTCTGCCCCTCCAGATCCAAAATATTCATTTTGGTCTTCTGCTCCAAGGGCATATAATTGTAGAGCAACTTGCAGAATACCTCATACTCATCCGGATCAGGCAGATAGCCCGACAGCAACAGGAAAGCCGTCTCCTCGAACCCGAAGCGTTTCTCAGCCTGCACCCCGCGGACCAACTCCTCGACATCCACCCCGCGGTAATATAACTTACCGGGAATGGCCTTGATCGGTTTGCCCTCCACACGTTCGTATCCCACGACGTCTCCGATACGGGTCAAACCCACCAATACACCCGAGTGGTCCTCGTTGCGCAGACCGCGTTTCACGTTATACTTGACAAAAAGTTCCGGATCGATCCGGCTCGTTGTCTTTACCGATTCCGATAACTTATATATGATGTACTCCTGTTTCATATCCTTTTCCATGGTTTTCTTCACTTAATCAATTACACATCCCGTTTATAATGCCGCAACAATTTCCGTCGCAAAATCCGAAGTCGTCAAAGCCGTTCCTTCCGGCATGAATCGCGCCAGATCGGCCGTCGCTCTTCCTCGGGCAAAAGAGTTCTCGAGAGCCGTCGTAATCAATGCGCCGGCTTCCCGCCATCCCAGATAGTCCAACATCATCACCGCCGACAGCAGCAACGAGCAGGGATTGACAAGATTCTCCCCGGCAATGTCGGGCGCCGTGCCATGCGTCGCCTCGAAGATGGCATGCCCGCTGCGGTAATTGATATTGGCACCCGGAGCGATGCCGATACCGCCCACCATGGCAGCCAATTGATCCGAGACATAGTCGCCGTTTAGGTTGAGCGTCGCGATCACCGAATAGCGCTCCGGCGTGAGCAGTGTGTTCTGCAGGAAGGCATCGGCAATGCAGTCGTTCACCACCAGCCGGCCGGCTGCCCGAGCCTCCTCCATGGCACGATGGGCCGCATCTGCACCCTCGGCCTTGCGGATGGCCTCGAACTGCGGCGTAGTGAATACCCGGTCACCGAACTCTCGCTCGGCCAGAGCATATCCCCAATTCTTGAATCCGCCCTCCGTAAATTTCATGATATTGCCCTTATGAACCAAGGTCACGGTAGGCAGTCCCCGTTCCAAGGCATACTCGATGGCGGCACGTACCAGCCGCTCCGTTCCCTCACGCGAAACGGGCTTCACGCCGAACGACGAACTCTCCGGGAAGCGCACCTTCGTCACACCCATCTCCTCGGTCAGGAAGCGGAGGAACTTCTCCGCCTCGGGTGTTCCGGCATTCCACTCGATGCCGGCATAAATATCCTCCGTATTTTCGCGGAAGATGTGCATATCCACCTTCTGCGGCTCCTTGACGGGCGATGCCACACCGCGGAACCAGCGCACGGGGCGCAGACAAACATACAGGTCCAGGGTCTGACGCAGCGCCACGTTCAACGAGCGGATTCCGCCCCCCACAGGCGTCGTCAGCGGGCCTTTGATTCCCACCAGATACTCCCGGAAAGCCTCCATCGTCTCCTCCGGCAACCAACTGCCGACACTCCGGAAAGCTTTCTCTCCAGCCAGCACCTCTTTCCATGCGATGCGCCGCACTCCGCCATAAGCCTTCTCGACGGCAGCATTCACAATCTTCTGCATAGCGACTGTGATCTCCGGTCCCACGCCATCTCCTTCGATAAACGGAATCACCGGGCAGTCGGGCACGACCATTTTCCCCTTCTCAATTCGAATCTTTTCCATACTACTATCGTTACCCTTTATAATTCAATGCACTGCCCGCTTTGAGCCATGCGATCTGAAGTTCATTATACGTATGCAGGGCATGGATCCGCTCCTGCGTGCCGTCACGATGGTCGATCACCACCTCCAACGGCTGGCCGGGGGCAATCTCCGCCACACCGGGGACACTCAACAGGTCATCCTCCCGGATGCGGTCGTAATCGGCCTTGTCGGCAAAGGTCAGCGCCAACATTCCCTGTTTTTTCAGGTTCGTCTCGTGAATCCGGGCAAAGGACTTGGCCAGGATCACCTTCACGTTCAGGAAACGCGGCTCCATCGCGGCATGTTCACGCGACGACCCCTCTCCATAGTTCTCCTCGGCCACCACCACCGAACTCAGCCCGGCAGCCTTGTAAGCCTTTGCCACGGCTGACACCCGGTCGCGCGTACCTGTCAACTGGTTCAACACCTGATTGGTCTCACCGCCGAACGCATTCACGGCCCCCATCAGCAGGTTGTCCGAAATATTCTCCAGATGACCCCGGAACCGCAACCAGCTGCCCGCCATCGAGATATGGTCGGTCGTACATTTCCCTGCGGCCTTCAGCAACAGGGGCATTCCCTCAAATGACGCCGGATCGAGCGGAGCAAAAGGCTTCAATACCTGCAAACGCTGCGAGGCCGGATCAATCGTAACCGTTACGCCGGCTCCATCCTCTACAGGAGCCACATAACCGTTGTCATCCACCGTCATGCCCCGCGGCGGCAACATCTCGCCCTGCGGCGGATCGAGCTTCACGGCCCGCCCCTCACGATCGACAAGCGTATCGGTCAACGGGTTGAAGCACAGATCGCCGGCAACGGTAAGCGCCGTCACGATCTCGGGCGAAGCCACAAAGGCGTAGGTATTCGGGTTGCCGTCGGCCCGTTTGGCGAAGTTGCGGTTGAACGATGTCACGATGGAGTTGGCCC